>JAYSCT010000001.1:0-26364 GCA_041914785.1 Roseateles sp.
GCCCCTTTAGCACCGCCGAGGAACGGAAGGTCTTGAAGCCGTGCGCGCAGCGCACTTCAAGAACTGACTCCGCGCAACTGTTTGAGCAGAGCGTAGCGGCGCGAGTTTTGCGCGGGGCTTCAAGGCCTGAGTACCGCAGGGAACCCCGAGCGCAGCGAGGGGCGGTGCGGTCGGGGCGAGCTTTTTGCCTACTTTTTGGCGGCCCAAAAAGTAGGTCGCCCGCCGGGGCGAAATCCCGGCACCACGCTTGGCACCAAGCCAAAGGTGCACAGACATGACACACCACCCATCAGCGGCCATGCCGACAACGACGAGCACGCTGCGTATCAAGCTCGCCATCATCCTCACCTACATGCTGTTCGGCGCGCTGCTGAACAGCGTCGGTGCCGTGAACCTGCTCGTCGTGCAGACCCTGGGCGTGGCCCGCCAGGACGCCGCCTTGCTGGACGCGTGGAAGGACCTGCCCATCGCCCTCACGTCCTTCCTCGTCGCGTCGCTGCTCCCCCGACTCGGCCTCAAGAAGTCCATGCTGCTGGCCCTCGCCGCCGTCGGCGCGGCCTGCCTGGCCATGCCGGTGCTGTCCGCCTTCTGGGCCATCAAGCTGCTGTTCTGCACGCTGGGCGCCGGCTTCGCGCTCGTGAAGGTGTCGGCCTACTCCATGATCGGCCTCGTCACCCACGACCGCGCCGGCCACGCGCGCTTCACGAATCTGCTGGAAGGCCTGTTCATGGTCGGCGTGCTGGGCGGCTTCCTGCTGTTCAGCCAGGCCGCGCACGCCGACGGCACCGGCTGGCTGCAGGTCTACCCGCTGCTCGCGGCCATCGCCGCCGGCGCGTTCGTGCTGCTGCTCGTCAGCCCGCTGGACGAAGGCCCCATCCAGTCGCCCGGCACCACGCTGCGCGACGACCTCACCGCGATGGCGCCGCTGCTGCGCATGGCGCTCGTCGTCGTGTTCCTGCTGTCGGCCTTCCTCTACGTGCTCATCGAGCAGGGCATCTCGACCTGGCTGCCCAGCTTCAACAACGAGGTGCTGCACCTGCCCACCGCCATGAGCGTGGGCCTGGCCGTCATCATGCCGGCCACCACGGCGCTGGGGCGGCTGGCCAGCGCCGCCGTCATCGGCCGGCTGGGCTGGTTCGCCGTCGTCATCGCCTGCCTCATGGGCATCGCGGCGCTCATCCTCGTCACGCTGCCGCTGGCCCGCCACGTCGCGCCGCTGGGCGCCGATGTCGGCTGGCTCAACGCGCCGCCCGCGGCCTACCTGCTGCCGCTGACGGGCCTGCTGCTGGCGCCCATCTACCCGGCCATCAACTCCGCCATGCTGAGCGCGCTGCCGCAGCGCCAGCACGCGGCCATGACCGGCCTCATCGTCGTGTTCTCAGCTTTAGGCGGCACGCTCGGCAGCTTCATCACCGGCCGCCTGTTCGTCGCCTTCGACGGCCTCACCGCCTTCGGCCTGCTCCTCGTTCCCACCGCCGCCCTCGCGCTCGCGCTGACCCGCCTGCGCCGGCAATTCGCGCCATGACCTCCTCCTCCCCGCGCCCCGGCGACCTCTTCGCCGCCGCGCCCCTCCACGCCCGCGTGACCCAACGCGCGGCGGCCACGCCTCACGAGTTGTACGGCGAGCTGTTCGTCGCCGTGCAGATGGGCCGCGTGTTCGGCGACGGCAAGAGCTTCGTCGATGCCCGGCCGCGCACGTCGCCGGCGCTGATCCGCGCCCGCTTCGACGCCGAACACCGCCTGCCCGGCTTCTCGCTGGCCGACTTCGTGCACGCGCACTTCGTACTGCCCGGCCACGACACCGTCAGCGGCCCGCAGCTGGGCATCCGCGAGCACATCCGCGCGCTGTGGCCGCTGCTGGTGCGCGAGCACACGCAGGCGCAGCAGGGCGACAGCCTGCTGCCGCTGCCCCACCCCTACGTGGTGCCCGGCGGGCGCTTCCGCGAGCTGTACTACTGGGACAGCTACTTCACGATGCTGGGCCTGGTGGCCGATGGCCGGCGCGACCTGGCCGAGGACATGCTCGCCAACTTCGCGCACCTCATCGCCCGCCACGGCTTCATCCCCAACGCCAGCCGCAGCTACATGCTGAGCCGCTCGCAGCCACCGTTCTTCTTCAAGATGGTGGAGCTGCTGCACGCCGACGACCCGGCCGCCGGCTTCGCGGCCCACCTCGCGGCGCTGAAGACCGAACACGCCTTCTGGATGGACGGCGAGACGGGCCTGGCGCAGGGCCAGGCGCACCGCCGCGTCGTGCGCACGCCCAACGGCGCGCTGCTGAACCGCTACTGGGACGACCGCTGCACGCCGCGCGAGGAGAGCTGGCGCGAGGACGTCGAGACGGCCGAGGCCAGCGGCCGGCCGCACGAGCAGGTGTGGCGCGACCTGCGCGCCGGCGCCGAAAGCGGCTGGGACTTCTCCGGCCGCTGGTGCGCCGACCCGGCCGACATCGCCACCATCGAGACCACTGCGCTGGCACCCGTGGACCTCAACGCGCTGCTGGCCGGGCTGGAGAGCGCCATCGCGCTGGGCGCCGCCCGCGCCGGCGACACGGCCACGGCCGAGGCCTTCGACGCGCGAGCCGCCACGCGCCGCCAGCTGCTGCAGACGCGCTTCTGGCGCGCCGACGCGGGCCCAGGTCACTTTGCCGACCTGAACTGGCGCGATGCCGCCGACCCGCGCCCGCTGACCGCCGCATCGCTGGTGCCGCTGTACCTGGGCCTGGCCACACCGGCGCAGGCCGACGCGATGGCCGCGCAGGTGCGGCGCCACCTGCTGGGCGCCAACGGCCTGCTGACGACGGCGCTGGCCACCGGCCAGCAGTGGGACGCCCCCAACGGCTGGGCGCCGCTGCAGTGGATGGCCGCGCAAGGCCTGGCACGCCACGGACACGGTGACCTGGGCCGCGACATCGCAGCGCGCTGGTGTGCCAGCGTGCACCGCGTCTACCTGGCCACCGGCCGGCTGCTGGAGAAATACGACGTCGCCGAGGACCGCCCCGGCGGCGGCGGCGAGTACGAGACCCAGGACGGCTTCGGCTGGACCAACGGCGTGTTCGTTGCGTTCAAGGACGGCTTGCTGAAGGCCGCCGCCCCCTGAGACTTGGGGGCACTGGCACCTCAAGCTGTCATTGCCCCGGGCTAAGCTGGGCCTCGACATGCCTGCCGACACCCCCGCCCTCAGCCCCGCCGCCCTCGCCCGCTGCATTCCGTTCGTGGTCTTCATGGTGCTGCTGGCGCTGCGGGGCTACCTCCCTGACACGCTGGGCCTCGACACCCGCTGGATCTACGGCGGCCAGGCGCTCATCGTTGCCGGCCTGCTGGCGTACCACTGGCGCAGCTACGGCGAGCTGGTGCGGCAGAACCTGCCGGACGCGCGCGAGACCGGCTGGGCCGTCGTCGTCGGCATCGCCGTGTTCGCGCTGTGGGTGCAGCTGGACGCGCCGTGGATGCAGCTGGGCAGCGCCACCGCCAGCTTCGTGCCGCTGGACGCCGACGGCCGGCTCATCTGGCCGCTGATCGCGCTGCGGCTGATCGGCGCGGCGCTGGTGGTGCCGGTCATGGAGGAGCTGTTCTGGCGCAGCTTCCTGATGCGCTGGGTGCAGAACCCGGCCTTCGAGCGCGTGGACCCGCAGACCGTGGGCATCAAGGCCATCGTGCTGTCCACCTTCGTCTTCACGCTGGCCCACACGCTGTGGCTGGCCGCCATCGTCGCCGGCCTGGCCTACGCCTGGCTGTACCGCCGCACCGGCAAGCTGTGGACGGCCGTCATCGCGCACGCGGTGACGAACGCGATGCTGGGCGTGTGGGTCATCCGCACCGGCCGCTGGGAGTTTTGGTAACGCGCCGGTCGGGGTCACAGCGGGCTGCTACCTACCGCGCCGCCATCGTTCGAACAATCGCCCCACGGCAGCAGCTCCGGTCGGGGCGGGCCGGGTCAACACTGGAGACGACGATGACGCGCAAGATCCTGATGCTCTGCGGCGACTACGCGGAAGACTACGAAACCATGGTGCCCTTCCAGGCCCTGCAGGCCGTCGGCCACACGGTGCACGCCGTCGCGCCGGACAAGCGCGCCGGCGACTGGGTGCACACCGCCATCCACGACTTCGAAGGCGCCCAGACCTACAGCGAGAAGCCGGGCCACCGCTTCACGCTGAACGCCAGCTTCGCCGACGTGAACCCGACGTCCTACGACGCGCTCGTGATCCCCGGCGGCCGGGCGCCCGAGTACCTGCGCATGAACAGCGCCGTCGTCGACATCGTCAAGCACTTCCTGGCCGCGGACAAGCCGGTGGCCGCCGTCTGCCACGGCGCGCAGCTGCTGGCGGCCACCGGCCTGCTGAAGGGCCGCCGCGTGTCCGCCTACCCGGCCTGCCAGGTGGAGGTGGAGCTGGCCGGCGCGGAGTACGTCGGCATCCCGGTCGACCAGGCCGTGACCGACCGCAACCTCGTCAGCGCGCCGGCCTGGCCCGCGCACCCGGCCTGGATCGCCCAGTTCCTGCAGGTGCTGGGCACGCGCATCACGCACTGAGCGTCTAGAGTTGGGGGCTGCCTTCCCAGGAGACGACGCATGTGCGAGGTGTTCATCAGCGCCGACCCGCAGAGCTACGACAGCCGCACGCGCTCCGTGCGGCTGCACGGCGTCGTCACCAGCATCCGGCTGGAGAACCTGTTCTGGCAGGTGCTGGAGGAGATCGCCGGCCGCGACGGCATGGGCGTGGCGCAGCTGATCGAGAAGCTTTACGACGAACTCGTGATCGCCCGCGGCGAGGTGGGCAACTTCGCGTCCTTCCTGCGCGTCAGCGCGCTGCGCTACGAGGCGCTGCTGGCACAGGGGCGCATCCCGGCGGACCGCAGCATCCCGCTGCGCACGCTGGACGCGCCCACCGTGCTGCGCGACCTGCACACGGGCTGGGGCGGCACGCCGCGCGGCCTGACGAACTGACTCAGCGGGCGCGCGAACCGGGCGACCGGGCCAGCCCCAGGCCCGGCCGCTCCAGGTCGCGGAAGGCCTCGAACACCCACGACCGCAGCCCGATGACGACGCTGTAGGGCCGCTTCTCGGCCGACGGCAGCTTCTGGTCCAGCAGGTGCTGGCGGGCGAAGTCGTCCGCCGCGCGCTGCAGCCGCTCGGCCAGCTCGCGCGCATGGCCGGCGCCGAACTCGCCGTGCACCAGCGTCAGCAGCTCGCCGTCGCCGTCGAAGCCGCCGGCGAAGAAGTCGGCCATCACGCGCTCTCGGAAAAACGTCATCACCGGCCCCTGCGGCCGCCAGCGCAGCGTCTTGGCGACCTTGAGCTTGTAGCGGTTGTTGGGCCGCAGCTCGATGACGCCCAGCCGGTCCAGCTTCACCAGCGCGGCCACGGCATCCGCCTCGCTGAGCCGGTAGCGGGCCAGCACATCCTCCAGCGCCCACAGGCTCAGGCAGCAGATGGCCACCAGCAGCAGCTTGGGGTCGGCCACGACGGCCTTCTCCTGCTCCAGGCTCAGCTCGCGCTGCGTGGGCGCCTGCGCGGCCATGCGCGCGGCCAGCTCGGCGAACTCCAGCTTCAGCACGCGGCAGATCTCGTCCACGCGCGACAGCGGCATCTCCCCGCCCGGCGCCAGCATGCGCTTCACGCTGGACTCCGACAGCGCCAGCTCCCGCGCCAGCTCGGCGTAGCTCAGGCCCTGGCTCTTCAACTCGGCCTTGATGAGGGCCACGAGGGATTGCGTGCTCGACATGGGCGCGAACGGTAGCGCAGGATGCGCCCCACTTGACCGGCATCCGCAGCGAAAGGGCGGATTGGAGCCCTGCGGTGTCGCAAAACGCTACCGGACGTCGCTCGCCGCGCGCCTCGGAACTATTCCCAAGGGCCGCACCGCCGGCTTCGCGCAAGATCGCGGCCATTCCAGAACACAGGGAGTCCCCCAGCATGTCCTCTTCCCCCTTCATCCGTCGTGACACCAGCGCCTGGCGCCTGCAGGTCTGGGTGTCCTTCGGCCTCAGCGTCATGCTGTGCGGCTCGGGCCTGGCCTGGCTGCCGGGGCAGGACCTGGACCGCGCGTTCATGGTGATGGGCTACGTGTTCTGCCTGTCCACGGCGTTCGCGCTGGCCAAGTTCATCCGCGACAACCAGGACCGCCCCGTCGACACGCCCATGTGGCGCCTCGTTGTCTGGACCGGCTTCGCGCTGGCCATGGGCCTGACGGGCTGGGGCCTGTGGCGCATGGAGATCCAGCCGGTGTGGAAGGCCTACCTGGGCGTTTGCTGGCTGTACCTCATTTCGAACGTCTTCACGCTGGCCAAGATGCTGCGCGACGCGCACGAGGCCGACCTGCTCGAAGCCCGCATGCAGGGCCGCCGCGAGGCCGCCATGCACGCCGACGGCCAGGCCCAGTAACCCCGGGAGCCCCTCATGAAACACCTGTTCGCCCTCACCAGCCTGTGCCTGGCCCTGAGCCAGCCGGCGCTGGCCCACACCAGCCCGTCCGAAGCCAGCGCGGCGCTGTCGTTGGCCCCCGTGGTGCTGTCGGTCGGCGCGGTCAGCGCCACCGGCGTGGCGCTCAGCGCGCTGCCGGTGGGCATCCTGTCGGCCGGCGTGACGCTGGTGGTCGTCAGCGTCGAGGTTGTCGGCGGCGCCACGGTCTGGGTGCTGGAGCGCGTGTCCGACGGCGCCCGCATCAGCATCAAAGCCTCGGGCAAGCTGGCCGAGGGCGTCGTCGTGTCCACCGGCGCGGCGGTCACCGTGTCGGTCATCGGCGCGGGCACCGTGCTGTCGGTGGCCGGCGAGGTCATCGCCTTCATCCCCAACGAGATCGGCAAGGCGCTGCTGCACAACGAGCAGGTCACCCGTTGAAGCCCGCCCTGGTGCTCGCGGCGCTGGTCGTCGCCACGGCCGCGCACGCCGGCCGGCCGTGCGAGGAGAAGCAGCCCACGGTCCGCCAGATCGAGCAGGGCCTGAACCTGGCCCAGGCCACGGCGCGGCAGCTGGACGCCAGCGGCGCGCAGGTCGCCATCCTGGCGCGGGCCGGGCAGGACCTGTCCAAGTACGGCCTGCAGTGGTCGCACCTGGGCTTCGTCTACAAGGACCCGCAGGCGGGCGTCTGGCGCGTCGCGCACAAGCTCAACCAGTGCGGCACCGATCACGCGGCGCTGTACCGCCAGGGCCTGGGCGAGTTCTTCCTCGACCGCCCGCACCGCTACGACGCCGCCTTCGTCGTGCTCAAGCCCGAGCTGCAGCAGGCGCTGCTGCAGGTGCTGCCGCAGAACGCCTTCATCGCGCGCTTCAACGAGCGGCGCTACAGCATGGTGGCCTACGCCTTCGGCACCACCTACCAGCAGAGCAACCAGTGGGTGCTGGAGACGCTGGCCGGCTCGGCCGCGACGGGCATCAACAACCGCCGCGACGCGCAGGCCTGGCTGAAGACCCAGGGCTACCAGCCCACCGACCTGCACCTGTCCACGATGACGCGGCTGGGCGGCCGGCTCACCAAGGCCAACATCGCTTTCGACGATCATCCGAGCGCGCGCCGCTTCAGCGGCCACATCGACACGGTCACCGTCGACTCGATGTTCGCCTGGCTTCAGCGCGCCAATCTTTCGGAACCTCCGCAGCTGGTCAAGCAATGAGCCAAGAGCATCCCAATCAGTTCGCCCTGCTGGGCCAGCGCCGCTTCGCGCCTTTTTTCTGGACGCAGTTCCTCGGCGCCGCGAACGACAACGTCTTCAAGTTCGCGTTCACGCTGATGGTGACCTACCAGCTCCAGCTGGACTGGCTGCCGCCCAGCATGGCCGGCCTCGTCATCGGCGCGCTGTTCATCCTGCCCTACGTGCTGTTCTCGGCCACCAGCGGCCAGCTGGCCGACAAGCACGACAAGGCCCGGCTCATGCAGCTCGTGAAGAGCCTGGAGATCGCCATCATGGTCATCGCCGCGTGGGGCTTCTACAGATCAGAAGTGCCCGCGCTGCTGGGCTGCGTGTTCCTGATGGGCCTGCACTCCACGCTGTTCGGCCCGGTCAAGTACGCCTACATGCCGCAGCAGCTCAGCGAGCGCGAGCTGACCGGCGGCAACGGCATGGTGGAGATGGGCACCTTCGTCGCCATCCTGCTGGGCCAGCTGGCCGGCGGCATCCTCGTGGACACCCCCATCGTCGGCCCGCAGCACGTGGCCTGGGCCTGCCTGGCGCTGGCGGTGCTGGGCCGCGCGACGGCGCAGGCCATCCCCGCCAGCCCGTCGACCGACCCCCACCTCGTCATCAACTGGAACCCTTTCACGGAGACCTGGCGCAACCTCAAGCTGGCGCATGAGGGGCTGGCGGTGTTCCGCTCGCTGCTGGGCATCTCGTGGATGTGGTTCTTCGGCGCCGTGTTCCTCAGCAACTTCCCGGCCTTCGCCAAGGAGGTGCTGCACGGCAGCCCGCAGGTGGCGTCGCTGCTGCTGGCGGTGTTCTCCATCGGCATCGGCATCGGCTCGCTGGTGTGCGAGATGCTGTCCAAGCGCCACGTCGAGATCGGCCTGGTGCCGCTGGGCGCCCTCGGCATGAGCATCTTCGCCATTGACCTGTACTTCGCGTCCACCGGCCTGCCGGCCAGCGCGCCGTACACGGTGAGCGCCTTCCTGGCCGTGCATGCGCACTGGCGCGTGCTGGCCGACCTGACGCTGCTGGCGCTGTTCGCCGGCCTGTACAGCGTGCCCATGTACGCGCTGATCCAGCTGCGCGCGCAACCCACGCATCGCGCCCGCATCATCGCGGCCAACAACATCCTGAACGCGCTGTTCATGATCGCCAGCTCCGTCATCGCCGGCGCGCTGCTGGGCGCGGGCCTGACGATCCCGCAGGTGTTCCTGGCCGTGGGCCTGGCCAACGCGGTGGTGGGCATCTACATCTTCCTCATCGTGCCGGAGTACCTGCTGCGCTTCGCGGCCTTCGTGCTCACCCGGCTGATCTACCGCTTTCGCATCGTCCATGACGAGCGCATCCCGACGACCGGCCCGGCCGTGCTGGTGTGCAACCACGTCAGCTTCGTCGACGCCGTGCTGCTGATGGCCGCCAGCCCGCGGCCCATCCGCTTCCTGATGGACCACCAGATCTTCAAGATCCCCGTGCTGGGCTGGATGTTCAAGCTCGCCAAGGCCATCCCCATCGCGCCGGCCAAGGCCGACCCGGCCACCTACGAAGCCGCCTTCGCCGCCGCCCGCGCGGTGCTGGCCGACGGCGAGATGGTCTGCATCTTTCCCGAGGGCGGCATCACGCGCGACGGTGAACTGCAGCCGTTCAAGGGCGGCGTCATGAAGCTCATCGACGGCCTGCCCGACGTGCCCGTCATCCCGATGGCGCTGGGCAACCTGTGGGGCAGCTTCTTTTCTCGCGTCGAGGGCGGCAAGGCGATGGTGAAGCCGCTGCGGCGCGGGCTCTGGAGCCCCATCAGCCTGACGGTGGACGCGCCGATGAAGCCGGCCGACGTGACGCCCGACGTGCTGCGCGCACGCGTCGCGGGCCTGCTGGCATGAACCCGCTGGCACGCGGCCTGCTGACCGCCGTGCTCGGCGCCGGCGCGCTGAGCTTCCTGGCCATCAGCGCCTGCGCCGGCTACGTCACGCTGATGGCGCTGGACGTTCCGGGCCGGCCCTTCCTGGTGCTGGCGCTACCTTGCCTGGTGGGCGGCTTCGCCCTCGCCTGGTGCTGCGCGTTCCTGATCAGCCGCCTGCCGGACGGACCCCGGCCGTCGAAGGATCGCGCTTGAACAACGGGGAGATGCTTCATGACTGAAAACACCAGCCCCAGCCTGGGGCGCATCCTCGTCATCGGCGTGCTGCTGGTGGCCACGCTGGGCTTCGGCCTGGCCGGCCTGTGCGGCGCGGCGTTCACGCTGATGGCGCTGCCCGACGTCCTGTCCAGCCGGTCCGGCAGCTACGCTGGCGCGGCGCTGGTCATCGCCGTACCCAGCCTGCTCATCGGTGGCGCGCTCGCGTGGTGGTGCGGGCGACTTCTGCGTCGCGCCTGGCTGCGGCGCACACGTCCATGAGCGACGGGCTCGCACGTGCCTGGCGCTTCATCACGGCTTGCCTGCTCGTCGTGGCCACGCTGGGGTTCGGGCTGGTGGGGCTGTGCGGCGGCGTGTTTACGGTGATTTCCGCCACCGTCAAGCCTGCCTTTATAGGCATCGCCCTGCCGTCGCTGCTGATCGGCGGCGGACTGGCCTGCCTGTGCGCGTGGCTGCTGCTGCGCTCGCCGCGCGAAGACGCTTGATCGCCAGCGCCACCGCCGCCGCCTGGGCCCACACCGCCTTCGCCTGGGCCGGCATGGCGCTGGGCGCGGCGATGTGGCGCCGCACGCTGAAGGGCCAGCAGCGCGGGGGCGCGCTGGCGCCGGGCAACTTCGGCGTGCTGGTGGGGCTGCTGATCGGCGCCGCGCTGGGCAACAAGCTCGTCTTCCTCATCGAGCGGCCGGACATCGCACGTGCGCTCTGGGAGAGCCGCTCACTGGCCTGGCCGGGCCAGAGCATCGTCGGCGGCCTGCTGGGCGGGCTGATCGGCGTGGAGATCGCCAAGCAGCTCACCGGCCAGACGCGCAGCACCGGCGACGCGATGGTGTGGCCCATCGCGGTGGGGCTCTCCATCGGCCGCATCGGCTGCTTCCTCGCCGGCCTGCATGACGACACCTACGGCCTGCCCACCGCCCTGCCCTGGGGCGTGGACTTCGGCGACGGCACGCCGCGCCACCCGACGCAGCTGTACGAGATCGCCATCGTGCTGCCGCTGGGCTGGGCGCTGAGCCGCGCCCGCTTCGCCACGCCGGGCCTGGCGTTCAGGCTGTTCCTCGCCGGCTACCTGTTGTGGCGCTTCGGCGTCGAGTTCCTGAAGCCCGTGCCCGTGGCGTACCCGCTGCGCCTGTCGGGCATCCAGTGGACCTGCCTGGTCGCGCTGGCCGTCTACCTGCCCCTCACGCTGCGCGCCGCGCGCGGAACCGCATGACCCGCAAAGTCCGCCCCTACCTGTTCTACGACACGACGCAGTCGGTCTGCACGACCTGCCTGCGGCCCTGCGAGGCCAAGATCGTCATCAAGGACGAGCAGGTCTTCATGGACAAGTGGTGCCCCGCGCACGGCACCGAGCGCGTGCTCGTCAGCGACGACGCCGACTACTACCGGCTGTGCCGCGAGGTCTACGTGAAGCCGCCGGAGATGCCGCAGCGCTTCGCGACGCCCATGCACTACGGCTGCCCCTACGACTGCGGCCTGTGCCCCGACCACATGCAGCACAGCTGCCTGTCCATCGTCGAGATCAGCGACCACTGCAACCTGCGCTGCCCCACCTGCTACGCGGCCTCGGGGCCGGAGCGGCTGACGCACCGGTCCCTCGACGAGGTCATCGCGATGCTGGACGCCATCGTCGCCAGCGAGGGCGAAGCCGACGTCGTGCAGCTCTCCGGCGGCGAGCCGACGCTGCACCCTCAGTTCTTCGACATCCTCGACGCCGCCCGCGCCCGGCCCATCAAGCACCTGATGGTCAACACCAACGGGCTGCGCATCGCACAGGACGCGGCCTTTGCCGAACGGCTGGCGAGCTACGCGCCGGGGCTGGAGGTCTACCTGCAGTTCGATTCGCTGAAGCGCGACGCGCTGATGGACCTGCGCGGCGCCGACCTGCGCCGCCCGCACGACGAGGCTCTGGCGCGGCTGGAGACGCTGGGCCTGTCCACCACGCTGGTGATGACGGTCAAGCGCGGCGTCAACGACGACGAGATCGGCGACGTGATCCGCCACGGGCAGTCGTTCTCCTGCGTGCGCGGCGTGACGCTGCAGCCCATCCAGAACGCCGGCCGCGTGGAGGCCTACGACGCGGCGAAGCACCGGCTCACCGTCAGCGAGCTGCGCCGCCGCATCGCCGAGCAATCGGGCGTGTTCACGACCGCCGACGTGCTGCCCGTGCCGTGCAACCCCGACACGCTGGCGATGGCCTACGCCATCCGTGGCGAGAGCGGCCTGGTGCCGCTGACCCGCTACCTGGACGCCCAGACGCTGCTGGCCGGCGAGCGCAGCACCATCGTCTTCGAGGGCGACCCGGCGCTGAAGGCGGCCGTGTTCAAGCTGTTCTCCACCAACCACTCGCCCGAGAGCGGCGCCAACTGCCTGTCGGAGCTGCTGTGCTGCCTGCCACGCGTCGATGCGCCACAGCTCAGCTACCGCGACGTGTTCCGCGTGCTCATCGTGCAGTTCATGGATGCGCAGTCGCTGGACATCCGCGCGCTGAAGAAGAGCTGCATCCACATCGCGCGGCCGGACGGCCGGCTCATCCCGTTCGAGGCCTACAACCTGTTCTACCGCGACGAGCGGCAGCAGCAGCTCGCGGCCATCCGCGCCGAGATCGACCAGGGCCGCGCCTGGCGCGCCGGCACGGCCCTGCCCGCACCCGTTCCCGTGCGCGTGACCGTGGGCTGAGCGCCACGGCGCAGCGGACAAGTTCACGGCGACGGGGCGGGGCAGGCGCGTCGCGGTGGGCAAGCCGGGCCGCGGTGCCCACAATCGGCGCACCGCCCCCCGCTCCTGGAGCCCCGATGAAAGCCCTCTCCCTGCTGCTGGCCGTTGCCGGCCTGGCCGCGCCTGCCGCGGCGCAGACGGCGTACAGCTTCTCCCCGGTCAACCAGGCCAACATCACGACGGCGGCGTCGTACTGGAACCCCATCGTCGCCTACGTGTCCGAGAAGAGCGGCGTCAAGCTGTCGCTGAAGCTGGGCCGCACCTCGGCCGACACGACCGCCTTCGTGCTGGCGCAGGAGGTGGAGTTCGCCTTCACCAACCACCTGTTCAGCCCGGAGCGCGAGCAGATGGGCTGGAAGGTCTTCGGCCGGCGCAACACGCCGCCGTTGCACGGCCAGATCGTCGTCGCCGCCGACTCGCCGGTGAAGAGCCTCGCCCAGCTGGAAGGCAAGGAGATCGGCTTCCCCGGCCCCGAGGCCTTCATCGCCTACAAGACCACCTACGCCCAGCTGCTGCAGCAGAAGGTCAACGTGCGCGCCGTGTTCGGCGGCAACATGGACGGCGCCTTCGCGCAGCTGTTCAGCGGCAAGGTCGCCGCCGTGGGCGCCAATTCGCAGCTCGTGGAGGGCTATGCCAAGCGCGAGGGCCGGCAGTTCCGCGTGCTGTGGAGTTCCGAGCCGTATCACGACCTGGCGCTGATGGTGTCGCCCAAGGTGCCGGCACGCGATGCGCAGGCCGTCGCCAAGGCCTTCATCGGCATGGCGCAGGACCCGCAGGGCCGCGAGATCCTGGCCAGCGGGGCCAAGCGGGTGGGGCTGCCGGCCGACGCGGTGTTCGTCGCCTCTGACGGCCAGGAGTACGCGTCCTACCGGCGCTTCTACCAATCCGCGCCGGCCGCGCTGCGCTGAGCCCATGCACCGCATCGACGCCCTGCTGCCGCGCTCGCTGGTCGCGCGCGTGATGCTGGTCTACACCGCGGCGCTGTCGCTGCTGGTCGCGTCCGCGGCGGGCGTCTTCCTGGCCTATGCGTTCAAGACCTCGCTGGACGACGCCGAGACCGGCGCGCAGGCGATGTCGGCGCTGCTGTCGCCCGCGGTTGCCGACTCCGCCATCGTGGGCGACTACGACACCATCAAGCGCACGCTGGACGGCGCCATCACGCATCCGCTGTTCGAGCGGGCCGCGTTCATCGACCTCAAGGGCGGCCGCATCGAGGTCGTGCGCCAGGACCGCCCCGACCCCACGCCGCCGGGCTGGCTGGTGCGCCATGTCGCCTCGCGGCAGGCGCCGGTCAATGCCACGATCACGGTCGGCGGGCGCGACTACGGCGTCACGCGGCTGACGGTCTGGAGCGAGCGCGTGGCCGCCGACCTCTGGCAGGTCATGCGGCTGGCGCTGCTGCTGGCCGTCGCCGGCATCCTGGCGGGCATCGCGCTGGTCTGGTGGCCGCTCAGGCGCTGGCTGGGCCAGCTGGACCGTGTCAGCGACCTCGGTGCCCGGCTGCAGCAGGGCGGCCAGGCGCTGCTGCCGGTGCGGGTGGACCAGGCGCCGCTGGAATTCCAGCGCACCTTCGAGGTGGTCAACCAGGTGGCGGCCTCGCTGCAGGCCGAGCGCGCACAGGCGGCCGTCACGCTGGCCTCCATCGCCGACGGCGTGGCCACCGTCAACAGGGCCGGCATCGTCGTGCTGGCCAACCCGGTGCTGGGCGAACTGCTGGGCGGTGCCAGCGCCACGCTGCTGGGCCAGCCCATCGCGGCGCTGCTGCCCGAGCTGGCCGTGGACCCGACGGCGCAGGACGGCTGGCACGGCCGCCGCTTCGAGCGCGGCGAGCGCATGCTGGAGGCCAGCCTCGCGCCGGTGCGCTCCGAGCCCGGCGATGCGGCCGGCGCCGTCATCGTGCTGCGCGACGTGACCGAGCGCCAGCTGCTGGAGAACCAGCTGCGCACCGAGCTGGACGCCCGCGCCCACGCGATGGAGACGATGAGCGAGATGCTGGGCTCGGCCGGCTCCGCCGGTGACGGCCCGCGCGCCGGCGCCATCGAGCAGCTGTCCAGCCAGGTGGGCGACATGGTGGCGCGGCTGCGCCGCCAGACCAGCCAGCTGCATGCGATCTTCAACCTCACGCCGGACGGCTTCATCGCCTTCGACGCCCAGCACCGCGTGCAGTTCGTCAGCCCCGCCTGCGTCTTCCTGACCATGCTGCCGGACCGGCAGGTGCTGGGCCAGGACGAGGCCGGCCTGGAGGCGCTGCTGCAGGGCCGCTTCGACGACCCCGAGGCGCAGCGGCCGCTGCGGCTGCAGGAGCTGCGCGACGCGCCACGCATCGTGCGCATGGCCAAGCCGATGCCCCGCATCCTGTCGTTCGCGCTGCACGACGGCGGCGGCGCCGACACGCCGCAGCTGCTGCACATCCGCGACGTCAGCCAGGAGTTCGAGCTCGACCGGCTGAAGAGCGAGTTCCTGTCCACCGCCGCGCACGAGCTGCGCACGCCCATGACCAGCATCTTCGGCTTCGTCGAGCTGCTCATCCATCGCGAGATGTCGCCCGAGCGCCACCGCGAGCTGCTGCAGCGCGTGCACCGGCAGAGCCGCGCCATGATGGACATCCTGGACGAGCTGCTGGACCTGTCGCGCATCGAGGCCCGCCGCGCGCTGGACTTCCACTTCGCGCCCGTCTGCCTGAACGACCTGCTGCGCCGCACCGTCGACGACTTCGGCGTGCCCGCGGGCCGCGAGGCACCGGCACTGCAGCCGGCGGCACAGCCGCTGTGGGTGCATGCCGACGCCAGCAAGCTCGCGCAGGCGCTGCGCAACCTGCTGTCCAACGCCTACAAGTACTCGCCCGGCGGCGGCCCCGTCACGCTGCGGCTGCGGCCGGCGGAGGGCGGGCAGGTGGACATCGAGGTCGAGGACCGCGGCATCGGCATGACCGCACAAGAGCTGGCCCGCGTCAGCGAGCGCTTCTACCGCGCCGACCGCTCCGGCGCCATTCCCGGCACGGGGCTGGGCATGTCCATCGTCAAGGCCATCATCGAGCTGATGGACGGCAGCCTGCTGCTGCGCAGCGAACCGGGCCGGGGCACCACGGCCACGCTGCGCCTGCGCGTCACGGCGGCGCCGAGCGGCGCCACGCCTGCCAGCGGCGCAGCAGCCGCCGCTTGACGGCCCGCGCCGCGCGCCACACGGCGCTGGCGCGCACCCAGGCCAGCAGCTCGGCCTTCCAGGCCGTCCAGCGCGCATGCAGCCGCGCGAACCAAGCCAGCTGCATCAGCGCCGGCTGGATGAGCTGGAACAGCCACGCCAGCAGCGCCGTGCCGAACAGCTTGGCCGCGATGATGACGGCCACACCCAGCGTGACGCGCCCCTCGGCCACCAGCCACACGGCCAGCAGCTTGATGGGCAGGATCAGCAGGCTGGGCAGCACCAGCACCACCAGCGCCCATCGCGGCGGCAGGCGCTTGAGCAGCGCCTCGACCTGCCGGATGACCGGCAGCCTCGCCAGCAGCGCAAACGCGCGGCGCAGCGGCTCCCAGCCCCATTCCTCGAAGAGGATGAGCAGCGCGAGGACGACGCGGACGAGCCAGCGCAGCGGCGCCAGCAGCAGCTTCAACATGCTCAGAGTTTGACCCGGCAGCGCAGCCCTGCCGGAAGTTCACCCTTGGCGTTCGGAATCTCGGCCACGATGCCGAAGGTGCCCGCGGCCGCGTCGACGACACGGTCCACCGTGCGCACCCTGGCCTGGATGGGCTTGCCCGAGAACGGCGCCTCGGGCGTGACGCTGACCATCTGCCCCGGCTTTACCGCCGTGAACGCCTTCACCGGCAGCAGCGCCTGCACCTTCAGCGGGTCGGTCTGCGCGATCTTCAGCACGGGCTTCTTGGTGTCGCTGCTGTCCATCAGCGCGCCGGGGTAGAGGTACTGGTCGACGACGACGCCGCTGAACGGCGCCAGGATCTGGCGACGGCGCAGCTGGTCGACGGCCTGGCGGTGGTCCAGCCGCGCAATCTGGTTGTTCTCCGTGGCCGTCTTCAGCTCGGCTTCCGCCAGCTTGAGTTCGGCCTGCGCGTCTTCCACGGCCTGGGCGGAAACGAACTCCTCCGTCAGCAGGTCCTGCAGCCGCCGCGCCTTCTCGCGCAGCGCGCCCACCTTGGCGCGCGACATCTCGGCCTGGCCCTGCGCATCGGCGCGCGCGCGGGCGGACTCCGCCGCGCTGGCCTCCACGCTGCTCTCGATGCTGACGAGCACCTGCCCCTGGCGGATGGGGTCGCCACGGCGCGCGTGCACACGCTCCAGGATGCCGACGACCGGGCTGCGGATCTCCACCGTCTGCGCGGGTTCGATCATGCAGTCGTACTCCTGCGCCGAGGCGGGCAGGCTCGGCAGAGCAAGGAGGGCAAGAAGGGCAGGAAGGGCAGGTGAAAGAGGCGTGGGCTTCATGTCGTGGAACCGGCAATGCCGATGATGCGGTGCAGTTCGCGGTCCTGCCGCAGAGTCTGTTTTCTCATCTGCCAGGCGCGGCGCTCGGCGTCGCGCTGCGCCAGGCGCACGGCCAGGGCCAGGCCTTGCCCGCGGGCGAGCGCGGCGCGCAGGGCGGCCGGCAGGGTCTTGAACAGCGGATCGTCGGCCGCCACCAGCGCGCGCGCGGTGCCGGGCTGGCCCTGGCGGCCGCTGCGGCCGAACAGCTGGCGGTCCACGCGCGGCGACTCGTGGAACTCGGTGAGGATGACGTGCAGCCCGCCGGCGGCCAGCGCCTGCGCGTCGGGCTTGATGTCGGTGCCGCGGCCGGCCATGTTGGTGGCGATGGTGATGCGGCCCGACGCGCCGGCACGCGACACGATGGCGGCCTCCTCGGCGTCCTGGCGCGCGTTCAGCACGGTGGCCTCCACGCCGCGCTCGGCAAACACCGCGGCGACGGCCTCGCTGGCCTCCACGCTGCGCGTGCCCACCAGCACCGCCTGGCCGCGCGCGGCGGCCGCCATGGCTTCGTCGGCGACGGCCTGCCACTTGGCGGCGGCATCCGGCAGCACAGCGGGCGGCAGCTCGCGGCGCTGGATGGGCTTGTTCGTCGGCAGCCGGCGCACGCGCAGCCGGTACGTGGCCCACAGCTCGCGGGCGGCCTCGGCGGCGGTGCCGGTCAGCCCGGCCAGCAGGTAGTAGCGGCGGAAGAAGCGCTGGAAGGTCATGCGCGCCAGCGTGTCGCGGCCCGCCGTGAGCTTGACGCCCTCCTTGGCCTCGATGAGCTGGTGCAGACCCTGCTCCCAGCTGCGGTCGGCCATCACGCGGCCGGTGCTCTCGTCGACGATCTGCACCTTCAGCCCCTCCTCGGGCTTGTCGCCGGGGGCCAGGATGTAGTGCTGGTCGCGCTCGTAGAAGTGCAGCGCCGTCAGCGCCTGGCGCAGCAGCTGTTCGCGCCACGGCCGCGCGCGCCAGACGGGCCGCACGCCGTCGGGCAGCGGCGGGCAGGCGTCCAGCGCGCCGGGCTTGAGCTCCACCTCGCGGGTGGCCAGCTTCAGCGTGAAGTGCTGGCCCTCGCGCAGATCGCGCGCGGCGGCGATGGCCCAGGCCAGCAGCGCCGGCTCGTGGATGCCTTCGGACTCCTGCGAAATGATCATCGGCGTGCGGGCCTCGTCGATGAGCACGCTGTCGGCCTCGTCGACGATGGCGAAATGCAGCGCCGGGATCAGCGGCTCGGCCGACTCGCCGCGCACGAAGCCGCGCAGGCCGGCCACGCGGCCCGGCAGCAGACCGTGGCCGGCGAGGCGGTCCTTCAGGTAGTCGAACACCAGCTCCTTGCCGCTGACGTAGCAGACCGCATGCCGGTAGGCCGTGCGGCGCTCGTCGGGCTCCATGCCGCCCTTGACGAAGCCGCCATCGAGGCCGAAGAACGCGAACAGCGGCGCCATCTCCTCGCAGTCGCGCTGCGCGAGGTAGTCGTTGGTGCTGACGACATGCACGCGCGCGCCACTGGCGGCCATCACCGTGGCGGCGAGCGCGGCCACCAGCGTCTTGCCCTCGCCGGTGCGCATCTCGGCCAGCTGGCCGGTGATGAGCAGCCGTGCGCCGGCGAACTGCACCGGGTGCGGCCACAGGCCCAGCCGGCGGCGCGCCGCCTCGCCCACGGCGCCCAGCGCACGGGCCAGTGCGGCGCCGTCGCGGGCGTTCGCGCGCAGCGCGGCCATCGCGTCGTGCAGCTGCCGCACGACGGCCTCGTCCGCTGCATCGCGCAGCGGCTGCGCGGCGATGGCGGCACTCAGCGCGGCCACGCTGGCGGCCGACTCGCTCCGCACCGGCAGCCAGCCGGCCACGTCGCGCAGCCAGCGCTCCAGCTTCTGGTCACCCTCCGCGCCGCGCTCGTCGCGCAGCGTGTCGGCGCGGCGGAACTCCGGGCCGGCCAGGGCCTTGAGCCAGCGCAGGTCGGCGGCCAGGCTAGACATTCAGCCTCGCGAGGAAGGCCTGGCGCAGCCGCAGCAGCCACTGCGCCGCCAGCGGCGTGGCGCCGAGGTCGAAGCGCACCCAGACCTTGTCGCCGAACACGGCGCTGGGCGACGGCTGGGCCAGCTGCAGCTCGATGTCGAACACGCGGCGCAGGCTGTGCTTGCCGCCCTCCTTGGACGGGTCCACAGCCACCTCGCCGCCGCCCGACGAACCCAGCGCCAGCGACACCAGCTCGAAGCCGCCGCCCGGCACCTGGCGGCGCACGCTCGCGTCCTGCGTGGCGTGCGGCCACTGCATCAGCCGCACCTGCACGCCCTGCACCCGGTGCTTCACGAGGTCGGCATCCTCCTGCGACACGGCCACGCGCACGCGGTCGGTCGGGCCGGCGACGAGGTAGCCCAGCAGCTCGCCGCGCTTGACGGCGCGGCCGGTCAGCTCGGTGGGCGCGTCGGGCACCCAGCGGCCGGCGATGTTGGCCGCTACGTCCAGCGCGGCGACGCGGGCGCGCGCTTCCTCGTAGCGCTGCTGCCGCGCGGCCAGCTCGGTGCGCAGCGGGATGGCGCGCGCCGGCTCGGCCACCTCGGCGCGGCGCAGCGTGGCCTCGGTCTGTGCCAGCGCCGCGGCGGCCTGCGCCAGCTCGGCCTGCAGCGGCAGGTTGTCGATCCTGAGAATGGCCGCGCCGCGCGTCACCGTGCTGCCCGGCGCCGCCTGCACGGCACTGATCTGGCCGGCCGCCTCGGCACGCACCAGCGCCTCGTCTGGCAGCCACACCACGCCCTGGTGCACCGAGTAGAACGGCAGCGGCACCAGGCCCAGGAAGCCCAGCACGCCCGCCGCCAGCAGCAGCGCGCGACGCTTGGCCAGGTCGCGCCGGCGCGCCAGCGAACCGCCTTCGTCCAGGTGCTTCCAGGCCTTCCACAGCGGCATCACCAGCGCCTGCCAACCTGCCATGACGGCCATGATGGCGCCGATCAGCAGGTACTCGCTGGCGACGAACCAGATCAGCCCGACCGTGATGAGCAGCCGGTAGATGGGCGCGATGGCGCCGTAAAGGAACAGGAGCCAGCGCTCGCCGTCCGACACCATGGGCGGCTCGGCGTCGCGTGCGCCAAACAGCCAGCGGTCGCTGAGGTAGACCCAGTAGGCCTGGGCGCGCTGCGCCAGGTTGGGCAGCTCCAGCAGGTCGGTCGCGATGAAGTAGCCGTCGTAGCGCATCAGCGGGTTCCCGTTGACCAGCAGCGTCGACACACCGGCGATGAGAATGACGTTGTAGGCCACCGCGGTCAGCAGCCCCGGCTCGGCCGCCAGCCACACGAACAACGCCACGGCGCCCAGCGCCAGCTCGGCCAGGATGCCCGCCGCCGCCACCTGCGCCCGCGCCCACTTGGACGCGAAGCCGTAGGACGACGTCGCGTCCACATACGGCACCGGCGTGAACAGGATGAACAGCAGCCCCACCTCGCGCACCGTGCCGCCATGCGCCTTCACGGCCAGGCCATGCGCCCACTCGTGCACCGCCTTGACGAGCGGGTAGACGAACCACAGCAGCACCAGGTTGCTGGCGGACAGCACGCGGTCCGACAGGTTCTGCGTCAGTGCCTGCCAGTGCTGCGCGCCCAGCACCGCCGCGGGCACGACGAGGGCCAGCCACAGCAGCAGCACCGGCAGGCTGAACAGCGCGCGTGCCAGCGCGGTCTGCCGGTCGAACCACGCGTCGGGGTGGAACAGCGGCAGCCGCAGGCTCATCAGGTTCAGCCAGTTCTGCTTGAACTTGGCCTTGCGCTGGCGCTGGAAACGCTCGAACACCTCGCCGGCGTCGGGCGAGACCTGCGTCTGCAGCAGGTCGTTGGCATGCAGCGACGACACCAGCTGCACCAGCTCATGCTGCGAGATCGTCGCGCCGTCATCACTGGCCGCGGCGCAGGCCGCGTCCCAGACCTCGTCCAGCGTGCGGCGCCCGTCGCACAGCGACAGCACGCGCCACACCTCGGGCGTCATGCGGTGAAAGCGCTGGGCCACGGGGTCGGACAGCAGCACCCACGAGCGGCCGCGCAGCCGGCGGTGCAACGGCTCGACGCCGTCACGCAGCCGGGGGCGCAGGTGGCGCAGCGCGTGCCAGTGTTCCGAGAGCAGGGCTTGCATGACGTGGGCTCAACGCGGGCCGAGCGCCGGGCCGCTCCCAAGCCGGCCCCCCAGGGCGATGTGCTTGGCGGTCAAGCCGCCAAGCATCGCCGTCCCCTCGGGGGACCGACCAGGCTTGCCCGCGTTCAGCGGCGCAAGAGTGGGCGAGGGGCTGTCCATTTCAGATCCAGTACTGCCAGAGTTTGAGACGCAGCCAGTCGACGGACTCGCGCGTCCAGATCGTCAGCAGGTTGGAGCGGCCGACGACGACCTTGGCCACGCCCTGCATGCCCGGGCTCAGCGCCGGCACCTCGCCCTTCCAAGCGGCCTCGGCGCGGAAGCCGTTGGCACCGTCCTGCACGCTGGCCGTCGCGGTCACGCGGCTGAGCTCGAAGTCGTGGCCGGCATGCGGCTGGCCGGCCAGGCGCAGCACGCCGGGCTGACCCACGCGCACGCGGGCGATGTCGCGCTCGGGCACGTGCAGCACGACGCGGTAGCCCTCGGCGGCGATCTCGAACATCTCCTTGCCCAGCTCCGCCGGGCTGCCCAGCTGCTGCACCCAGTCGCCGCTGACGACCAGGCCGTCGATGGGTGCTACCAGCTGCGCGCGCGCCAGCTTGGCCTCCACCAGCGCCAGCTGGCCTTCGGCGCCCTGCAACTCGGCGCTGGCCAGCGCGACGGACGCGGCCTCGCGGTCGGCCATGGCCTGGCGCAGCTTGGCGGCGGCCTGGTCACGCTCGCCGCGCAGCCGGGCCTGGTCCAGCTTCAGCTCGCGGTCGTCCAGGCGCAGCAAGACCTGGCCCTGGCGCACACGGTCGCCCGGCCGCACCAGCGCCTCGGCGATGAAGCCCTCGAACGGCGCCGTGACGAGCTGGCGCGTGCGGCCCTCGATGACGGTGTGCGCCGTGACGCGGTCGTCCACCGGCACCAGCAGCAGCACGGCCAGCACCACGGCCACGGCCGCCGCGCCGACCTTCCACGCCCGGTGGCCGGGGCCGCGCAGGCGGTCCACCACGCGGCGCAGCGCGCGCCAGGCCTGCACCGGCAGCGGCAACTCGGCCGTGCGCCAGTGGCGCAGCAGCGGCTCGGCCAGCGTGGCGCTGGTGCGCAGCACCTGCTGCGCGGTGGGCGGCGTGTCGCCCTGCGCCACCAGCACGGCCACCACCTCGCCCTGGTCCAGCAGCGGCAGCGCCCAGGCGCCGTCTTCCACCAGCTCGCGGCCCTCGACGAAGGCGCGTTGCGCCACCTCGCCCGCCGCCCGCAGCGCGGGGCTGCCGGTCTCGGCATCGGCCACGTCGGCGGCCACCCACCAATGCGTGCGCTCGTGCCGCACCTCGAACAGCGACAGCCGCAGCTCGCCGTCGGGCGGCAGTTCCCGCCGCGCCCAGGCGGCCGTGCGGTTGACCCAGTCCTGCGCCGCGGCGCGCGCGCGGCGGTGCGACGCCACGTGGCCCATCAGCTCCAGCAGTTCGGCCGCGCGCTGGTTGTGCGCGAGGCTGGCGGCACTCAGCGTCAGCTGCAGCCAGCCCAGCGACAGCAGCAGCAGTTGCAGGCTGCGGTCGTTGTGAGGCGGGCTGAGCAACGCGCCGACGATGCCGGGCTGGCCGCTGGGCAGGGCCAGGTGGGTGGCCACCATCAGCTCGCCGGTGGCCACGCGGCTCAGCGCGACGGGGCTGTCGCGCGTGACGCGGGCACGGGCCTCGGCCCAGGCGTCGGCTACGTCGGTGCGCTCGAACGGCGCACGCCAGGCGGCGTCGGCCGCGTGCAGTGCGACGCCCTGGCAGCCCAGGCCAGCCGCATGCAGCCGCTGCAGCCACATCGCCAGCGCCGGCGCCAGCTCGGCCGCCTGCGCGACGGGCGCGGGCGGCGGCAGCACGAGGTCGTGGTCGTCGGCCGTCATGAGCCGCTGCGCTCGCGGGCGCGGTTGAGGTCGACCGGCCGGTGGGCCACGAGCTGCGCGTCCAGCGACTGCCAGTCGGCCTCGCCGAGCTGGCCCGACAGCGCGCGCAGCCTGAAATAACCCGCCCACGCATCGTGCCGGGCGCGGGACAGGTCACGCCGGGCCTCGAACAGCTTGCCCTGCGCCTCCAGCACGTCGGCGTTGGTCTTGATGCCCACCTCGAAGCCGCGCTGGTTGGCGCGCACCGACAGCGCCTGCGAGCGCTCGGCCGTGGCCAGCGCCTTGGCCTGCGACAGCGCCGACAGCGTGGCGACGAAGGCCTGGCGCACGCCGATGACCAGCGTGCGGCGGGCCAGGTCCAGCTCGCTGGCGGCCTTGTCGCGCAGCGCCAGCGTCTCGACGACCTTGGACTGCGTCGCGCCGCTGGCGAACAGCGGAATGGTCAGCGTGGCACCGATGGCCGACGAGTTGCCGCGGCGCGGGAAGATGCTGGTGGCCGTGCCGGTGTCGCTGGAGTGGGTGTAGTTGTAGTTGATGTCCACCGTGGGCGCATGGGCCATCGAGGCCTTGCGCGTCTCGGCCTCGGCGGCGTCCACGGCAAGCCGGGCCTGGCGCAGCTGCGGGCTCTCGGCCTCGGCCTGGGACAGCCACTCCAGCACGCTGTCGGCCGGCAGCACGGGCAGCGCCTCGGGCGCCACGGCGCGCGCCAGCAGCGCCGGCACGGGGCCGTTGGCGACCTCGGCCAGCACCTGCTGGCGCAGGTCCAGCTCGGCCTCGGCGGCCAGCAGCTGGGCGATGGCGTTGTCCACCCGCGCCTCGGCCTCGCGCACCTCGGGCGCCGCCGCACGGCCGACCTGGAAGCCGCGCCGCGCCGCGGCCAGCTGCTCGCCGTAGGCCTCGCGCAGCGCCGTGGCGTGGATGACCACGTCACGCGCCTTGAACACCTCCAGCACGGCCTCGGCCAGCCGCTGCTGCGCCTCCAGGCGCGACTGCAGCAGCGCGCTGCCGGCCTGCTCCAGCTGGCTGCGCGCGGCCTGCAACGCGGGGTACAGCGCGCCGCGCCAGATGGGCTGGCTGACCTGGAACGCGTACTGGTCGGCGCGGAAGGGCCGCGTCTGGCCGGCCGGCAGCTCCTGGTAGCGCGTCTCGGTGGACGTGGCAGTCAGGTTGGCCGTGGGGCCGTAGGCGGCACGCGCCTGCACCAGCCGCTCCTCAGCGGCACGCAGCGACGCGCCGGTGGCACGCACGGCGGGGTCGGCGGCCAGCGCGCGGTCGGCCAGCTCGGGCAGCGTCTGCGCCGCGACCGGCAAGGCCACGATCAGAGGCAGCAGGGGCAGGAAACTGGTGAAGCGTCGGATCACGGCAGGCCCAAACGAAACGCGCCGGCCAAAAAGGCCGGCGCGCGAGTGTGCGTGAAAGCGTCAGTCGCGGCGGCGACGGCGCGCCAGCGCGGCCCCGGCCACCGCGATGCCTGCCAGCACGGCGCTGGCGGGCTCGGGCACCGTGTTGCCGGGCGTGCCGGTGTCGGGCAGCACGAAGGTCAGCTCCAGGAAGTCCACGGCGCCGCCGTCGGCACCATCGGCCGGGCGGATTTCGAACAGATCGTTGCTGCCGGTCAGCAGGTTCAGCAGGTCGATGAGGTCGAAGCTGTCTTCGACGACCTTGTTGAACTGCTCGGCGCCCGGGTCGCCATCGGAGATCTTGCCGACGAATTCGCCGTTCAGGTACAGGCTCGCCTGGCCGCCAAAGCCCCAGCCGCCGCTGACGACCCTGAGCACGGCGCTGTCGACCAGGTCACCGCTGTAGCCGGTGTTCAGCAGCGCGCTGAACCCGCCCTGCGCGATCCACGCATCGGCTTCCGAGTTGTCGCCGGCGGCGGGCAGGTCGTTGAACAGGAAGAACTCGCCGACGCCGAGAGCGGGCGTGACGCCGAAGCCGTTGATGCCGCCGTACAGCGTGACGACGGTGGGCGCCGCCTGGGCGGAACCGGCCAGGGCGCCCAGCGACAGCAGGGCGGCGGACAGCCAGCGGCGGGAGGAGGAGGCGAAGGTCATGGGAAGGTCCGAACGTCGGGCGCGCCGGAGCGCGGATGGGCGCATCCTAGGGAAGCCGCCGCGCGGCGACTATCCCCGGAGCACGGGACGCGGGCGTGGCGCCCAGGCGACGGGATGAGGGCCATCACTTGCCCCCCACCAGCTGCTGCCACTGCGCCTTGGCCCGCTCTTCCAGCTCCTTGAGCCAGGCATCGCTCAGGGCGCGGGCGCGGTCGGCCTCGTCCTGGGCGATCTCGGCGGCGGTGCGGGGCAGCGGCGCCGGCGTGGCGCCGGCGTCCAGCCGGCCGCGGTCGTCGGCCAGCAGTGCCAGCGCGGCGGCCGACGGGCCGGCCACGGCAGTGCTGCCGGCCTGGCGCTGGGTGGCCTGCGCCTGCGTCGCCGTGACGACGAAGGGGTTGACCCCCACCGGCGTGGCCACCGCGGTGCCCGGCAGCACGCGCACGTTGATGCCCTGGCTGACGCTGGCGCTGGCGCCGTTGCTGGTCTCGACGCTGGCGGCCACCACGGTGAGGCTGAATTCGCCCGTGAAGCCGGCCGGTGCCACCAGGCTCAGGCGGGTCAGGTCCCAGCCGGCCAGGTCCACCGGCGCGCCGCCGGCGGCGCTGCGCACGCCGTCGGTCAGCGTGGCACCGTCGGGCAAGCCCAGCAGGTTCACGCTCAGGCGCTCGCCGCCCGCCGCGTTGGCCAGCGCCGCCTCGATGCGCGGCAGCGCGACGCTGCCGCCGGCCAGGCCGTAGACGACGCCCGCGCCCACCGGCAGCGTCTCGACGAGGTGGATGTCGTCGATCATGGCGCTGCGCAGCGGCACCGCGGTGCCGGCGGCGAGGGTGTCGCCGCCTTCCAGCACGATGGCGACCGTGCGGCTGGCGCCGTTGCCGGTGAAGCTGAAGCTCAGCGCCTGCCAGTTCAGCGAGGACGTCGGGCTGGTGCCGGCATGGGTGGCGATGCGCACGCCGTCGACGTAGATGCCGATCTGCGTGTTGGCCGCGAGGAAGCCCATGCCGCCGGCGTAGTCCAGGCTGAGGGTGTAGGTCGCGCCGGCAATGGTGTCGACGCTGCGCTCCACGCCGTGAGTCTGGTAGGACGTGCTGCGCCGGCCGTTCATCAGCGCCAGCCACTGGCCACCGTTGCCGGGCATGGCCTGGACGGTGAAGCTGTTGCCGCCGACGTTGGTCATGCGGTCGCCGGACGCCCAGATCTCGAACGCGGCGGTCTTGCCGGTGGTCGGGGTCTGGATCGTCCAGCCTTCCAGCACGCGGCCGGTGAGGACCGTGGCGGTCGCCGGCGCCTTGTGAGGCGCACGACAAACACCCGGGACCACCAATACGCCCATAACGCCCGCCGCCCCGCGGCGCATAGCCGACCACCTGGGTGCCGAGCAGCGCGCCG
>JAYSCT010000001.1:26374-213928 GCA_041914785.1 Roseateles sp.
GAGGCCCGGGGGGGGCGCCGCGGTGTGGGCCGGCGTCCCCCCGCGGGTGGCCAGCAGTCCGCGGGTGACGGCGACGGCGCGCGGGCGCCGCCCCCGGGTGGGGGCGTCGGCCACGGCGACGAACTGGGCCGTGACGATCTGGCTGGTGGTGGCGTACGCGCCGGTGGCGCCCTCGAGGGCGGTGGCCTGCAATTGCAGGGCCACGCTGCCGTTGAAGTCGCGCGGCGGCGTCAGCGTGAGGGCATCAAGCTGCCAGCCCGCGAGGTTGATGACGCGCTGCGTGGCCGACGGCGTGAAGCTGTGGGTGCCGTCGGACAGCGTGAAACCGTCCGGCAAGCCGGTGAGCGTCAGCACCAGCGTCTCGGAGCCGTCGTTGTCGACGAGGCCGGCGACGATGGCGTGCAGCGCCAGCGCCACGTCCTCCACGCCGGTGACGATGTTGCCGCCGGTGATGGTGAGCGTGGGCGTGTCGGCGACGGCTGCGATGTCGATGACGAGGCTGGCCGGCGCGCTGTAGAGCTCGCCGTCGAAGGCGCGGAAACCGATGCGGGCGTAGTGCTCGTGCCGGTTGCCGTCGCCCGGCGTGGCGTAGCCGGCGCCGCCGGAGGCGTCGGCCGCCGGCACGAAGCGCAGGCCGCGGGCGGCCAGCTCGGCTTCGGTGAAGCGATCACCGACGGCGACCGCCGCCCAGCTGCCGTCGGACTGCTGGCGTTGCAGCTGGCCGTCGGTGGGCAGGGTGGTGATCTCGATCTGCAGCAGGTCGGGCCGGCTGTCGGGGTCTTTCGCCGCGAAGCTGGACCAGCCCAGTGGCAGGGCCTGGTCTTCCTCGCCCGCCACCTGACCGCCAGCGGCGATCGGGGCCTGGTTGGGCGCGCCGTCGTTGCTGACGGTGATGGTGACCGTCACGACGTCGGAATCGGCCTGCCCGTCGTTGACGCGGTACGTGAAGCTGTCGGGGCCGGCAAAGCCGGTAGCGGCCTTGTAGCTGAAGCTGCCATCGGCCAGCACGTTGAGCACGCCATGCGCAGGCCCGCTGACGACCGCGGCCGTCAGTGCGTCGCCATCAATGTCGAACGCCGTGCTGAGAGGATTGATCGCCACGGATTGGCCGGCCTGCGCCGACAGGCTGCGGCCGGTCAGCGTGGGCGCGTCATTGACGGGCTTGACAGTGATCGACACGGTGGCGGTGTTGCTGGCCTGCCCGCCGATGACAAAGCGGTAGCTGAAGCTGTCGCTGCCGTTGAAGTTGGCCGCAGGCTGGTAGCTGAACTGGCCGTTGGCCAGCAGCACCAGCGTGCCGTGGGCCGGGCCGTCGACCTGTTCGACGACAACACTGGTGGCGCCAGACAGCAAGTCGTTGGCGAGCACGTCGCCACTGACCGAACCGTCCTCCTCCAGCACGGCCGTGTCGCCCACCGCCAGCACGTCCCCGCTGAGCGTCACATCCCGCACGGCCATCGTGCTCGTCTGAGCCGCAAAGCCCAGCAGGTCAAAGCTCAGCAGCACGGCTTTGCCGGCCAGCTCCGGCGCCAGCGCGACGAAGTAGGTGGCGCTGCCGTCGGCGTTGAGCTGCTTCCGCACCGTCGCCGCCAGCCGCTCGCGGCCGTTGGTCTGCAGGTTGAGCAGCGCGTCGGAGCCGCTGAGCGCCACCTTGCCGGCGATGGGCAGGCCCGTCGCGGCATCGAGCAGGGCCACCTCGAACGCGTCCGACGGGCCGGCCGCGTTGGCGAGCAGGTGCGGCGACTCGAGGGTGAAGCTCAGCAGCTTGTCGCTGGCGCCGATCGTGAAGGCCTGCGACAGCTGCGCCTGGCGCGAGGCCGACTCGCCCAGCACCGCCTTGCCATCCTGGATGACGACGTTGCCGCGCGTGCTCCAGCCGGCGCCGTCCTGCAACGCGCCGCCGCGGAGGGTGGCGTGGACGGGGAGGCCGGACATGAAGACAGGCATCGCCGCCGGCTGCGTCATCGTCCCGCCCGACGCCTGGGCCTGGAGCTGCGGCGCCACGTCCGCCACGCCGGCCGCCGTCGCGTCGGTGGCCGGAGGCGCGCCGAGATACGGGTTGTGGCTGGCGAGGGCCTGCATGTAGAAGATGAGGCTGTCCACCTGCTGGCGCGTCAGCGGCAGGTCGCGGTCGCCGCGGTTCAAGGCCAGATGCAGCAGCGCGTTGACTTCGTCCGAGCGCTGTACGGAATTGGCCTCCGCCATGAACGTGGGCTTGGGCACCAACGTCACGGGCTTCCCGCTCGCGTCCAGCTTGTACTCGTCGGGCAGGCCCAGGCTGTGCCCCAGCTCATGGGCGAACAGCCAGCCGAAATATCGGCCCAGCGCATACATGCGCTGGCTGCGGTCCGCAATGGCGCCGACGGCCTCCAACGCTTCGCGCAGCGCCGCAGGCACGGAGACGAACGGCGCGTCGCCGTACGTGGTTCCCGCCTGCGTCTGGTTGATCAGGCGGCTCAGCACGTATTCCTTGCTGCGGATGCTCTGCTCGTTCGTGACCGCACCGCCGCCCGAGGTGAGCAGGATGCCCATCTGGTTGGCCGCAAAGTCCCAGCCCGAGCGGCCGGCTTCGCCGGCGCTGCCGCCGATGGTGCCGTCCAGGCCGATGTTGGTCGTGCGCTTGGCCGTCACGTCATCCAGGCCTGCCGCATCGACGAACGAGAGGTCGATGGCGTTGTAGAAGCGGTCGCGCAGGTAGGCGCCGCCGTTGGGGCCCAGGGCCACCTTCACGCCATAGCCCAGCGTTTCGAGGTCAGCGGCACCCAGGTCGGACGGCAGCTTGTCGGCCAGGCCCACCAACAGGTTGTAGACGGCCCGATCGTTGCCGCTGAGGCCCGCCACATCGTCGGTGGCTGTGTGGGCCAGCGTTGCCGCCTGCAGCAACAGCGTGTTGAGCTTTGCCAGGTCCACGTTGACCTGCTGGGTCGGCATCACATCCACACGCACTTTGGCGCTGAAGTAGACCTTGTCGTTGAGCTTGAAGTTCAATGTGCTCTCGACGCGGCCTCGGTCCTGCGCCGTGGAAACGAGGGTGAGCGTGGTGGTGCCGTTGTCGGTTTCCACTTTCCAACGGCCGTCTGATTCGATCGTCAGGTTGTCAGGGTTGTGGATGCGCAGCGTCCGGGTCTCTCCGGCGCGCAACGCCATGGCCGTGAGCACGCCATCAATCTGGTTGAGGTTGGTCAGCTCGCCGAAATAGTAGGTGCGCAGCGTGATCGACCCGCCATCGACGCTGCCCTGCGGCGTCGTGCGCTGCATGTCGAAGCGCAACTGCCCCGAGACGAGCACGGCGTCATAGGCATCACCCCATTTCTTGCGAGCTTCATCGGTCAGTCGCGCACCAATATCGATCTGGGTCGAAGCCCCCTTGCCCAACGGTTGGTTTGCCAGGACCGATTTTGATCCGCTCGCCACCGTGGCGCTGGTGCCTGCGCCGGTGCCCAGGTAGAGGAAGTCGTTGGGCAGGGCAGTCAAGTTGTACGTGATGTCCCCCTCGCTCTCATTCGTGACCGTGAGCTGGTGCTCATTCGCGTGGAAGAAGGCGCCTGGCCGCTGCCAGACCAGCGCCTCGTCCGAGGCACTCGGCGTGCTGGCGGGGTTGTCCCGGAAGAAGACGATCTGATCGTCCTGCGGCCCGCTGCTGTCCTTCACCGACATCGTGGATCCGATGACGATGTTGTCGACGGTCACGCTGTCGGTCTTGAGCAGCTGGAAGGGCTGCGAGGTGCCGTAGAGGATGTTGTGCAGCTCGATACGCACTTCCACCGACTGCGCCGATTTCGCACGGGCGGCCTCCGGGATCACGAAGGTCTGGTTGGAGCTGCCACCCAGTTCACGCAGCCGCAGCTCGCGATTGGCAGGCACCTCGGTGACGGTGCCATCGGCGTTCTGCACCAGGAAAGTGACGCGCAGGTAGGTGTCGCTGTCCTTGTCGTAGCTGATGTTGCTGACGTTGAGGCTCAGCTGCTGGGCCGACTTGGGCAGCACCATGCGGTTGTGGGTCAGCTGTGCATACTCCTTGTCGAGGCGGAATCCCCAGTTGGCCACCTTCTCGAGCTCGGTGCCGAAGGTGCCGATCTCCTGCTTGAAGCCTCCGAGGAAGCTGTAGAAGAAGGAGTCGAAGCCCTTGGCCAGATAGGTCTCCACCGTCTTGGCGATGAACGGAACCTTCAGGAAGGCCAGCGGCGGATAGCTCGAGATGGCCTTGACGGCGTACTTGATCAGCAGGTCGCGCAAATAGTCGGCCATGTTGCTGACCCAGACCGTCTGCGCCAGGTCGGACATGCTGAGATTGGGACCGTAGATGCCGGTGTAGTTGGCGAAGGTCGATTTGAAGGCCTCGACGTCCACGCCACGCTTCTTCATCTCCGCCTCGTCCACCGTGCCGAGCAGCATCAGGTGCGTCGCCTGATTGGCGTCGGCGCCGCTGACGGCCCCGCCGTTGTGCAACGACCACCCCGGCAACTGGTAGGTTGTCAGGAAGCGGCCGAAATACGGACGGATGCTGGCCTGGAAGTCGCCATTGAACACCGAGGGCACCGCCGAGGTCGTCTTGCCCCATTCGGTGTTGTCGTCGTCGATGCCGATGCGCTTGCCACTGCCGGCGACAACGCGATCCGAGCTGCCGCCCCCGAGCTTGGAGAAGAAGAAGCCTGCGCCGACGCCCTCCCAGGTATCGGCCGGCTCGGCGCTCGCGCGCTGCCCCACCACCGCGTCGAGAGACGATCCCTCCACGACGCGGCCGAGCAGTTTGTCCAGCCGCTGCAGGTACCACGGTGCCTGGTTGCTGCCATAGAGGGCCGGCTCGGTGGCCAGTCCCGTCTTTTCGAACGTGCTGTCGGCGCGGCGACGAATGATCCAGTCCTGGCTGGACGCCTTGGGTTCTGCGACTTCTCCCGCCTTGTTCTTCTTGCTCTTGGTCGCGCTGAAGTACGTCAGGTCGCTGCTCAGCGTGCCGGCATACCAGGCGTGCGGGCGCGAGTGGGTCTGCGCCTGCGAGCCGAGCACAGGCACCTTGTCGTCTTTCGTGAATCCCTTGAGACCGGTCAGGTTGAAATCGAAATCGAAGCCCGCGTCCCGAACGTAACCCGCTCCCGCGAGGCTCCGACCGTTCGGCGTCACCGTCTTGTTGGGCGGCGCGTACTCGTTGGCCACCACCTGGAAGAAGTTGTCGGCGTAGCTCAAGCCCTTCCAGGCCGTCACGTTGGGGTCGAAGAAGTCGGCGAAGTCGATCTGCTTCAAGCCCATCTTCTTGGGATTCACCTCCAGGACCTCGGCACCCTTGAGCAGGTCGCGCAGGTTGTCGCTGGCCATGTACTTGGTGATCGTGCCCTTGAGGATCTTCTCCAGATCTGCCGCGAAGCTGGCCGGAATGAGGTCGCCGACGCCAAGCTCCGGCAGCAGCCCCTCGATTTGCAGCGCCTCGGTGATCCCGTCGAACAGCAGACGGGGAAAGCTGGTCAGCAACGCCGCAATCGACGCGGTGTCGGCATTGACCATGGCCTTGGACACCAGCTCGCTCTGCATCAGCGAGTCCTGCCGGAAATCGTGCGGATCCAGCGTGGTCATCTGCAGGTCTGCAGGCGCAGCCAGCTTGTACTTGTCAACGCCCCACAGGATGCGTTGCGCCAGTTCCGAATTCACGACCGTGCCACGGCTGTGGCCGATCAGATGGATGTTGCCGGACAGGATCTTGCCGCCGGTGCCCTGGTCCGCCACCAGCAGCGAGGCATACATGGCATCGGCCGTCGCTTCGGCGAAGCCTGAGTCACTGAATCCCGACTCGATCAGCCAATCCGGCACCAGCACGAGCGGCTTGCCCTGTGCCACCGCGTCCGCCAGCTTCTGCGGCGCGGTTCCCTTGTCCAGCGGTTCCCACAGTCCCGTGTCGCGCACGTATCGGTAGGCATAGGCGCCCTGGGTCCGTACGAGGTCCCGCGCCAGTTCGGCGACGGCGGTGGACGTTGCGTCCGTCTTGCCCGCCAGTGCATTCACGTAGACGGAACTGAGCCCATCCGTGCCCGAGACCAGAGGCGGCTGATAGCCGTGGGTCAGGATGGTCACGGATTGACCCCCGAAGTCCGACCGCTCGTACGCCTTCTTGACCGTGAAGGGCTGCGAGGCCGTCAGCATCATGCTCTCGCCACCGGCGAGTTGCGCTTCCACCGCCCACCAGTAGCGCTGGCCAGCGGTCAGCTTGAAGTTGGCGAACGCAGGATCGTTGGCAAAGTCCTCGAACTTGAAGACTTCACCCGCCTTGATCACCGCCCCCTTGGTCACGTCGAGCGCCGTCAGGATGCGCTCGTCATGGTCCTCCAGGTTGAGTCGCTTGCCATCTCCGTTGGCCCACTTCGGCAGGTCGGGCACATCGTTGGGGAACAACCCCTGCCCCGGACCGAAGCTGCTGACGTAGATGTTCAGCTTCGCAATGTTGTGGTTGGACTTGAGCTCGAACACGGGGCGCTGCTCGGCGTCCACCTTGGGGCTGATCAGCTCGAGGTCGCTGTTGGAAGCCAGCGTTGCAACCGCCCAGGACTTGGGCAGGTTGTCATAGCGCCGCGGCAGCAGGTTGTCCTTGTTCAGGTCGATGGGCTTGCGCAGGTCGCCGCTGCCGCTCTCCGCCGCGGCAATCAAGCCCGCGGCGTTGTACTGGAACACCGTGGTGAAGATGCGGCTGTAGTAGCCATCGCCGGGCCCGCCGTATTCCTCCACCATCGCCGTCGCCAGCAGCGTCTTGCCGTCGGCGGACAGTGACAGGTTGTCCAGACTCGCGCCTTCGATCGGGGTGGTCGCGCCGAGGTAGACCGGATTGGTGAACGGGTCCTTGATGATGCCGATCTTCCCGCCGGCCTGCTTGTAGACCAGCGCCCCATCCATGAAGCCGGGTTCGTCGAACGGGATCTCGTAGTCGGCGACGAAAGCGTACTTGCCGTCTGCTGACACCACGACGCCCATGGCGTGCTGAATGTTCTGTCGGAACTTGGTGCCGTTCCACCACTGCGGTTGCGAAGGCCTGAGCCACGTGGCGCCCACCTTGGCGTCACTCCAGGCTCCGCCTTGCGCGTCGCGCTTGGCGGTGAAGGCGGCAAAGCCCTGGTTGTAGGCCGAAGGGAAGCTCACGACGAATTGGCCGGTCTCCGAGCCGGCGCTGACGTAGTACGGCACCTGGCCCGTCCGCGGCATTCCCGACGTGTTGAAGTCGATGAACTTGATGTCGGCGTCGGCGACCCGCAGGGTGCGGTCTGCACCGTGGCTGTCCTCGACCTGCTTCTCCCAGGCCTTGTCCATCGTTTCCAGGTCGATGACGAACACATCGCCCTTCTCACGGGCTGCGAAGCCAAAGCGCGTGGCGCGCTCCCTGGGCGCAGTCACGGCAAGATACCGGCCGCTGCTCACGGCCAGGTCGACGAAGCCGCTGGGGCCGGTGACGACCGCGCCCGGCAGGTTGAGCTGCTGGATCTCTTTCAGGAACTGCGGATCCTTGCTGTTGATGTTGACGCGCAGGAGCCGCGCACCACCGACACTGCCGTAACCGGTGCCCTCGGCGACGTACATCCAGTCGCCTGCAACCGCCAGCGACGCGATGTTGGCGAGAGACCCCGGCATCTGCAGCGCGTAGACCAACTTGCGGCTCAGCATGTCGATCATGTAGATCTTGCCGGCCCCTGCCACGTAGACCACCCGGCCATCCGTGCCATAGACCAGCGCATCGGTCTTCAGGCCGGTCAGATAGCCGGGCAGGTCGATGACATCCTGCAAGATCCTGAGTGCTTCGTCGCCGAGGCTCCCGGTCGCGACGCCGTCCGTGAACTGGACATGCAGGCGGTCAAGCACGACACCCAGCTGCTGCTGCGGCTTGAGCTCGATGGGATAGCTGGGGTTGCCAGACCTGTAGCCGTAGCCGTCGCCGATGGTGCCGTCAGGGTTGACAGCGTCGATGACACGCTCGACCCAGATCTCGTGCAGGCCCAAGGCGACGCCTTCGGGCACCTTGATGGTGGCAGATGTCTTGGTGACATCGCTGACCGTCAGCATGTCCCACAGCAGACCACGGTCGGGCGCACTGTTCCGGCCCGGCAGACCGCTGCCGACGGGCTTGATCCATACCTGCAGTCGCGTGGAACCCGACTCCAGCTTGAAGTTGTCACCCGTGATTTTGAAGGTCGTGGCATCGACCTTGGACACACCCGTCAATGTCGGGTCGCCCACCGCGATCGGATTGATCGGCGTGACCGTGATGTCGAGATCTTCACCCTTGACCGTGGCCGTGCCGGTCTGGACGTACTGCGCCGTCGTCGTGAAGGTGTAGATGCTGAAGGCCGGATCCGGCAGCATGGCCATCAGGTTGACGGCAGTCATGGCACCGACCAGGTTGCCGCTGCTGGCCACCGCCATTGCCACGCCCACCGCAGCGAAGTAGATGTTCTGGAAATTGGCATCCAGCGACACGATGCGGGTCGCCGAGGCCCCGGTCTTGGGATCCTTGCTGATACGCCTCGCAGAGACCAGGTAGTCACCGGAGCTCGTGACGCCCGGATACGGCGGGCTCGCCGTCCGCGCCATGCCATCGGCGCCCACATGCCCGTTGTCCACCACCCACCAGGTGTCCTTGACGGCGCCATCTTCCAGCGTGATCGTGCCGCGGCGCAGGATCAGCACCTCGTACTCATTCGGGTCAAGGCCTTGCGCCGACGTGGCGAGCTGGATCGGATGCGCGCTCCTCGCATCGCCGATGTCCAGGTGGAAGCCGGACAGCACCTGGAAGCCGTCGAAGCTCGGCGCCGCCAGCGGCAGGTTGTTCAGGTCCAGATCGGTGAGGGCCACCTGACGCGGCGCGTCGAACGCGCCGGCCGCAATCGCGACCTGCACGCCGTTCTGCGTCTGCAGCACGGCCCCCTCGATGTCGACCTGGATGCTGGGCGCCTGAGGGGTCACGACGGTCGGCGCGACGACATGCACCGTCAGCTCGACCTGCCCCGATTTGTAGATCGCGTAGACCTTGGTGGTGCCCACCGCCTTGGCCTTGATCAGCCCGTCCAGGCTCACCTCCGCGATGCTGGTATCACCCACCACATAGGTCGTGAAGTAGGAATCGGCCAGGCTGTTGCCCGTCAGCACATCGGTCAGCTTGATCTGGCGCAGGCCGGCGCCAGTGCCGCCCGCCTGCGGGGCGACCAGGGAGACGGATCCCGGGTAGACATCGAGTCCGCCGAGCGCCAGGCTGATGGTGTCGGCGCTCGGGCCGTCCACCTCGAAGCTGCGCACACCCTGGTAGGCCCCGTGAGCAGCCCTCACGTAGCCCCAGCCTGCTGCCTGCCCCTTGAGCAGCGCATCGCCCGGCGTGATGACGATCTTGCCCACGCCGTCCTGCCAGTTCTCCACCGACCACTGCAGGTAGTTCCCCGTCAGCGCCACGCCCTTCTCGTCGGCGAAGTCGCCGAAGGCCTGCAGCTGCCGGCTTTCGCCCGAACGCAGCGGCCCCATGTCCTGGATGTTGATCGCCTGCAGCGCCGCGGAGCTCACGTTGAACTGGAGCACGATGGGGCCGCTGGAGCCCCAGCCGTCGTCGGCCTCGATGGTGATGGCGGCCGCGCCGGCATAGCCGGCCTCCGGCACGAACAGCAGCGTGCGGCCGTCCGCCGCCAGCTGGGCGCTGCCGTGGGTGGCCCCCACCACGCGCCAGAAGATGCTGTCGCCCTCGCGGTCCAGCGCCACGTTGTCCAGCGCCAGCCACTTGTTCAGGTCGGTGTGGGCCAGCACCGGGGTGCTGCCCACCACGCTGATCGGCGCCACGTTGGCGCGCCAGCCGTAGTTGGCGTACAGCAGCTGGCGGTCCGTGTCGTTGGCGGCGCCGTCGCCGTTCAGGTCCACGCCCGCCGCCGCGAAGGCGGCCGAGTCGCTGCCGTCGATGCGGCCGTCGCGGTTCAGGTCGCCGGCGATGCTGACCCGGATGCCGGCCGCGCCGCTGCCCGTCAGGGTCAGCAGCTTGAGGCCGCCCTGGGTCACGCGGAGCAGCGTGACGGTCTTGCCGCCGTGGCTCAGCTGGCCCAGCACGACCGCACCTTCGACGGCCAGGCTGGTCCCCGCCGTCGTCTCGACGGCGTAGACGATGGCCCCCTGGGCACCGGGTGTCTTCACCGTGCTGGCCAGTTCGCTGTCGCGCACGACGAAGCTGAAGCGTGCCGTGCCCGTGTCGAGGCTGCCGCTCCAGCTGTTGGACGGCGTGGCGACGCCGGCCAGCCAGCCCGCGGCCGAGCCGAACTGGGCCGTGATCGGGTCGCTGATGACGCTGCCGTCGGCGTGGTAGCCGATGGCCAGGTTGAGGTTGCCGTCGCCATACAGGCTGCGGGCCAGCGCCAGGCGGCCCGTGCCGTCGTAGCGGTAGACGATGGCCGCGTCGGCCGTGGCCGTCTGGCGGCCCACGACGCGCTCGATGCGGCCCTGGCTGTCACGCTCGAACACGAGGCGCGCGTTCGGGTCGGTGCTGCCCACCAGCGCGACGCCGGCATCGGACACCAGCCATTGCTGGCCGTCGGCGAAGCGCACGCCCTGCACCTGGCCGCGGGCGTCCAGGCGGTAGCGGGTGCCATCGGGGCCGGTCAGCTCGTAGCCCGGGGGCTGCCAGGGCAGGCCGGTAAGGCGGTCGAGCAGGCGCTGGCCTTGCGGGATCAGCGCTACCGGCAGGGCCGGATCCTCGTTCACGACGGCCAGCGTCCAGCCGGCGGTCGCGCCGGTGAACACCGGGCGTTGCACCAGCGGCGAGGTCGGGTCACTGGACAGCGGCGTGCCCTGCGTGCCCAGCGTGAAGCTCAGGTACTGCGTGGCGGCGTTGGCCGCCGACAGGCTGGCCGGCACCTGCAGCCAGACGCGGGCGCCCAGCCGCCAGGCGGCGGACGCGCCCAGCGCGTCGCGGCCGGCCTGGTCGTGGCTGAGCCGCGTGTCCAGCAGCGGCAGCGTCCAGTTGCCGAAGTCACCGGTGCCGTTGACGTCCAGGCTTCGCGTCAGCGCGAGGTCGTGGTTGCCGAGGCGGAAGACCGCATCGGTGGCCTGCGCCTGGATGAGCTGCTTGGCCGCGGAGTCGATCAGGACGCGGGTGGTGACTTCGGTCGTGCGGCCCGCCAGGTCCCAGCCGCGCAGGCGCAGCTGGTAGACACCATTGGCCCAGCGCGACGGGTCCAGCGTGGCCAGCGTGAGGTCGCCGTTGGCGCCGGCGGCGGCGTAGTCCGCCTGCGCCAGCGTGCGCCAGGCGGACTCGTCCACCCGGTCGCCGTTGGAGGGTGCTGCTTCCAGCACATACCCCATCAGCTGCAGGTCGGCGATGCGCGCGGTCAGCGCGGTGGTCGCAGACACCACGGCCGGGGCCAGGCTGCCGGTGTCCAGCGTGCCGGTGAAGGCGAGCGTGGGGGCGGTCGTGTCCAGCGGGTCGCGCACGCGCACGGTCTGCGTGGTCGTGGCGGCAAAGCCGTCGGCATCCACCGCCGTCACGCGCAGCTCGATGAGGCCCGGCTGGCTGGGCGTGATGCGCACGCGGCCCAGGCCGTCCAGCGTCACGTTGACCCAGTCCGGCTGGCCGATGCCGGCGCCGCGCGCCTGCACGGTGATGCCGGCGATCGGGCTGAAGGCGTCGGCGCGCACCGTGGCCAGCACCACCTGGCCGGGCAGCACCGGCGTGCTGGGCGTCAGGTTGACGAGCAGCTTGGGCGCATTCGCCGCGGCCTCCGCCACGACGCGCAGCACGAAGCTGTTGGTCTGCGAATTGCGGCCGTCGCTGACCGTGGCGAGCACGGTGAAATCACCGATCTGGCCGGGGCCGGGGGTCCAGTTGAGGCGGCCGCTGACGGCGTCGTAGGTGGCGCCTTCCGGCAGCCCGGTGAAGCTCACGGCGAGCGCGGCGGTCTGGGCCGCGCCGTCGGCATCGAAGACCTTCAGCGCACCCACCGGCGCGGTCGCGCCTTTCACGACCGGCAGCGAGAAGCTCTGGCCCACCAGCAGCGCGTGGCTGGCGGTGGCGATCTCCGGCGCCTGGTTGACGTCGAAGACGCGCACCTGCACCGTGCGGGTGACCGTGGCCTGGCCGTCGGTGGCGCTGAAGTTGAAGGTGTAGGCGCGCGAATCGGCGCTCGCGTTGTTGACGACGTCCGCTCCCGGCGTCCACTCGAAGTAGCCGGTGGCGGCGTCGAAGAACACGCCGTCGGGCGTGTTGGCGTCGTAGATCAGCGCCAGCTGCGTCACGTCGTTGTCGCCATCGGTCGCGCGCACGTCGAAGCTCAGCGTCTGGCCTTCGGGCACCAGCTGCAGCGGCAGCGGGATGAGCACCGGCGCCTGGTTGACGTTGGCGACGACGATCTCCAGCTCGCGCGTGAAGCTGGCGCTGCCATCCGAGGCGGTCAGCTTCAGCAGGTAGCGGCCGGGCGCGGTGCCGTTCTGGTTGTCGCTCTGGGCCGCGAACAGCCCCGGGGTCCAGCGCAGCTGCAGGCGCGTCTGGCCGCCGCTGCCGGCGCTGGGCGTGAGCTGCATGCCGGTAGGCAGACCATCCACGGTCCAGCTCAGCAGGTCCAGATCGCCGTCGACGCCGGACAGGTCCACCACCAGCGGCGTGCCTTCGTCGACCTTGACGACGGTGCGTGTGCCGGCCAGCGGGTCGCCCTGCACCGCGCCGCCCGTCGCGGCGATGGCGAACAGCGTGGGCGCGACATTGCCGGCGCGCACGACGATGCGCAGGTCCTTGACCGAGGTGTTGGGCACCGGCGGGCGCTGCGGGTCGGGCGTGTAGCCCGAGTCGGCCGGCGGCAGGCCGAGGTCGGTGACGGCCAGGCTGATGTCGAAGTTGCCGCTGAGGCCGGCCGGCGGCGTCCACACCAACGTGGCACGGCCGTAGCGCGGGTCGGCCTCGATGCGTGCACCGGCCGGCAGGTTGGTGGCGGCGTAGCTCAGCGCGTCCTGGTCCAGGTCGGACACGACGATGGGCACGCGCAGCTCGGTGCCGGCGACGGCGACCACCTGGGTGGGCATCGTGATGACCGGCGCCTCGCTGGGGCTCTTCACGCTGACGACGAAGCTGCGCGACGAGGCCATCGCCTGGTTCACGTCGCCGTCGCCGTTGTCCTGCGCCACGACGGTGACGGTGTAGTCGCCGCGGTGGTTGGCGCCCGGCGCGAAGCGCAGCACGCCGGTCAGCTTGCCGGCGGTGTTCAGCGTCTGGGTGTAGGTCGCGAACGGGGGCAGCCCCTGCACGGTCAACGTGAGCGGGTTGCCATCGGCGTCGTTGGCCTGCAGCGGGATCTCCAGCACGGCGCCGCGATCGACGAACGCGTTCGTGACCGCGCCGATCTCCGGCGCGCGGTTGGCGTTGCTGACGACGATGGGCAGCACGATCTCGCTGCTCAGGCGGGTGCCGGTGCCATTGCCGTCGTCGGTGGCCTTGACGGTCACGTGGTAGGTGCCGGCCTGGGCATAGCCCGGCGTCCAGACGAGCTCCAGCGTCTCGGCATCGAAGCTGGCGCCCAGCGGCAGGCCGGTCACCTCATAGCTGACGGTGGACGCCATGCTGGCGGGGCCGCTGGCCTCGCCGCCCGGGGTCAGGCGCACCTTGGGCTCGAAGGCCGGGTTGTCCGGGTCGAAGGCGAACACGCTGATGCGCAGCGGCTGGCCTTCCAGCACGGCCCAGGTCTGCGCCGGGTCGAACACCGGCGCGCCGTTGGCGTTCCTGACGTCGAACTTCAGCTCGCGCTTGACGGCCGTGACCGAGGTGCTGCCGTCGGGCATCGTGAAGGTCGCGATCAGCGCGACCGGCAGCGTCAGCAGGCCCGCCTGGGCATAGCCCGGCGTCCACGCGAACCAGCCGGTGTCGGCGTCCAGCGTCGCGCCGGCGGGCAGCCATTCGGCGCTCCACTTCAGCGTGACACGGCTGCCGTCTGCCTGCTGCAGGCCGCCGGGCACTGCGCCAGGCAGCTGCAGGCCGAAGCGGTCGCCCTCGCGCAACACCTGGGTCTCCAGCGTCGGGAAGAGCGGCAGCGGCCAGCCCTGCGTGACGGTGAGGTTGAAGCGGCGCTGCACCTCGTGCTTGCCGTCGCTGGCGACGACGGTGATGTCCTCATAGACGCCCGCTTGGTCGTAGCCAGGCATCCAGGTCAGCAGGCCGGTGGCGGCGTCGAAGAACGCGCCGGCCGGCAGGTTGCGCACCAGCACGGTGACAGTGTCGCCATCCGCGTCGCTGGCCAGCAGCGGCAGCTGCAGGTGGTCGCCCTCCTCCAGCGTCAGGTTCTCCACCGCGTCGATGACCGGCACATGGTTGGCACCGGTCACGTCGAGCGTGAAGCGGCGCAGCGCAACGCCGCCGCGGCTGTCGATGACGCGCATCAGCACCTGCTGGTCGGCACGGTCGGTTGCCTTCGGCGTCCAGCGCAGCGTGGCGCGATTGCCATAGCCGCTGGCGCTGCTCTCGACGAGCGCGTCCTGCGTGATCGTCATGCCCGCTGGCGCACTGACGAGCTCCCAGAAGAACAGTCGTCCGTCGCTGTCGACGGCGCGCAGGTCGGCCATCCAGGCCTGGCCGGCGGCAGCGGCGGGCAGCGCGACGGTGGTGAAGTCCACGCTGCCGTCGGCCTTGAGCTGGCCCAGCACCGGCGGCGTGTTGTCGTAGGGCAGCGCATAGACGCCGTGGCCAAGGTTGGCCTTGACGATCTGACCGGAGCCCGGTGTGCTGCCGAAGCTGGACGCCGGGCGCACGGTCACCGTGCGGTTGGCCAGCGTCTCGCCGGTCTTCAGCGGGTGGCCCTGCAGCGCGGCGGTCAGGTCCAGCACCCACAGCTCGGCCTGGGCGCCATCGCCCTGGGCCGCGCCGACGATGCTGTCGCCGAAGTAGCGGCCCGGATCCAACAGCAGCATCAGCGGACCCTTGAGGTCGTCGACGCCGAGGTTGGTGATGTTGACGTCGTAGCTGATGGCGCCCGTGAGGCGGTCGGCCCGCGTGTCGGCAAAGTCCAGGCGTACGAGGTTGGAGATGTCCGTGACGGCCGTGAACACCAGGCCCCAGGCCTCGCCCAGCGTGACCTGCTGCGCACTGCGCACGGTGTTGACGATCTCCACGCGCCAGCCGCCCGCCGGCAGGTTGGGCAGCGTCAGGATGGCGCTCTTGCTCGCTGCATCCCAGCGCACGCTTTCCGGCGTCAGGATGAGGTGGCTGTTGGCGCCGGTGGCGATGAGGCTGTAGTTCTTCGGGTTCAGCACCGAAGACGGACCGGTGGTGTCGGCGCCGTCGGCACCGGTCCACATGGCCTGGTCAAAGCTGATGGCGAGCTGCGTCAGCGGCAGCGGCACGAGCGCGCCATCGGCCACGCTGGCCGACACGACCTTGGGCGCCTTGATGGGCGCCAGCTCGTCGATGCGGCTCGTCTGCGCCACCAGCACGCGACCGTCCGCGGTGGCGACGATGCTCTCGCCGCGCGTGCCGCCCTCAGCCAGCTTCAGCGCGCGGCGGCTCTTCAGCTCGATGGCCCAGACCGCGCCGGTGTGGGTCACGGTGCTGCTGCCGTTGGCCGCGGTCGGCCGCTGCGGCGTGTTGCTGCTGGCCAGCAGCAGGCCCGCGAGGCCTGTGCCAGCCCTGCCGAAGGTGATGCTGTCGACGAGGCCGGCCAGGCGGTATTCCAGCTCGGCGCGGCCCTTGGTGGCGCCGCTCATCGGGAAGCTGACGATGTCGGTCGTCGCCTCGGGCAGCGCGCCGCGCACGTCGCTGCCGGTCCAGCGCACCGCCCACAGGCGGCCGTCCGGCCCGAAGGCGAGATCGCCGACGCGGGTGTTGCTGAAGTGGGTCCAGGCGCGGTTGGCCTCGGCCTTGGGGTCGAAGATCTCGACGCCGTTGCCGCTGGCGACATAAATGAGGCCCGTGCCCGGCTGGATGGCCAGCGCATGCGTCAACGGCTCACCGGCCGGGGCGCGGGTGCGGCTGATGATGGCACCGCTGGCGGCGTCGATCATCATCAGCTCAGAGCCGGTCATGACCCACAGGTTGCCGGCGGCATCCAGCGCCATGTCGAGGATGGCGGCGGTCGTCGTGAACAGCGGCTGCACGGAGCGGCCGCCGTCCTTGCTGAAGCGGAACACCTCGTTGCGCTCGGTGCCGGCGCTGGCCAGCACGCTGCCGTCGGCCAGCTCGACCATGGCCAGCGCACCGATCTCGCCCTGGCTGGCGGCGAAGCCGCTGGCGAAGCCGCGCAGCTGCAGCGGCGCGAGCACGGACTGCAGGTCGCTGCCGAGGCCGCCGAGCGCGGGCGTGATGACGAAGCCGGGCAGGCGCTGTGCGGCCTGTGCGAACAGGTCGCTGGCGGTGTAGTTGCGGTCGGGCGCGGCGGCCGGCAGTTCGGCGGTCTGGTCCAGCGCGTCGGTGACGCCCAGGCCCTGCTGGGCCTGGCTGCGGCTGCCGTCGTCGGGCAGCACGGCGTTGCTGACGCTGGCGGCCTCGCGGTTGCCGGCGTTGTCAGTGGCGACAGCCAGGAACTCGTAGCGATGGCCGGCCTGGCCGGTGAACAGCGCGGTGCTTTCGGCGCCGGCCACCTGCTTCTTCCAGATGCGGAAATCGCCGCCGTCCTCGGCGACGTAGACGGTGACGTGCTTGACGCCGGAGGCGTCGTCGACGGCCTTCCAGTTCAGCTTGAAGGTGGGCTGGCCGGCGCTGTCGTTGCCGTTGCTGGTGACGGTCAGCGTCGTCACCGGGGCGTCCGCGTCCAGCGTGTGACTGACGGTGCTGCTGACGATGGGCGGCGTGGCGTCGAAGAACACGCGGGCCGCGGCGGTGATGCTGGCGCCGCTGACGGCCTGGGCGCTGGCGCGCACGGTGTACGACACGAAGCCACCGGTGGCCTTGCCATTCGCGTCCGGCGGCAGCAGGCCGCGGCGCGGGTCGTGCAGCACCTCGCCGGTGTCCGGGTCGATGGCCTGCAACAGCCAGGTGGCCACGCGGGCCTCGGCGTCGATGCCGGCGCTGACGCGCAGCACATAGCCCTTGCCCGGCGCGCCGGTGAAGTCGAAGTCGCCCTGGAAGACGGCCTGGCCGTCGGGCACGTGGATGTTGATGTCGCCGATCTTCAGGTCGCCCAGGCGCAGGCTGCGCGAGTCGAGGTCGGGGTCGATGGCCGTCACGAGACGGATTTCTCCCACGGCCGCGCTGGTCGGGTTGTTGAAGCTCAGCGTGTAGGGCAGCGCGTAGTCGGACGGGATGTAGGTGGAGCCGTTGGCCGCGGGCAGGGCCTGCGGGCCGCGCACGCTGATGGCGGAGCCGGCCTGGGCCTGCGCCTGGGCGGCCTGCTGCAGGTAGCTGGTGAGGTTCAGTGCCTGCGGGCCGAGCGGGCGGAACTTCTCGTCCAGCAGGCCGATGTGGCGCAGGTACTCCAGCTCGGCGCGGCCGCCGGCGAACACGTCGAAGCTGATGAAGTGGGTGGCCTGGCCGGCGTGCTGGTCGTAGTCCGCCGGGTTGGGTGCGACGGGCACGGGCACTTCCACGGTGGTGCCGTCTTCCAGCTCGCGGATCTCCAGGTAATCCACAGGCGCATGCGCGGCCTGCTCGTCACCGGCATAGCGCGCGGTATCGCCGTACCACTGCTGCACCTTGCCGAAGAAGGCCACCAGGTCGGCCTGCGTGCGGTAGTTGTCGCCGCCCTTGGCCAGCAGGATGCCGCTGGCCAGCGTGGCGTTCAGGCTCAGCACCAGTTCGTCGCTGCGGATGGCTGGGGCCTGGCCTTCAGGGCGCAAGAGCCCGGCCGTCTCCAGCGCACCCAGCCAGCCCTTCACCCACTGGGCCTCGTCGGCGGCCAGCACGGCCAGCGCATTGGGCGCGGTCGCGTCCTTCAGGATGGCGGCGCGCAGCGCCTTGGCGTGCTTGGTCTGGTCGGCAATGAACTCGGCGCGGGTCAGCGTCGTCACGCTGGCCAGCGTGTCGAAGCGGAAGGGCATGGCCAGCGCCTCTTCCTTGGTGATGTGGACCTCGGGGTCCTTGGACAGGAACTTGGCGGTCAGTCCGGGCGAGATCTTGTTCAGGCCGGTGACGCCTTCGTCGAGGATGCCGCTGGCCTTCCAGTCCGGGCGGATGGCGTAGAGCTTGTCGCGCAGGCCTTCGAAGTCGTAGTTGATCCACTCGGCCAGGCCGGGGTAGGTCTGCACCTTGAATGTGGCGCCGGCAAAGCCGTTGGCGGCCAGGTCGAAGGCGTAGCCGGGCGCGAGGTTCCAGCCATTGGTGTTGCTCAGGCCGTCCAGCGAGGCCCAGGGCACATCGCTGCGCACGCCGGTGGTGGGCGTCGTGCCGTAGGCCTGGTTGTTGCCGTCGCCAGCGGCGATGGCGCCCGAGGGCTGGCCGCCGACATTGGCACCGAAGATGACGTACGGCAGGCTCAGGCCGCCCAGCACGTAGGCGCTGTTGCCCATGTCGGTCGCGCCGACGTTGAAGCGGATGTAGGGCGTGTCGACGTTGGTGAGGCTCTGCAGGCTGACGCTGTAGGTCGCCGCATCGCCCGGCTCGATGTTGCGCGGGCCGCCGACGCCGATGGCGGCGTCGACCTCGATCATGCGTTCGACGAGGTAGCGGTAGGGCTCGACGACGCGCGAGCCGTCGGGGTTGGTGACGACAACGTCGTACAGCCCCATCGGCACGTGGCGCAGGTCGAAGACGGCGCGGATGTGGGTGGCGTCCAGGACTTGCCAGCGCTCGGGTTCGATCTCGAACTCTCCCGGGCGTGCCAGCTTGACCAGGGCGCCCGCCGCGAAGCGGGCGCCTTCAATGTCCATGGTGACCCAGCGGTGGTCGTCGTCGCCGACGCCGCCCTGGTCCGGCGTGACCTTGGTGATGGACAGCGGCAGCAGGTCGGCGCGCAGCGTGACGGGCGTGTCGGCCGCGCCCTGGCGCGAGCGCACGAGGATGTAGTAGTCGCCGGCCTTGGTGGTGGGCACCAGCAGCGTCTGGTCGGGCGAGACGGGGTTGCTGTAGGCGACGTCGAACGCGCTGCCGGTGGGCACGTCGTTCCAGCGCACGTAGACCTCGTTGGCGCCGCTGGCGGCGCTGGAGTCCAGCAGCACGCGCAGCGTCTCGCCGGCGGCCACGCTGACCTTGTAGACGCGCGTCTGCTCGCCGGACAGCGTCGTGGACAGCGTCTGGCCGACCGTCAGAGACGGCACCTGCACGTTCAGCGTGGCGGCGGACGCGGTGCGGTTGTTGGCCTCGCCGGCGGGCAGGTTCAGGCCGGTCTCGGTGTAGGTGATCTTGCCTTCGAAGACCTCGTTGTAGAGGTCGGGGCGCACGATGACGCGCCAGCCTCCGTCCTTCAGCGGCGGCAGCTTGGCGGTCAGCTTGGCGGTGTAGGTGCCGTCCTTGTTCAGGTCGCCGACGTGGGCGACCTTGCCGAGCAGGATGTCGCCCATGTCCCAGGCGTTGTCGGCGGACAGGTAGAGCGCATCCGTCCAGCGGCCGTAGGCCGGGTTGATGGACGTGTTCTGGATCGTGAAGGTGATCTCGAACTCGTCGCCCACCTTGGCGCTGGGCGGCACGATGACGTCGGTGACGACCAGGTCGGCCGGCGGCGGCGTCTCGATGCGCATGGGTTGAACGGCCGCGGCGTTGTTGTTGTCGTCCTTGCCGAACTCCAGCACCTGGCCGGTCTCGCTGGCGCCCCAGATGCGCGCCGGGTCGGTCACCACGAAGACGTAGTACGGCCCTTCGAGGTCACGCGGCGCGGTGTAGGTCAGGCTGCCGGTGTAGCTGCCGCCGGCGGCCAGGCCGCCGCCGTGCTGCACATAGCCGAGGTAGCGGTCCTTGTTCAGGTCCAGGAAGCGGTCCTTGGACAGGTAGACCATGTCGTACCACGTGCCCTGGTCCACCGGCGTCTTGCCGCCGAGGTTCTCGACCTTGTAGGCGACCGTGAAGTTCTGGCCGGCGATGACGGCCTCCGGCGCGGTGACGCTGGTGACCTGCAGGTCGGGCGGCGTGGCCAGCGTGATGGGCAGCGCGATCTTGGCCGTGTTGTTGGCCTCGTCCTTGAACTCCAGCACGCCATTGGTGCCGGTCTCGCGGATGACAGGCAGCCCGGTGCGGATGGTGCTGGGTACCTCGTTGTAGAAGTCCTTGAAGACGCCGGTGTCGGCCTTGACGATGAGGTTGAAGTTGCCGCTGATGGACGTCGGGATCGCGAACGTGGCGGACTGCGTGTAGCTCTCGCCCGGCTTGAGCATGCGCGGCTTGCCCTGCGCGTCGGTCAGGTAGACCTGGCGGGCGCGCAGCAACGTCTCGATCTCGCTGCCGCGGTCGACGAGCGGGTAGTCGCTCGGGTCCAGCGTCGCATCTCGCGACAGGTAGACGCCATCCATCCAGCCCGGCACGCGGGTCTCGCGCGTGCCGCGGTTGGTGACGGTCCACGTCGCCGTGAGGGTGTCGCCGGAGCTCGGGTTGGGGTTGTCGACGGTGATCTGGTCGATCTGCAGGTCGGGCTCGCGGTAGACGATGTCCAGCGTGCCGCGGCCGAGGTTGTTGTCGCGCCGCGCACCTTCGAACACGCTGGTGCGGTAGAGGTGGTCGCGCGCGTAGGCGTTGTTCTCGCCGTCCAGGTCCTCGTCCTGCGACTGCTGCGCCGGCAGGCTGCTTTCCTGGCGGCCGAACTCGGGGGCCAGCGACTCGGCGTAATGCTTGCCGTCCGCCATCACGTAGATGTAGTAGACGCCGTCGGTGCCCGGCGGCAGCTTGACGACGGCGCTGGCCGTGTAGCTCTCGCCCGCGCCCAGCGGCGTGGTGTTGCTGTGCACCACGGAGCCGATCTGCGTCGCGCGCGACGGGATGAAGGTCGGGTCGGGGCTGACCCAGATGTGGTCCAGCCAGCCTGCCGTGCCGCTCCACGTGGCGGCGCCGAAGTTCTGCACCGTCCAGGTGACGGTGGTGTCCTCGCCGGAGAAATTGGTGGGCAGCGTCGTGACGTTGGTGACGCGCAGGTCGGACGGCGCGTTCGTGACGACGGAGATGGCGCGGTGGGTGTTGTTGTCCTCGGCCGTCTCGCGCACGTTGTTGAAGAAGTCGGTCTGCACGACCAGGAAGCCGCCGCTGACCGACGGGCCCAGGTTGACCGTCTGGCTGGCGCTGTAGCTCTCGCCGTTGCCCAAGGCGCGCTGCTGTCGGTACTCACCCAGCAGCCACTTGACCTTGGCCTGCGCCGGGTCGGCGTTGTCCATCAGCCAGACGCGGTCGGTCCAGTCGCCGCCCTCGAAGGCGTCGCCGCGGTTCTGCACCGTGTAGCTGAAGCTGTAGCTGCCCGCGGCCGTTGCCGTTGCCGGCGCGATGACGCTGCTGACGACCAGGTCGGGCGGCGTGATGCCCAGCACCTTCATCGGGCCGATGCCGGCCGAGTCGCGCGCCTTGTAGTTGTTGTTGTCGATCTGGGTCGGATCGTCGGGGTTGATGTTGCTGGAGAGCGTGTCTTCCAGGATCGCGTCGTAGGTGTCGGTCCACACCGTCACGTAGTAGCGCGCCGACTGGATGTTGTCGGGGATCTGCACGTTGACGGTGTTGAGGTAGTCCTCGCCCACGGCCAGCTTGCCGGTGTGCGTGAACTGGCCGATCTTGATGTCGCCCTTCCCCGGGTTGGGGCGGGTCTTGTCGACGGTGAGCCAGACGCTGTCGGTCCAGCTGTTGGTCGTCGCGGCGTCGCCGCGGGTCTCGGCCGAGCCCTTGTTGGTGACCTTGTAGCGCACCTCCATCGTGGCGCCGTGCACGACCTGGTCGGGCGCGACGACGTCGCTGACGACGAGGTCGGCGAATGGCACCGGGTTGATGTGCAGGCGCTCCGCGCGGGCGTTGTTGGCTTCGCTCGGGTACTCGTCGATGCGGTTGCCGCCGTCGGCCACGACGATGATGTAGACATCACCGCGATAGCGGATCGGGATGTTCACGCCGTTGACGGTGGTGGTGTAGGGCTCGTCGCCAGGGTTCAGCGCCGAGCCGCTGTCCACGCGGGCCAGCAGCACGTCGTCGGCGCTGACGGTGCCGTCCAGCGACAGGTAGACGTAGTCCTGCCACTGGCCGGCGGTGGCTTCCTGGCCAAAGTTGCCGACCGTGAACTTCAGGCCCGTGCTGGTGCCGGCGGTGACCTCGGTGGGCACCTCGACCTTGGTGACGCGCAGGTCCGGCCGGTTGTTCAGGCTGACGACGATGGCGTCGGTGTCCGTCGCCGTGTTGTTGTTGCGGGCGTCGCCGTACTCGTAGACCTGCGGCTGTCCGCCGGTGCCCAGCAGGCTGTTGGTGACGACGCGCAGGCGGTAGCCGCCCTCGATCTTGCTGGGCAGGCGCACCTGCTCGGTGCGGGTGTAGTTCTTGCCCGCGTCCAGGCCGCGGTCGTAGACGTAGTTGCCCAGCACGACGGTGGAGCCGTTGGGCGCCAGCAGCAGCACGGTGTCCTGCCACTGGCCGGCCGCGCGGGCCTGGCCGTCGTTGACGACGCGCCAGCTCACGTCCACCAGCGCGCCTTCCTGCGCGGTGGCCGGCGCATCCAGCATGTCCACGCGCAGGTCCGGCGAGTCGCTCAGCGTGACCGGCACGGCCAGCGAGTGGCCGACGTTGTCGTTGCCGTAGATGAACTCGTAAGGCCCGCCGGTGGCGACGTTCAGGAACCAGTCACCCGAGATGCCGTCGGGCAGGCGCACGACGATGCTGCGGTTGTAGGTGTCGTCCACGGCCATCTGGCCGAGGTGGCCGGCACTGCCGAGGTCGAAGCGCTGGCCGCTGCCGTCGGCATTGCGGCTCAGCCAGACCGTATCGGTCCAGCCGGTCGTGTTGGTGATGCCGATGCCGCGGTTGGCCACGGTCCACTGCACCGTCAGCTCGCGGCCGCTGTAGGCGGTGCTGGGCGTGGTGACGGACTCGACGCGCATGTCCGCATACGGGATGGGCATGACGTCGGTTGCGTGGCCGGCGTCCTTCACGTTGTTGGCCTCGCTGGCGTTCTCCCACACCGCCCCCGTCGCATCGCTCTTCACGAAGATGGTGCCGTGGCGGCTGAAAGCCGGGCCGAACTGGTAGTCCAGGTGGCCGGTGTAGCTCTCGCCGGCCGCCAGCGCGCCGCTGCGCACGACGTCGCCCAGCACGATGTCGTCCTGGTCGCCCAGCACGGCATTGGTGCTGTAGATGATGCGGTCGGTCCAGCTGGTCGCGCGGCCGGCGCCCGGGCCCTCGTTCTTCACCGTCCATTCGACGGTGATGCTGGCCGGGTCGTCGATGACGCGCGTGGGCGCGCTGACGCTGAGCACGGCCAGGTCAGCGTAGGCGTCCTGCGCCACGTCGATGGCCAGCGAGTCCTGGTTGTTGCCTTCCTGCGTGGACTCGTTGTTCGCCGCATCGGTATCGGTCACGACGATGAGGCGCCACGCGCCCGACAGGTCCACCGGCAGCGTGAAGCCCAGGCTGCCGGCGCTGCTGGCACCTGCGGCCAGGCTGGCGATGCTGCGCTCGCCCAGCAGCAGGTCGCCGCTGCCGACGACGCCGTCCCGGGACAGGTAGACCTTCTCGCGGATGTCCGCGGCCGGCGCGCTGCCGATGTTGCGCGTCGTCCAGGCCAGCGAGATGGCTTCGCCGCCCTGCAGCAGGCCGGTGGTGGTGAGGCTGCCGACGACGAGGTCGGGCGCGACGAGCGTGACCGCCCGCGACGCGACGTTGTCGGTCTCGTTGGACTCGGCCACGTAGTTGCCGCGGTCGGCGGCGATCTCCAGCCGCCAGTTGCCCGGCGGCAGGGCCGGCACGGCGAGGCTGAGGTTCTGCGTCAGCGCGCCGCCGGCACCCAGCGTCTGGAACGCCCAGGTGCTGGTGAGCACCTGGTTGGGCAGCAGGCCCAGCGTGTCGACGAGGCGGACCTCCTCACCGAAGAAGCCGCTGATGTTGTCGTTGCCGGCGTTGCGCACGGTGTAGCTGACCTGCACCGTCTGGCCCACGCGCCATTCCGCGGGCGCGGTGACGCCCTCGATCTGCAGGTTGGGCTTGGGCTCGGCCTTCACGGTCGTGGCAGCGTTAGCAGCGACGGTGTTGTTGTCGGTGCGACCCAGCTCGTAGACGGCCGCGAAGGCGTCGGTCTTGACGATGACGTAACGCGCGCCGACGGCGTCGCGCGGCACGGTGAAGTCCAGGCCGGCGGCGTAGCTGTCGTCCTTGGCCAGCGCGCCGACGCGCGTGACCGAGCCCAGCAACGTGGACTGGGCCGTCAGCGTCGGCGTGCTGCTGAGGTAGACCTGGTCCACCCAGCGGTTCACGTCGGTGGCGATCGTGCCGCCGTTGCGGACGGACCACTCCACCCGCGCCGCCCGGCCGGCGAACATTTCGGCCGGCACCAGCGTCAGCGTGGGCGCGAGGTCGGCATAGGTCTGCGTGACGTTCAGGCCGGCGGACAGGCCGGCGTTGTCGGCGCGGGTGTCGGGCTCGGTGACCTTGGACGTCGCATCGGCGATCACCGCGATGCGGTAGGCGCCTTCGATGCGCGTGGGGATGCGCACGGTGGCCGTCTGGCGGTAGTCGTCCAGGCTCGCCAGCGACGTGCCGCGCGGCACCTCGGCCAGCACGACGTCGTCGCCGTTGCCGACGATGGCGTCGCGGCTCAGCACGATGCGGTCGACCCAGCCGCCGTTGGCGGTGGCCGCGGCGGCGCCGTTGTTCTTGACGACCCAGGCGACGCTGATCTCGGTGCCCGCGCTGGCGCTGGGCGGCACGTCGACCGACGTGACGGCCAGGTCGGCGTAGGTGCGCAGCGCGGCCGTGAAGCTCCACGCCGCGTCGTTGTTGCTCTCGGCCGTGCCGTCGGCATTGGCCTCGAACAGCACGCCCGCGCCGCCGTTGCCACGGTCGGGGCTGACGATCACGTCGAAGGTGCCGGCGCCGCGCAGGCCTTGCGGAAGCACGAAGCCATAGCTGCGCTGGCGGCTCTCGCCGGCGGCCAGCGGCAGCGCGGCGCTGCCGGTGAAGCTGACCAGCGTGTCCACCAGCACCGGGCCGGCGCTGCCGTCGGCATTGCGCTGGCGGATGACGACGCGGTCCTGGTAATTCAGGTTGGTCGCGACGCGGCCCTGGTTGACGTCTTCCCAGCGCAGCGTCAGCACGTCGCCGGACATCGGCGTGGCGCTGTCGAGGCTGAGGTTGCGCGCGATGAGGTCGCTGCCGACGTTGACGTTGGCCTGCAGCTGGTTGTCGTTCTCCAGCGTGCCGTTGCCGTTGAACTCGGCGATCTCGTTGCCGGCGTCCACGGTGACGCGCAGGCGGATGGCGCCGGCCGCGTTGGCGCCGCCGGGCCAGCTGAAGCTGGCGGTGCGGTCCACGCTGGCGCCGGGGTCGGCCTCCGCGGGCGTGCCGGCACGGGTGAGGCTGGCGATGACGATGCCGGTGGTCTGGTTCAGCACCTCCACGCGCTCGGTCCAGCCGCGGGTCGGCGTGATGGTGCCGGCGTTGCTGGTGGTCCAGCCGACGGTGACGGTGTCGCCGTTCTGCCAGTCGCCGGCCGGCGTGATGCTGAGGTTGCTGGCGACGAGGTTGACGTAGTTGACGTACTCGGCCAGTGTGCTCGCGAAGCCGACCTGGCCGCGGTTGTTGGTTTCGTTGGTGCCGCCTTCCTTCTGCGTGTTGCCGTAGTCGCTCTCGATGACGGCCAGCAGGTTGCCCGCGCCGGTGGGGCCGTCCGGCAGCTTCAGCGTGACGGTGCGCGTGATGACCGCGCCGAACGCGAGCGCGCCGGACGTGGCCTCGACATAGGGCACCAGCAGCTCGGCCAGCACGTCGCCGCCGGCGGTGCGCAGCGTGACGCGGTCGGCGAAGTCGCCGATGGTGGCGGTGGGGCCCTGGTTGACGGTGGTCCAGGTGACGGTGACCTGGCCGCCGGACAGGAACTGGCTGGCGCCGCCGGCCGGCGCGACGCTGACGTCGCGCACGATCAGGTCCATGCCCACGGCCTTGTCGACCTCGGCGACGAGGGCGTTCAGGTCCCACGTGGTGCCGTCGTCGAACTTGACCTGCTGCAGCGGGTTGTAGCCGTTCTTCGGGTCGTTGTTGTAGAAGAAGTAGGCGACGGTGAGCTTGTCGTCGCTGTTGGCCAGGCCGATGCTGATGGCCGTGTACTGCGCGGTGCGATAGTCGAACACGCGGCGCACGATGACGTCCGACGGTGCAATGCCCGGCTTGAACTGCAGCGTGTTGACCTTGCTGGTGTTGTACGGCGTCTCGATCAGCGTGTCCTGGCCGTCGCCGCGGCCGAACAGGTAGGTGTTGTTGCCGTTGCCGGCGCTGAGCGTGTCGTTGCCGGTGCCGCCATCGAGGACGTCGTTGCCCTCCTCGCCCCACAGGCTGTCGTCGCCCGCGCCACCCTTGAGCGTGTCGTTGCCGTTGCCGGCGATGAGGGTGTCGTTGCCGTCGCCGCCGTCCAGCGTCTCGGCCCACGAGGTGCCGCGCAGCGTGTCGTTGCCCGCCGTGCCCTGCTGGGTGCGGGCGACGATGTCAGCCAGCGTCCAGACGGTGCCGTCGGCGAACTGGATCTTCTGCAGCGGGTTGTAGCCGCGGTTGGGGTCCTCGTTCTCGAAGAAAGCGTTGACGATGAGCTTGTCGCCGCCGTTGCCGTAGGCCACTTCCAGCGCGCGGTAGCTGCGCGCGCCCTCTTCCAGCGCGCGGCTCAGGCGCACGTCGGCCGGCGTGATGCCGGCCTTGAAGACCAGCGTGTTGGTCTTGCTGGTGTCGTAATCGGTGTAGGCCAGCACGTCCACGCCGTCGCCCAGGCCCAGCAGGATCGTGTTGCTGCCGTTGCCGACGTGGAAGTAGTCGTTGCCCGCGCCGCCGTCCAGCGTGTCGTTCTCGCCGCCGCCGTACAGCAGGTCGTCGCCCTCGCCGCCTTCCAGCGTGTCGTTGCCACCCTCGCCGTACAGCGCGTCGTTGCCGCGGCCGCCGCGCAGCGTGTCGTTGCCGCCGCGGCCGGACAGCGTATCGTGGCCATCGCCGCCTTCCAGCGTCTCGCCGGCGGCCGTGCCGATGAGGTTGTCCGCGCCGTCAGTGCCCGCGTTCACGCGGGCGACGATGTCGGCCAGCGTCCACACCGTGCCGTCGTCGAACTGGATCTTCTGCAGCGGGTTGTAGCCGCGGTTGGGGTCGTCGTTCTCGAAGAAGGCGTTGACGGTGAGCTTGTCGCCGCCGTTGCCGTAGGCCACCTGCAGCGCACGGTAGCTGCGCGCGCCCTCTTCCAGCACGCGGCTGAGCTTGACGTCGGCCGGCGTGATGCCGGCCTTGAACAGCAGCGTGTTGGTCTTGCTGGTGTCGTAGTCGGTGTAGGCCAGCACGTCGGCGCCGTCGCCCAGGCCCAGCACGATGGTGTTGTTGCCGTTGCCGACGCTGAGGTAGTCGTTGCCCGCGCCGCCTTCCAGCGTGTCGTTGCCCGCCTCGCCGTACAGCAGGTCGTCGCCCGCGCCACCCTTGAGCGTGTCGTTGCCGGCGCCGCCCAGCAGCGTGTCGTTGCCGTCACCACCGTCCAGCGTGTCGTTCCAGGACGTGCCGCGCAGCGTGTCGTTGCCCGCCGTGCCCGCCTGCGTGCGGGCGACGATGTCGGCCAGCGTCCAGACGGTGCCGTCGTCGAACTGGATCTTCTGCAGCGGGTTGTAGCCGCGGTTGGGGTCCTCGTTCTCGAAGAAAGCGTTGACGATGAGCTTGTCGCCGCCGTTGCCGTAGGCCACTTCCAGCGCGCGGTAACTGCGCGCGCCTTCTTCCACCACGCGGCTCAGGCGCACGTCGGCGGGCGTGATGCCCGCCTTGAAGACCAGCGTGTTGGTCTTGCTGGTGTCGTAGTCGGTGTAGGCCAGCACGTCCACGCCGTCGCCCAGGCCCAGCAGGAGGGTGTTGTTGCCGTTGCCGACGCTGAAGTAGTCGTTGCCCGCGCCGCCGTCCAGCGTGTCGTTGCCCGCCTCGCCGTACAGCAGGTCGTCGCCGTCGCCGCCCAGCAGCGTGTCGTTGCCGCCGCGCGCGCTGAGCTGGTCGTTGCCGGCACCGCCGCTGAGCGACTCGCCGGCCGTGGAGCCGGTCAACGTGTCGTCACCCGCGGTGGCGGTGTTCAGGCGGTTGAAGATCTCGGTGGCCGTCCAGATCGTGCCGTCGTCGAACTGCAGTTGCTGGACCGGGTTGTAGGCGTTGGTGGGGCTGTCGTTCTCGACGAAGTAGTTGATGACCAGCCGGTCCGCCGTGCCGGCGATGCCGATCTGCAGCGCGCTGTAGCGGAAGGTCTGGCTGTCCAGCACGCGGCGCAGCACGAGGTCGGCGGGCGCGATGCCCACGCCCAGGCGCACGGTGTTCAGGCGGCTGGGGTTGGTGTCGCCGCTGTACAGGATGGTGTCGACACCATCGCCGCGGTTGAACAGATAGGTGTTGTTGCCCGTGCCGCCGGACAGGAAGTCCGTGCCGGCGCCGCCGGCCAGCGTGTCGGTGCCGCCCAGGCCGTTGAGCGTCTCGTTGGCGGCCGTGCCGGTCAGGGTGTCGGCACCGCTGGTGCCGTTGATCGTCGTCGTCGCGGGCGCCGTCTCCAGGCGGGCGCTGATGGCGGCCAGGTCCCAGGCGGTGCCGTCGTCGAAGCGCAGCTGCTGGACGGGGTTGTAGTAGCTGGCGGAGCTGCCGCCCTGGAAGAAGTAGTTGACGATGAGCCGGTCGGCGCTGTCGACCAGCGTGATCTCCAGCGACTCGTTGGCGCCGCCCTGCGTGCCGGTCACCTTGCGCAACACGACGTCCGCCGGGCTGATGCCGGCGCGGAACTGCACGGTGTTGAGCTTGCCGGCTGTCGAGTCGTAGTTCGAGCCGATCAGGTCCTGCCCGTCGCCGCGGCCGAACAGGTAGGTGTTGTTGCCGTAGCCGCCGTCCAGGTAGTCGTTGCCCGTGCCGCCGTCCAGCGTGTCGTTGCCGTTGCCGCCGTACAGCGCGTCGTTGCCGCTGCCGCCCTGCAGCGTGTCATTGCCGTCCAGGCCCTCCAGGCTGTCGTTGCCACGGCCCCCGCTGAGCGTGTCGCCGGCCGTGGTGCCGCGCAGCGCGTCGTCGCTGGCCGTGCCAGCGCCCATCGCGGCGAGGATGTCGCCGATGCTCCACGTCGTGCCGTCGTTGAAGCGGATCTGCTGGACGGGGTTGTAGTAGCTGCCGGGGTTGTCGCCCTGGAAGAAGTAGTTGATCAGCAGCCGGTCGGTCGTGCCGGCGATGGACAGCTCCAGCGACTCGTTGCCGCTGCCCTGCGTGCCGCCCACGCGGCGCAGCACGACATCGCCCACGGCCACGCCGGCCTTCAGCTGCACGACGTTGAGCTTGCCGGCCGTGGAGTCGTAATAGCCCACCAGCGTGTCCTGCCCGTCGCCGCGACCGAACAGGTAGGTGTTGTTGCCGTAGCCGCCTTCCAGCCAGTCGTTGCCCGTGCCGCCGTCCAGCGTGTCGTTGCCGTTGCCACCGTACAGCGCGTCGTTGCCACTGCCGCCCAGCAGCGTGTCGTTGCCGTCCAGGCCCTCCAGGCTGTCGTTGCCACGACCTCCGCTCAGCGTGTCGGCGCCCGTGGTGCCGCGCAGCGCGTCGTCGGCCGCCGTGCCGTTGGCCAGCGCGGCCAGGATGTCGCCGACGCTCCACGTCGTGCCGTCGTTGAAGCGGATCTGCTGGACGGGGTTGTAGTAGCTGCCAGGGTTGTCACCCTGGAAGAAGTAGTTGATGACCAGCCGGTCCGTCGTGCCGGCGATGGAGAGTTCCAGCGACTCGTTGCCATTGCCCTGTGCGCCGCCCACGCGGCGCAGCAGCACGTCGCCGACGGCCACGCCGGCCTTGAGCTGCACGGTGTTGAGCTTGCCCGCCGTCGAGTCGTAGTAGCCCACCAGCGTGTCCTGCCCGTCGCCGCGGCCGAACAGGTAGATGTTGTTGCCGGTGCCGCCGTCCAGGTAGTCGTTGCCCGTGCCGCCGTCCAGCGTGTCGTTGCCGTTGCCGCCGTACAGCGCGTCGTTGCCGTCGCCGCCCAGCAGCGTGTCGTTGCCGTCCAGGCCCTCCAGGCTGTCGTTGCCACGGCCGCCGCTCAGCGTGTCGTTGCCGGTGGTGCCGCGCAGCGCGTCGTCGCTGGCGGTGCCGGCGCCCAGCAGCGCCAGCAGCGTCGGGATGTCCCAGGTCGTGCCGTCGTCGAAGCGCACCTGCTGGACGGGGTTGTAGTAGCTGCCGGGGTTGTCGGCCTGGAAGAAGTAGTTGATCAGCAGCCGGTCGGTCGTGCCGGCGATGGACAGCTCCAGCGACTCGTTGCCGCCGCCCTGCGTGCCGTCCAGGCGGCGCAGCAGCACGTCGCCCACGGCCACGCCGGCCTTGAACTGCACCGTGTTGAGCTTGCCGGCCGTCGAGTCGTAGTAGCCCACCAGCGTGTCCTGCCCGTCACCGCGGCCGAACAGGTAGGTGTTGTTGCCGGCGCCGCCGTCCAGGTAGTCGTTGCCCGCGCCGCCGTCCAGCGTGTCGTTGCCGTTGCCGCCGTACAGCGCGTCGTTGCCGTCGCCGCCCAGCAGGCGGTCATGGCCGTCGTTGCCGCTGAGGATGTCGTCGCCGCGGCCGCCGGTCAGCACGTCGGCACCGTTGGTGCCGCGCAGGTTGTCGTTGGCCTCGGTGCCGGCGCTCATCAGCTCGACGAGGCGCGCGATGTTCCACACCGTGCCGTCGGCGAACGTGGCACGCTGCACCGGGTTGTAGGGGTTGGCCGGGTCGTCGTTGTAGGCGAAGTAGTTGACCGTGACGCGGTCATTGCTACCGACGATGGCCAGCTCCAGCGCCGTGATGCCGCCGCTCTGGTTGTCGTAGACGCGGCGCACGCTGACGTCGCCCGGCAGCACGTCGGCGCGGAACTGGATGGTGTTGAGCTTGCCCGCCGTCGTGTCGTAGCGGTAGCCGATGGTGTCCTGCCCGTCGCCGCGGCCGAACACGTAGGTGTTGTTGCCGGCGCCGCCGTCCAGGTAGTCATTGCCGGCGCCGCCCACCAGCGTGTCGTTGCCGTCCTCGCCGTAGAGGGTGTCGTTGCCCTCCTCGCCGTACAGCGTGTCGTTGCCGCCGCGGCCGGCCAGCGTGTCGTTGCCGGCGCCGCCGTGGATCTCATCCGCCGCCACCGTGCCGGCGATGCTGTCGGCCGCCGACGTGCCGGCGTGCAGCTTGGCCAGCAGATCGGCGATGCTCCACTCGGTGCCGTCGTCGAAGCGCACCTTCTGCAGCGAGTTGTAGGGGTCGCCCAGCGGGTTGTCCGCGCGCTGGAAGCCGTTGAAGGTGATCTTGTCGGTCGTGCCGACGATGCTCAGCTCCAGCGCGTTGTTGTTGCCGCCCCAGTAGTTGTCGTAGGCCTGCCTGACGACGACGTCCGCCGGCGCCACGCCGGCCTTGAACTGCAGCGTGTTGACGTTGCCGCCGGTGTTGTAGCCAAAGTAGACGCGGTCCTGCCCGTCGCCGCGGCCGAACAGGAGGGTGTCGCTGCCGTAGCCGTTCTGCAGCGTGTCGTTGCCGGCGCCGCCGTCCAGCACATCGTCGCCATAGCCGCCGTTGAGGCTGTCGTCGCCTTCGCCGCCGGCCAGCAGGTCGTTGCCGTAGCCGCCGTCGATGCTGTCGTTGCCGTCGCCGCCGCTCAGCGTGTCGTTGCCGTTGCCGCCGTTGATCGTGTCGTTGCCGGTACCGCCGATGACCTGGTCGTCGCCGTCGTCGCCGCCCAGCGAGTCATTGCCGGGCCCGCCGTCGAGGATGTCGTTGCCCGCGCCGCCGCTGATGCTGTCGTTGCCCAGGCCGCCGCTGAAGTTGTCGTTGGCAATCGTGCCGCGCACGCTGTCGTCGCCGTCCGTGAAGACCTGGCTCTTCGCGATCAGCGTGGCCAGGTCCCACTCGGTGCCGTCGTCGAAGCGCACCTTCTGCAGCGAGTTGTACGGGTCGCCCAACGGGTTGTCGCTGCGCAGGAAGCCGTTGAACGTGATCTTGTCGGTCGTGCCGACGATGCTCAGCTCCAGCGCGTTGTTGTTGCCGCCCCAGTAGTTGTCGTAGGCCTGCCTGACGACGACGTCCGCCGGCGCCACGCCGGCCTTGAACTGCAGCGTGTTGACGTTGCCGCCGGTGTTGTAGCCAAAGTAGACGCGGTCCTGCCCGTCGCCGCGGCCGAACAGGAGGGTGTCGCTGCCGTAGCCGTTCTGCAGCGTGTCGTTGCCGGCGCCGCCGTCCAGCACATCGTCGCCATAGCCGCCGTTGAGGCTGTCGTCGCCTTCGCCGCCGGCCAGCAGGTCGTTGCCGTAGCCGCCGTCGATGCTGTCGTTGCCGTCGCCGCCGCTCAGCGTGTCGTTGCCGTTGCCGCCGTTGATCGTGTCGTTGCCGGTACCGCCGATGACCTGGTCGTCGCCGTCGTCGCCGCCCAGCGAGTCATTGCCGGGCCCGCCGTCGAGGATGTCGTTGCCCGCGCCGCCGCTGATGCTGTCGTTGCCCAGGCCGCCGCTGAAGTTGTCGTTGGCAATCGTGCCGCGCACGCTGTCGTCGCCGTCCGTGAAGACCTGGCTCTTCGCGATCAGCGTGGCCAGGTCCCACTCGGTGCCGTCGTCGAAGCGCACCTTCTGCAGCGAGTTGTACGGGTCGCCCAACGGGTTGTCGCTGCGCAGGAAGCCGTTGAACGTGATCTTGTCGGTCGTGCCGACGATGCTCAGCTCCAGCGCGTTGTTGTTGCCGCCCCAGTAGTTGTCGTAGGCCTGCTTGACGACGACGTCCTCCGGCACGACGCCGCTCTTGAACTGCAGCGTGTTGACGTTGCCACCGGTGTTGTAGCCAAACCAGACGCGGTCCTGCCCGTCGCCGCGGCCGAACAGGATAGTGTCGCTGCCGTAGCCCACCTGCATCGTGTCGTTGCCGGTGCCGCCGTCGATCGTGTCGTCGCCGTAGCCGCCGTTGAGGCTGTCGTCACCCGCGCCGCCGCTCAGCACATCGTTGCCGTCGCCACCATCGAGCGTGTCATTGCCGTCGCCGCCGGTCAGCGTGTCGACGCCATTGCCGCCGCTCAGCGAGTCGCTGCCGTCGCCGCCGATGAGCACATCGGTGCCGTTGCCACCGGACAGGTTGTCGTTGCCCGGGCCGCCGATGAGCTGGTCGTCGCCGTCATCGCCCGACAAGGTGTCGTTGCCCGGCCCGCCGTCGAGGATGTCGTTGCCGCCGCCGCCGCCGAGGGTGTCGTTGCCCAGGCCGCCGCTGAAGCTGTCATTGGCAATCGTGCCGCGCACGCTGTCATCGCCGTCGGTGAAGACCTGGCTCTTGGCCAGCAGCGTCGCGATGTCCCACTCGGTGCCATCGTCGAAACGCACCTTGTGCAGCGAGTTGTACGGGTCGCCCAGCGGGTTGTCCGCGCGCAGGAAGCCGTTGAAGGTGATCTTGTCGGTCGTGCCGACGATGCTCAGCTCCAGCGCGTTGTTGTTGCCGCCCCAGTAGTTGTCGTAGGCCTGCCTGACGACGACGTCCGCCGGCGCCACGCCGGCCTTGAACTGCAGCGTGTTGACGTTGCCGCCGGTGTTGTAGCCGAACCAGACGCGGTCCTGGCCGTCGCCGCGGCCGAACAGGATGGTGTCGCTGCCGTAGCCCACCTGCATCGTGTCGTTGCCGGTGCCGCCGTCCATCACGTCGTCGCCGTAGCCGCCGTTGAGGCTGTCATCGCCCGCGCCGCCGTACAGCGTGTCGTTGCCATCGCCGCCATTCAGCGTGTCGTTGCCGGCCGCGCCGTTGAGCAGGTCGGCGCCGCCGCCGCCGTTCAGCGAGTCATTGCCCGCCGTGCCCATGCCCAGCAGGAACAGCAGGTGCGACACGTCCCAGCTCGTGCCGTCCGCGAACACGACCCTCTGCAGCCCGTTGAACGCATTGGCCGGCGTGCCGCCGACCAGGAAGCCGTTGAATGAAATGACGTCGGCGGTGCCGTTGATCGTCAGCGCCAGCGCGACGTTGCCGCCGGCCTGGCTGTCGAGGGCGCGTGCGACGCTGACGTCCGCCGGCGCCACGCCGGCCTTGAACTGCAGCGTGTTGACCTTGCCGAGGTTGGGGTCCGAGTAGGACTGCACCGTCGTCGCGCCGTCGCCGCGGCCGAACAGGTAGAGGTTGTTGCCCGGGCCGTTGGTGACGACGGCCTGGGTGGTTCCCGACTCCGCCGCCAGCGCCTGGCGCTGCGGGCCGGTCTCGATCAGGCCGGGCAGCTCCTCGGCCGTCCAGCGCGTTCCATCGGGGAACGCGACGGCCTGCACCGGGTTGGCGTCAGTGAAGAAGCCGCGCAGCTGCACGCGGTCGCCACTGCCGCGCAGCGCCAGCTCCAGCGCGTTGGCCTCGCCGGTGGCATCGTCGATGACGCGGCGCACGGCCACGTCGGCCGCCGCAATGCCGTCACCGAACTGCAGCAGCCCGCCGGCCGTGTCGCCGGCCGCGCGGGCATCCACCCAGGCCGCGCCCTCGCCGCGCTCGAAGCCATACACCTTGGGCGCCTGCGCATCGGCCTGCGTCGCCAGCAGGTGCACCGCCGGCAGCGCGTCCGCCGACAGCAGCAGCTTGGGCTCCAGCGTCTCGACCTTCCACGACGCGGGCCTCGGCGCCTTGGCACGGGCGGTGGCGGAGCTGGAAGCACGGCGCAGGGCAGCGGCAGCGCGGGCGCGCAGGGACTTGATCGACATCGGGAGGCCTCGAAAGTTCGTCGGACCCACTCCGCTGTTTCAAACGGTTACAGCACGGCAGACGCGGCGCCTGCACCAGGAGTGGGCGCGCGAATTCTGGGCTGCGGGATGTGACGGACTTATCCGTACTCACCTGTAAACGAGGGGGAAATTTCGGGCCAGCAACACCTGCCCCCCTAGCTCTTGGGGTGCGTGTCAGACGCCCCGTGCGCGGTCCGCGTGGAACTGGGCCCGCCAGGCCTCGAAGCGGCCCGCGTCCAGCGCGTCGCGCATCTCCTGCATCAGCGCCAGGTAGTAGTGCAGGTTGTGCACGCTGGTCAGCATCGGGCCCAGCATCTCGCCGCAGCGGTCCAGGTGGTGCAGGTAGGCGCGGCTGAAGCCCCGGCAGCATTCGCAGCTGCAGGTCGGGTCCACGGGCGACTCGTCGGCCTTGTAGCGGGCGTTGCGCAGCCGCAGGTCGCCGAAGCGCGTGAACAGGTGGCCGTTGCGCGCGTTGCGGGTGGGCATCACGCAGTCGAACATGTCGATGCCCTGGCTGACGCCTTCCACCAGGTCTTCCGGCGTGCCCACGCCCATCAGGTAGCGCGGCTTGTGGGCCGGCAGCTGGTGGCCCGTGTGTTCCAGGATGCGCTGCATCTCGGCCTTGGGCTCACCGACCGACAGGCCGCCGATGGCGTAGCCCGGCAGGTCCAGCTCGGCCAGGCCGGCCAGCGACGCGTCGCGCAGGTTGGTGTACATGCCGCCCTGCACGATGCCGAACAGCGCGTTGGGGTTCTCCAGGCGGTCGAACTCGGTGATGCAACGCTTGGCCCAGCGCAGGCTGAGCTCCATGGACTGCTTCGCCTCGCGTTCGGTCGTCAGCACGCCCTTGCTCTCGTAGGGCGTGCACTCGTCGAACTGCATGACGATGTCGGAGTTCAGCACCGTCTGGATCTGCATGCTCACCTCGGGCGTCAGCAGCAGCTTGTCGCCGTTGACGGGCGACGCGAACTTGACGCCCTCCTCGCTGATCTTGCGCATCGCGCCCAGGCTCCACACCTGGAAGCCGCCGGAGTCGGTCAGGATGGGCTTGTGCCAGCTCTCGAAGCGGTGCAGGCCGCCGAACTGCGTGACGACGTCCAGGCCCGGGCGCATCCACAGGTGGAAGGTGTTGCCGAGGATGATCTGCGCGCCCATGGCCTCCAGCGACCGCGGCGTGACGCCCTTGACGGTGCCGTAAGTGCCCACGGGCATGAAGATGGGCGTCTGCACGACGCCGTGGTTGAGCGTGAGCGTGCCGCGGCGGGCGCGGCCTTCGGTGGTGAGGAGGTCGAACTTGAGCATGGGCTCGGGATTGTCGCAGCCGGGGGCTGCGCGACAATGCGGCATGCCTCGCCGAAGCCCGTCCTGGCGGCACGTCGCCGCGTTTTGCGCCTGGTCGGTCGCATGGGCCGGCCCGGCGGCGGCCGAGACGTCCTCGCGTTGCGGGCCCCATGTGGCGGGCCTGTATATCTACAGCCCGTTCTACGAGGAGGTGCCGGAGCGCCGCGGGCTGGACCTGGACATGCTGCAGGAGCTGGAGAGGCGGTCGGGCTGCGCGCTGCGCAGCGTCGTGGAGTCCCGGCTGCGCATCTGGGACCAGATGCGCCGCGGCGTGCTGCAGCTGACGCTGTCCTCCGTCATCACGCCCGAACGCCGCGAGGTGGCCGAGATCCATCCCTACCTGCAGGCCCGCTTCCAGCTGATGCTGCAGGGCCGCGCGATGACCGGCGTGTCCACGCTGGCGGACTTCGAGGCCGACCCGAAGCTGCACCTGCTGGGCGTGCGCGGCTATGCCTACGGCCCCACCTTCGGCCCGCTGACGCAGCGGCTGCGCCAGCAGGGGCGGCTGGTGGAAGCCAGCGACTTCCAGACCGCCGTGCGCATGTTCCGCGCCGGCCGCGCCGACGGCCTCATCCTGGCACCGTCGGCCATTCCCGACGTGTTGGCGGCCTACCGGGGAGGCCCGGCCCCCCGCGTGATCGACCCCGCGCCGCATGAGCGCGTGCTGGTGGGCATGGCGATGAGCCTGACCATGCCGGGGGGCGACCGCCAGCGTCTGGCGCAGGCGCTGGCCGCCATGCGGCAGGACGGCACGCTGCAGGCGCTGGTGATGCGCCATTTCGGCGAGTACGGCGCGCGCATGTTGCTGCCGCGCGGCGAGTGACGGAGCCCCATGCCGCTGACGCTGGCCGCCCCCGCGCGGTATGAGCTGATCGTCAAGAAGAGCCGCTTCCTCGGCTGCGTGGAGCCCTGTGCCGACCGCGCCGCGGCGCTGGCCCGCGTCGCGCAGCTGCGCGCCGAACACCCCGGCGCCGCCCATGTCTGCTGGGCGCTGCTGGCCGGCGGCCATTCCGCCGCCAATGACGACGGCGAGCCCGGCGGCACCGCCGGCCGGCCCATGCTGGACGTGCTGCGCCACCAGGGGCTGGACGGCGTGCTGGCCACGGCCGTGCGCTACTGGGGCGGCGTGAAGCTGGGCGCCGGCGGGCTGGTGCGGGCCTACACGGACTGCATCGCCCAGGCGCTGCTGACGGCCGACAAGATAGCCCGCGTCGCCCAGGCCGAGCTGGGCTGCGAGCTGCCCTACGAGCTGGAGGGGCGGCTGCGCCGGCTCGTCGAGCAGCACGGCGCACAGTTGCTGGACGTGCGGCACGAGGCGCGCGTGCACATGCGCTTCGCGCTGCCGGTCACCTCACGGGCCGCGTTCACGGCCGCCGTCGACGAGGCCGGTCAGGGGCGCGTCGCGTGGGCCCGTGAAAGCAGCATCGCGTCGCCGTAGCTGAAGAAGCGGTAGCGCTGCGCAATCGCGTGGCGGTACAGCGCCATGACCTGCGCATGCCCGGCCAGCGCGCTGACCAGCATCATCAGCGTGCTCCTGGGCAGGTGGAAGTTGGTGACGAGCCGGTCGACGACGCGGAACTCGAAACCCGGTGTGATGAAGATGTCCGTCTCGCGGGCGCCGGCCTGCAGCGTGCCGCCGCGCGCAGCGGACTCCAGCGCGCGCAGCGTCGTCGTGCCGACGGCCACCACACGGCCGCCGCGCGCGCGGCAGGCGGCGACGGCGTCCACAGTGGCCTGCGGCACGTCGAACCACTCGCTGAGCATCTTGTGGTCGGCCAGCTTGTCGACGCGCACCGGCTGGAAGGTGCCGGCGCCGACGTGCAGCGTCACGTGCGCGCGCTCGACGCCGCGCTCGTCGAGGCGGGCCAGCAGCGTCTCGTCGAAGTGCAGCGCGGCGGTCGGTGCGGCGACGGCGCCGGGCTCCTTGGCGAACACGGTCTGGTAGCGGCGCTCGTCGTCGGCGCTGTCGGCATGCTCGATGTAGGGCGGCAGCGGTACGTGGCCGTGCGCCTCCAGCAGCGCGAACGGGTCGCCGGCAAAGCGCAGGTGGAACAGGCCCATGTCGGGCCCGCAGCGGCCCAGCACCTCGGCGTCGAACGCGTCGGCGAAGCGCACACGGCTGCCGGGCTTGGGGCTCTTGCTGGCGCGCAGGTGCATCCAGACTTCCTGCGTGCCGGGCAGCACGCGCTCCACCAGCGCCTCGACGTTGCCGCCGGTCGCCTGGGCCGGCGCTGGGCCGCTCCCGAGGCGGCCCACCCCCTCGGGGGGCAGCGACCGCGAAGCGGGCGCTTGGGGGCTGTACTTTCTGCCGTACAGCCGCGCCTTGATGACGCGCGTGTTGTTGAACACCAGCAGATCGCCCGGCGACAGCAGCGCCGGCAGATCGCGGAACACGCGGTCCACGGGCGCGGGCCCGGTGGCGTCCAGCAGGCGCGACGCGGTGCGCTCCGCGGCGGGATGCTGGGCGATGAGTTCGGGGGGAAGGTCGAAATCGAAGTCGGCGACCGACAGGTCCGGTGCGGCGGAGAGGTTCATGGACGCGTTTGAGGGCCTGACAGACCCGTGCCAAAGGGAGGCGGATTCTCCCATCGCCCTCTCTTGACGCACCTCAAGGCGCGCGCCGCGGCCCGGTGGGAGCATGGTTCCAGGAGGTTCCATGAACACTGCACTGACACCCGGACAACATGCGCTGCTGGAGACCGAGCTGCAGCTGGCCCGGCAGCGGGCCGAGGCCGCACTGCAGGCGCAGCGCGAGGGCGGCGACCGGCTGTCTCACGCGGCCGCGCTGGTCGAGGACGACCCACGCGAGCTGCGCGAGCACGAAGCCGACCGCGAGCTGGACCAGCTCCGCGATGCCCACCTGCTCGCCGAGCTGCAGGCCATCGACGACGCGCTGACGCGACTGAAGCAGCCGGGCTACGGCCGCTGCATCGACTGCGCGGCCACCATCCCCTTCGACCGCCTGCAGCACCAGCCGCAGGCGCTGCGCTGCGTCGGCTGCCAGGCCGCCGCCGAAGCCGCCCGCTGAACCCCATTGCCAGGAGAACGCTGATGTTCCACGCCGTCGTCCACCTCGACCACCACCACGCCCAGGTGCTGCATTTCGATGCCCACCAGGTGCACGCCGCGCGCATCGAGGCGCACGAGCGGCACGCGCACGGCGACGACTCGCGCAGCGTGCAGGCGCTGTTCGCCGCGCTGTGCCAGGCACTGCAGGACACGCCCGAGGTGCTGATGACGGGCTCGCACGTCGTGCTGGGCCAGTTCCGGCACTACGTGGAAGCGCACCGGCCGCAGCTGGCGCCGCACATCGCCGACTACCGCCCCGCGGCCGAGTTGAGCCAGGGCCAGATGCTGGCGCTGGCCCGCCAGTTCTTCCGCGCCCATGACCGCATGGCCGGCGTGCCGACGCCGGGCTGACCCCTGCCGCGCGACGCAGCGCGGGAAATCGCACACCCGGCCCGCGGCGTGGCGAAGGCCTGTCATGCGGGCGACCTAGACTCCGCCGCCGTGAAACGCCGCTCCTGCCTCGCGCTGACCACCCTGCTCGCCGCGCCGCTCGCCATCGCAGCGGGCGACGACGCGGTGCTGCAGGGCTTCACGGAGAACCTGCCGCCGCTGAACTACCAGCACGACGGCGGCGCCCAGGGCTTCAGCGTCGAGCTGCTGCGCCTGATGGCCGCAGGCGCCGGGCTGCGGCTGGCGCTGCAGGTGCTGCCCTGGCAGCGCGCCGTGCAGGCCGCCGAGGCCAGCGCCGGCAGCCTGCTGTTCTCGCTGACCCGCACGCCCGAGCGCGAGGCGCAGTTCCAGTGGGTGGGCCCCATCGCGCAACGCCGCATCCTGCTGTATCGCCTCGCCAGCCGCCACGACCTGGCCATGACGCAGCTCGCCGAGCTGGGCACGGCGCGCATCGGCGTCGTGCGCGACTCGGCGGCCGACCGCCAGCTGCAGGCCGCCGGCCTCAAGCCGGGCCTGCAGCTGGAGCAGGGGCTGGACGACGCGACCAACGTGCGCAAGCTGCTGGCCGGCCGCATGGAGTACGTGGCGCTGCTGGACTGGGCCGCCGCCTGGAACCTGCGCCAGCTGCAGCTGCCCTACGGCACGCTGCAGCCGGTGATGGAGCAGGACGTGTCGCGCAGCTACTACTACGGCCTGCGGCCCGACGCCGACCCGGCGCTGGTGCGCCGGCTGCAGGCGGCGCTCGACGCCCTCAAGCGCGACGGCCGCTACAACCGGCTGCGGCAGCGCTACTTCCGCTAGCGAGGCCTGCCAAGCCGCCAGAATGCGGCCCATGCCCGAGGCCGCCCCCCTGCCACCCGCCAGCAAGCCCAAATCCGCCCCGCAGAAGGCGATGGAGAAGCTGGGCCTCGTGCGCGACATCGACCTGGCCCTGCACCTGCCGATGCGCTACGAGGACGAGACGCGCATCACCCCCATCGGCGCGCTGCAGGACAACGAACCAGCGCAGGTGGAGGGCGTCGTGGTGGACTGCCAAATCGAGCTGCGCGGCCGCCGCCAGCTGCTGGTGCGCGTGCGGGATGTGTCGGGCACGCCCGGCCAGCCGCTGGGCCGCCCCGAGGCGGCCGGCGCCCCCTCGGGGGGCAGGGCGTCGGAAGACGCCCGTGGGGGCACCCTGCTCTTGCGCTTCCTGCACTTCTACCCGTCGCAGCAGAAGCAGATGGCCGTCGGTGCGCGCCTGCGGCTGCGCGGCGAACCGCGCATCGGCTTCTTCGGCCGCGAGATGGTGCACCCGGTCGTCAAGGTGGTGGACGACGACACGCCGCTGGCCAAAGAGCTCACGCCGGTCTACCCCGCCTCGGCGCAGCTGCCGCAGGCCTATCTGCGCAAGGCGGTGGCCTCGGGCCTGGCCAGGGCGGACCTGCGCGAGATCCTGCCGCCCGGCGTCGTGCCGCGCGGGCTGCCCACGCTGAAGGACGCGCTGACCTACCTGCACCACCCGCCGCCCAGCGCGTCGCTGGAGGCGCTGCTTGAGCATCACCACCCGGCCTGGCACCGGCTCAAGTTCGAGGAGCTGCTGGCGCAGCAGCTGTCGCAGCTGCAGGCGCAGCGCGAACGGGCGCTGCTGGTGGCCCCGGCGTTGAAGGCACGCCGCGGCGGCCTGCACGAGCAGTTGCTGGGCGTGCTGCCGTTCCAGCTGACGGCGGCGCAGCAGCGGGTGTGCGAGGAGATCGCGCACGACCTGGCGCGGCCGCAGCCCACCCACCGGCTGTTGCAGGGTGACGTGGGCTCGGGCAAGACCGTCGTCGCCGCGCTGGCCGCGGCCATCGCCATCGACGCCGGCTGGCAATGCGCGCTGATGGCGCCCACCGAGATCCTGGCCGAGCAGCATTTCCGCAAGCTCATCGGCTGGCTGGAGCCGCTGGGGCTGAAGGTCGCGTGGATCACCGGCAGCGTGAAGGGCAAGGCGCGGCAGAAGATGCTGGACGCGGCCGCGTCGGGCGAGGCCCAGCTCATCGTCGGCACGCATGCCGTCATCGAGGACAAGGTGAAGTTCGCGAAGCTGGGCCTGGCCATCATCGACGAGCAGCACCGCTTCGGCGTGGCGCAGCGGCTGGCGCTGAGGAACAAGCTGAAGGCGGGCGCCGACGCCGGGCCGCCCCAAGGCGGCGCGCGCCCCCTCGGGGGGCAGGAGCCGCAGGCGACGTGGGGGCCAACAGATTCTCTGGAGCCGCACTTGTTGATGATGAGCGCCACGCCCATCCCGCGCACGCTCGCGATGACCTACTTCGCCGACCTGGACGTCTCCACCATCGACGAGCTGCCGCCCGGCCGCAGCCCCATCGTCACCAAGGTGTTCACCGAGTCCAAGCGGCACGACGTCATCGACAAGATCCGCATGGCGGTGGCCGACGGCGCGCAGGTGTACTGGGTCTGCCCGCTGGTGGAGGAGAGCGAGGCCGTGGACCTGCGCAACGCCACCGAGACGCACGCGGAGCTCAGCGAGACGCTGGCCGGCACGTCGGTGGGCCTGCTGCACGGGCGCATGTCGCCGGCCGACAAGGCCGCGGTGATGGCGCAATTCTCCAGCGGCGCGATGAGCGTGCTGGTGGCCACCACCGTCATCGAGGTGGGCGTGGACGTGCCCAACGCGAGCCTGATGGTCATCGAGCATGCCGAGCGCTTCGGCCTGGCGCAGCTGCACCAGCTGCGTGGCCGCGTGGGGCGCGGCAGCAAGGCCAGCGTCTGCGTGCTGATCTACACGCCGCCGCTGTCCGACACCGGCAAGTCGCGCCTGAAGGCGATGGCCGAGACGACCGATGGCTTCGAGATCGCGCGGCGCGACCTGGACATCCGCGGCCCCGGCGAATTCATGGGCTCGCGCCAGAGCGGCGCAGAGCTGCTGCGCTTTGCCGACCTGCAGGAGGACGCGCCGCTGCTCGTCGCCGCGCGCGAGCTGGCGCCGTGGCTGCTGGACGAACACCCCGACGCCGCACGGCGCCAGGTGCAGCGCTGGCTCGGAACGAAGGCGGAGTTCCTGAAGGCTTGACGCCGCCAGGCGGCTGCGGGCCGCCTCGGGGGTCAACTCACTTGCAGGTGAAGCTCTTGGCGTTCACTTCCTTCACGTTGCCGGCGCCGCAGGTGGCCACGGCCTGGTCGCTCATGCGGGTGATGGAGGCCGAGTCGGTCGAGGTGGTCACGGGCGGCGCGAAGACGCAGGCGCTGAGCAGGGCGGCGGCGGTCAGGGCGGCAGCGGCGGTGGTGAAGCGGTTCATGGGATTTCCCTCGTTGGATGAATGAAGGCGCGCAGCGTAGGCGAGCGCCGGCGCCGCCGGCGCCCCGCGTGCGACAGGCTGCACGACGGCCGGGTCAGGCTGCAGCCGGGCCGGCATCAGGCGCCCAGGCAGACGCCCAGGTCGCGCGCGGTGGCCAGCGTGTCGCCGTCCAGCGGCACGGCCTTCATGCGGCCGGCCACGTCGGCCAGCGGCACCGGCCGAACGGTGTTGCCGTCCAGGGCCACCATCACGCCGCGCTGGCCCGCTGCCAGCGCCCGCACCGCGGCGGCGCCGAAGCGCAGTGCGGCCACGCGGTCGAAGGCGGAGGGGCTGCCGCCGCGCAGCAGGTGGCCGAGCACCACGCAGCGGGCGTCCTTGCCGGTCAGACGCGCCAGCGCCTGGCTGACCTGCTCGCCCATGCCGCCCAGGCGCTCGGCATGACCCGCCTCGGCAGGGCCGCACAGCGCCCGCTCGCCGCCGCGCGGATGCGCGCCTTCGGCCACCACCACCAGCGAATACGACTGGCCCTGGGCGTCACGCCGCCGGACCATCTCGGCCACCGGGTCGAGGTCGAAGGGCAGTTCGGGCAGCAGGATGGCGTGGGCACCGCCGGCCAGGCCCGCATGCAGCGCGATCCAGCCGGCGTAGCGCCCCATCACCTCCACCGCGATGATGCGGTGGTGGCTGGCCGCCGTGGTGTGCAGGCGGTCGATGCAGTCGCTGGCGAAGGCCACCGCGGTGTCGAAGCCGAAGGTGGTGACGGTGCCGTCGAGGTCGTTGTCGATGGTCTTGGGCACGCCCACCACCGGCAGCCCGCGCTGCGCGAGCTGGTGGGCGATGGCCAGCGAACCGTCGCCGCCCACGGCCACCAGCGCATCCACGCCCTGGCGGGCCAGCGCGTCGAGCAGGTCTTGCGAGCGGTCCTGCAGCGCGGTGCTGCCGTCGGCCTGGCGCATCGGGTAGGCAAAGGGATTGCCCTGGTTGGTGGAGCCGAGCAGCGTGCCGCCCAGCGCCGCAATGCCGTCCACGCGCGGCAGCGTCAGCGGCACGAGGCCTTCGCCCAGCGCATAGCGCTCGGGGCGCAGCAGGCCGTCATAGCCGTCGCGGATGCCCACGCAGGTCCAGCCGCGCTGCAGGGCGGCGCGCGTGACGGCCTGGATGACGGCGTTCAGCCCGGGGGCATCGCCGCCGCCGGTGGTGATGGCGATGCGGCGGATGGGGGCGTTCGGCATGGTCATGCCTGGCAGTCTCCTACAACTCCAGTCGCTCGCGCAGCAGCTTGGCCTGCCGGCGCGACACCTCCACCTCGTGGCCGTCGCGCAGCGTGACGCGGTAGCCGTCGCTGCTGGACGGTGCGATGGCCTGGATCCAGCGCAGGTTGATCAAGTGGCTGCGGCTGGCGCGGAAGAAAAGCTGCGGGTCGAGCTTTTCCTCCAGGCTCGTCAGCGTGCGGTGGATCAGCGGCCGCTGGCCGTTGAACCAGGCCTGGGCGTAGTTGCCCGTGGCCTCGAAGCCGGCGATGTCGCCCAGGCGCACGAACCAGCAGCGCTCGCCGTCGCGCAGGAAGACCATGTCGTCGGCGCTCTTCACCGCCGCTGCGGCGCCGGCCACCACCGGCGGCGGGCGCAGGCGCTCGCGGGCCTTGGCCAGCGCGGCTTCGAGCCGGTCGGGCGCGATGGGCTTGAGCAGGTAGTCGAGCGCATTGCGCTCGAAGGCCGCGAGCGCGTGCTGGTCGTAGGCGGTCGTGAAGACGACCAGCGGCACATGGTCCAGCTGGTCCAGCAGGTCGAAGCCGGTGGCGCCCGGCAGTTCCACATCCAGCAGCAGCAGCTCCGGCTGCAGCTGCTCGATGGCCTCGCGGGCTGGCGCCAGCTCGGCGGCTTCGCCGACGATGTCGGCATCGGGAATGGCGGCCAGCAGGGTGCGCAGCTCCTGGCGGGCCAGCCGGGAGTCCTCGACGATGAAGATCTTCATGCGCTCAATTGCACACTGACTTGGACCCGGCCGTCGGCCGCCTCGATGCGGCAGTCGGCCCCCGCCCCGCCGGCGTGCTGCAGGCGCTCGCGCAGGTTCGCCAGGCCGAGGCCCGTGCTGTCGGCATTGCCGGGTTGCCCGGGTCGCCACTCGCCGGGGTTGTCCACGGCGATGCGCAGCTGCTCGCCGTCGCGGGCGATGTCGATGCCCACCACCCCGCCACCAGCCGTGCGGGCAATGCCGTGCTTGATGGCGTTCTCCACCAGCAGTTGCAGCAGCATGGGCGGCAGGCTGGCGCCGTCGGCGGCGAGGTCCACCCGCCAGTCCACCTGCAGCCGCTCCTCGTGGTGCAGCTGCTCCAGGGCCACATAGTCGCGCACAACGGCCAGCTCGTCGGCCAGCGGCACGCGCGCCTTGGCACTGTGCTGCAGCGTGTGGCGCAGCGTGTTGGACAGGCGGCTCACCATCTCGCGGGCGCGGGCGGGGTCTTCGTTGATGAGGGCGCGCAGGTTGTTCAGCGCGTTGAACAGGAAATGCGGGTTGATCTGCGCGCGCAGCACCTGCAGCTCCAGCTCGCGCGCGGCGGTCTCGGCGCGCCACTTGGCGATCTCGCCCAGGCGCCAGCGCTGCAGCGTCTGCACGCCCACCCAGACCGACAGCCACAGCCACAGCATGATGGTGGTGTTGGCGGTGTAGCCCAGCAGCACGCCCCAGCCCTGCGGCGTGCCGCGCGGGAAGCTCAGCAGGCCCAGCGCCAGGCCCAGCGTGTTGATGCCATAGAGCAGGGCCTGCACCGCCAGCGCGGCCAGCGGCGGCAGCAGGGCCAGGCGCAGCAGCAAGCTGCGGGTGCCGGCGTCCAGCCAGGCCTGGCGCAGCGCCAGGGCGCGCAGCGCCTCGGTGGCGCCCCACAGCAGGCCACCCAGCGCCACCATCACGAACACGAAGGAGGCGCTGACCGGCTGGTAGCTCGCCAGCATGCCCAGCGAGATGACGACATAGCCGCCCCACACCACCGCCTGCAGCGCGGCGCGCCGGCCTGTCGTCATTCGTTCGCTCCCGGGTTGCTGGCCATCACTGGGCCGAGGCCAGGAAGCCCTTCACCTCGCCGACCAGCCAGTCGGGATCGTCCCACATCAGGAAATGGAAGCCGCGCTGGCTCATGGCCACCTTCACGCCGTTCAGGCCGGCGTACTGGCCCTCGAAGACCTTGCGGGTGCTGTCCATCGTCGCGCCCATCGGCTCGTACGCCGCCCAGGCGCCCAGCACGAGCGTGGGCGTGGTGATCTTCGGCAGCAGCGGGCGCAGGTCCTCGCTCCAAAGCTCGGACATCGCCTGGGCCGAGGTGGCGCGGTCGCTGGCCAGGCTCCAGCCGGCCACGCGCTCGTTGTTGGCCGGGTTGCGGCTCATGCCCATCGCCCCCTGGCGGGCACCGGCCTCCCACTGCTCCTTCGTCGAGTTGAGCATCTGCTGGCGCATCGCCGCGGCCGCGCCCTTGGCCGACTCGGGCGTCATGCCGCGCAGGCCAGCCAGGAAGGGCAGCGAATCGACGATGACCAGCCGCTCGATGCGGCCGGGCTTCTCGGCGGCCATCTTCAGCGCGAGAGCCCCGCCCAGGCTGTGGCCCATGACGACCGGCTGCCTGAGCTGGCGGTCGTCCAGGTAGGCCAGCAGGCGGTCGCGCATGCCGTCCAGGAACGCGTCGGTCTGGACGGCCGGTGCGCCGGCAAAGCCCGGCAGCTGCACGATGTGGCACTGCACCTGGGGCTGCAAGGCGGCGCAGGTGTCCGTCCAGGTGCTGGCGGCGCTGTTCAGCCCCGGAATCATCAGCACCGGGCGGCCGGTGCCGACCACGTCGACCTGCAGGTCGCGGAATGCCGCCGGGGCGGCCTGGCTGTTGCTCACGCCCAGCGCGATGACGATGCCCACGGCGGCAGCGAAAAGACCCATCCAGGAACGGCGGCAAGTCATGTGGAATCTCCATCCAGGTTTTTGATGGAGCCCATGGTGCCGCGGGGCACGGCTCGCCGGGCCGGCCCGATGATGAACGGCGCGCGCCGCGGACGAATGGCGGGCAGCGCGGGCGAGCGGCGCCCTACTTCAGCCGCTGCATCCAGTACACCAGCACCTCGGTGCGCGGTTGGATGTCGCTCTGGCTGTAGGTGTAGGTGGGCACCACGTTGATCGCGTCCAGCGTGTTCAGCCCCGAGATGATGCGGCCGAACACGGCGTAGCCAGGGTTGGCGGGGCTCTGGTAGTCCAGGCTGGTGTTGTCCACCACGTTGAAGAAGAACTGGCTGGTGGCCGAGTCGGCGTCGCTGCGCCGCGCCATCGCGAGGGTGCCGCGCAGGTTGGAGAGGTTGTTGTTGCTCTCCAGCTTGATGGGCGCGTACAGCGGCGTCTTGGCCACCATGCCCGACGTGTAGCCACCGCCCTGCACGACGAAGTCGCGGTCGACGCGGTGGATCAGCGTCTTCGTGTAGAAGCCCGCGGCCACGTACTTGTAGAAGTTGGCGACCGTCTGCGGCGCGTAGCTGTCGTACAGCTCGACGACGATCTCGCCGCTGCTGGTCAGCATGCAGACGGTGCCCCACTGGCTGGCCGCCGACGCCGCCAGGCCCGCCGCGCTGCAGGACAGCGTGGGCGGGTTGGGTGTGGGATTGGGCTTGGGATAGCTCGCCCCGCCGCCACTGCCGCCGCCGCCGCCGTCATGGTCGTGATACTCGACGCCGACGCCGCCGCCGCAGGCGGCCAGGAGCCCGGCGAGGCCCAGCATAGAGACATAACGGACGAAGCGGTGAGACTGCAGGCGCATGGGCATCTCCGGTGTTCCAGGCACAACGCGCCATCCGAGACGCTGTTGACTCTGCTTACAAGCCTTTACGTGCGCTGGCTATAGTCCGCGCCGCCGCCACAAGAGGCGCCCTTCACTTCCAGCCGTCCATCTATGTCTGCCAATCGCTCCCGCCGCTCCGCCCTGATGCTCACGCTCACCGCCAGCCTCATCCTCGCCGCCTGCGGCGGGGGCGGGGGTGGTGACTCGGGCGGCACGCCCAACACCGACCCCAACGGCTGGAATGCAGTGACCACACTGAAGACGACTGACTCCGTCGCGGGCACCGGCGCGGCTGTCGCAACGGGCTCGCTCGCCTCGGTGGCCTACACCGGCTGGATCTACGACGTGCGTGTTACGGACACCAAGGGCACCAAGATCGACAGCAACGTCGGCGCCACATCGCTGTCCTTCGTCGTGGGCTCCAACAGCCTGATCACCGGCTTCGAGCAGGGTGTCATCGGCATGAAGCCGGGCGGCAAGCGCACCATCACAATCCCCGCCAGCCAGGCCTATGGAACCGCCGGCAAGGGCTCGGTCCCGGCCAACGCCGCGCTGGTGTTCGACATCGAGATGGACCCGAACGGCTGGACCGCCGTGACGGCGCTGAAGACGGTGGACACCGCCACGGGCAGCGGTGCATCGGCCGACGCGGGCAAGACCGTCTCCGTCACCTACACCGGTTGGCTGTACGACGTGCACGCCGCGGCCACCAAGGGCGCGCAGTTCGACAGCAATGTCGGCAAGACCACCTTCACGTTCAAGCTCGGCAGCGGTGCGGTGATCGCCGGCTTCGACCAGGGCATCCAGGGCATGCGGGTGGGCGGCAAGCGCACGATCACCATCCCGGCAAGCCTGGGCTATGGCAACACCGGCAGCGGCACCGCCATTCCCGGCGGCGCGCCGCTGGTCTTCGACGTCGAAGTGACCGCCGTCAACTGACCTCGAGGTTGTCGATGAGCCGGGTGCTGCCCAACTTGGCGGCACCCAGCGCGACCAAAGGCTGCCCTTCGACGGCCGCTCCCAGGTCATGCTGGCGGCGCAGTGTGACGTAGTCCGGCGCCCAGCCGGCGTCGCGCAGCGACTGCATCGCGGCGGCTTCCAGCGCGGCCGAGTCTCGCTCGCCGGCACGCCAGCGCGCGATCAATTGCGTGAGCGTGCGTGACAGCCGCAGCGCCTCCACCTTCTCGGCGTCGCTGAGGTAGCCGTTGCGCGACGACAGCGCCAGGCCTTCCGCGCTGCGGCGCGTCTCGCCGCCGTGGATGGCGATGGGCAGGCCCATCTGCGCGGTCATGCGGCGCAGCACCATCAGCTGCTGATAGTCCTTCTTGCCGAACACCGCCAGCGTGGGCTGCACGATGTTGAACAGCTTGTGCACGACGGTGCAGACGCCGGTGAAGAAGCCGGGGCGGAAGTGGCCTTCCAGGATGTCGGCCAATTCGGTCGGCGGCACCACCTTGTAGCCCTGCGGCTCGGGGTACAGCTCCTTCTCGGACGGCGCGAAGACGATGTCGCAGCCGGCGCTCGCCAGCAGCTCGCAGTCGCGTTCCAGCGTGCGCGGGTAGGTGTCGAAGTCCTCGTGCGGCGCGAACTGCAGCCGGTTCACGAAGATGCTGGCCACCACGGCGCCGGCCGGCCCCACCAGCTCGCGCGCCTGCTTGACGAGCGCCAGATGGCCGTCGTGCAGGTTGCCCATCGTCGGCACGAAGCCGCGCTGGCGGTGGATGGCGAGCGCGTCGCGCAGTTCGGGGATGGTGTGGATGACTTGCATCGCAACTCTCAAATGTTCAAGGCCGCGTCAGTCGACGCGGCCTGGTCAGCCAGCATAGAAGCATCGCTTGCGCGGCGCCACAAACCGTGATCCAAGCCAGTTCACCCAGAGGCCAAGTCGCCGACCTGTCGCCCAACGAGAACACGGTCAACGACGTCGGAAATGCAACGACGGTCAGCACGATGCTCGGCAGCAGATGCTCGGTCTCGGCGTGCAGCAGCTGGATGGCGACGTACCAGGCCCACGTGGCGGCCAGCAGCACCAGGGCAGCATAGGCACGGGCCAGCCACCAGCCTGACGTTCGACCGGGTGACGACGAGGGCGCCCACCGGCTCAAAAACCATGCACCTCGTTGACCGGGAAGGTCCCCGCCTTCACCTCGTCCACATAGCCCTTCACGGCGGCCAGCACGGAGTCCTTGCCGGCCATGAAGTCCTTGACGAAGCGCGGCTTCCTGCCCGGCGTGATGTTGAGCATGTCGTGCAGCACCAGCACCTGGCCCGACGTGCGCACGCCCGCGCCGATGCCGATGACGGGCACCGGCGACGCGGCGGTGATCTCGGCGGCCAGCGCGGCCGGCACCATCTCGTACAGCAGCATCGCGGCGCCGGCCTCGACGGCTTCCTGAGACTCGCGCTTGATGCGCGCGGCGCTCTCCTCGTCGCGGCCCTGCACCTTGAAGCCGCCCAGCGCGTTCACCGTCTGCGGCGTGAAGCCCAGGTGCACGCAGACCGGGATGCCCCGCTCGCTCAGGAAACGCACCGTCTCGGTCGTCCAGCCGCCGCCTTCGAGCTTCACCATGTGGGCGCCGGCCTTGACCAGCGCGGCAGCGCTCTTCCAGGCTTCTTCCTTGCTGACGTGATAGCTGTCGAACGGCAGGTCGGCCACGATCCAGGCCCACCGGTGGCCGCGCGACACGCAGAACGTGTGATAGACCATGTCCTCCAGGCTCACCGGCGCCGTCGAGCCGCGGCCCTGCAGCACATTGCCCAGCGAATCGCCGATCAGCAGGACGTCCACGCCGGCCTCGTCCAGCAGCGACGCAAAGGCCGCGTCGTAGCAGGTCAGCATGGCGATCTTCTCGCCGCTGGCATGCATCTGCGCCAGGCGCGGCAGGGTCATCGGCTTGCGATCTGTCATGGGAGGTACCTCGGTATAAACCCTGGGAGCCCTCGTGGGGCGGCGGCAGTGTAGCGTTCGGGCTATGACCCTGACAGAGCTCCGCTACATCGTCGCCGTCGCGCGCGAACGCCATTTCGGCCGCGCCGCCGAGGCCTGCTTCGTGTCGCAGCCGACGCTGTCCGTCGCGATCAAGAAGCTGGAGGAGGAGCTGGACGTCAAGATCTTCGAGCGCGGCGGCAGCGAGGTCAGCGTGACGCCGCTGGGCGAGGAGATCGTGCGCCAGGCGCAGTCCGTGCTGGACCAAGCCGGCGCCATCAAGGAGATCGCCAAGCGCGGCAAGGACCCGCTGGCCGGCGCGCTGCGCCTGGGCCTGATCTACACCATCGGCCCCTACCTGCTGCCCGAGCTGGTGCGTCACACCATCGAGCACTACCCGCAGATGCCGCTGATGCTCCAGGAGAACTTCACCGTGAAGCTGCTGGAGATGCTGCGCACCGGCGAGCTGGACTGCGCCATCATGGCCGAGCCCTTCCCCGACACCGGCCTGGCCACGGCGCAGCTGTACGACGAGCCCTTCGTCGTCGCGCTGCCGGCCTCGCACCCGCTGGCCGACCGCGCCACCATCAGCGCCGAGGAGCTCAAGCGCGAGACCATGCTGCTGCTGGGCACGGGCCACTGCTTCCGCGACCACGTGCTGGAGGTCTGCCCCGAGTTCGCGCGCTTCTCCAGCGACGCCGAGGGCATACGCCGCAGCTTCGAGGGCTCGTCGCTGGAGACCATCAAGCACATGGTGGCCTCGGGCATGGGCGTGACGGTGGTGCCGCAGCTGTCGGTGCCGCGCGAGAAATCGGCCCATCTGCGCTTCGTGCCGTTCAGCGCCCCGGTGCCCACGCGTCGCGTGGTGCTGGCGTGGCGGCGCAGCTTCACGCGCTACGAGGCCATCGCCGCGCTGCGCAACGCCATCTACGCCTGCGAGCTGGGCGGGGTGACGCGGCTGTCCTGAGCGCCAGCCTGGATGCTGCACCGCAGCATCCGCGTGTTCTACTCGGCGCATCCCTGGACTCTTGCGCCGCGCGCCTCACGCCATGAGCAGCCCTCCCGTCGACACCCCGGCCAGTGCCATCCATTTCGTCGGCGGAGAAAAGGGCGGCGTCGGCAAGTCGCTGCTGTCGCGCCTGCTGGCGCAATACCTGATCGACCAGGGCATCCCCTTCACCGGCTTCGACACCGACCGCTCGCACGGCGCGCTGCTGCGCTTTTATGCCGACTACGCCTCGCCCGCGCTCATCGACAGCTTCGAGGCGCTGGACGCCATCGTCGAGAGCGCCGTGGCCGAGCCCGGCCGGCGCGTGCTGGTGGACCTGGCCGCGCAGACGCACGCGCCGCTGGCGCGCTGGATGGACGAGTCGGGCGTGCTCGACCTCGCCGCCGAGTCCGGCCTGGCCGTGCGCTACTGGCACGTGATGGACGCCGGCCGCGACTCGGTGGACCTGCTGGCCCGCCTGCTCGACCGCTTCGGCGACCGGCTCAACTACGTGCTGGTGTTGAACCAGCTGCGCGGTGACGACTTCTCGCAGCTGGAGCGCTCAGGCCAGCTTGCCCGCGCGCAGGAACTCGGCGCTCGCACGATGCCGCTCAGGCATCTGCAGGACGCCGTACTGCGCAAGATTGACGCGGCAGACGCGAGCTTCTGGTCGGCCCGCAACGCCGCCAGCAGCGAGGGCGCCCGGCTCGGCCTGCTGGAGCGCCAGCGCCTGCGCGTGTGGCTCGCGCACGTGGAGGGCGAGTTCGAGCGGCTGGGCGTGTAGAGCCTGCGGGCTGAATCCGGTAGGCTCGCCGCCATCTCATTGTTGGAGCCACGCATGGCCAAGAAATCTTCCGCCCCGTCCATCAGCATCGGCATCAGCGACAAGGACCGCGCCACCATCGTGGCCGGCCTGTCCAAGCTGCTGGCCGAGACCTACACGCTGTACCTGACGACGCACAACTTCCACTGGAACGTCACCGGGCCGATGTTCAACAGCCTGCACGCGATGTTCATGGCCCAGTACACCGAGCTGTGGAACGCCGTGGACCCGATCGCCGAGCGCATCCGCTCGCTGGGCCACGCAGCCCCCGGCAGCTACGGCCAGTTCGCCAAGCTCAGCGGCCTGCCCGACGCGCCCGCCACGCCGCCCAAGGCGCTGGAGATGGTGCGCATCCTGAAGGAAGGCCACGAGGCCGTCGCCCGCACCGCCCGCGAGCTGTTCCCCGCCGTCGACAAGGCCAGCGACGAACCCACCGCCGACCTGCTGACGCAGCGCATCACCGTGCACGAGCAGACCGCCTGGATGCTGCGCAGCCTGCTGGAAGAGTGAGCCCCGCGCGAGCCACCCGCTGCGCGACGGCCTCTTGACGCCCCGCCCCGAGGCTGACGGCACACGGCCACGCCGCCTGCGCATCGCGCTGCGGCTCGGGCTGAAGGGCGTGGCCTGGGCGGCGCTGGCACTGGCGGCGGCGGGCCTGCTGGCGCTGGCACTCGCGGTGCAGCGATCGCCGCGCTGGACCGGGCCGGTCGACGTGTCGGCCACGGATATCGCCCGGGCGCGCGAGTTTCTGCGCCGCAATGACCCGCGCCAGCCCGGCCCCGGTCCAGGCCCGCTTCGCGCGCTGGTCGCCTCCGAGCGGGAGGCCAACCTCGTGCTGCAACAGCTGGCGCGCCGGCTGGCCCCGGGCGCGGGAGCGCAACTGCGGCTGGACGTCGGCAGCGCCCGCCTGCAGGCCAGCCTGCCCGTGCCGCACAGCCCGGTCACGGCCTGGCTGAACGTCGCCGTCACGCTGCGCGAGACCGAAGGGTTGCCGGCCATCGAAGGCCTGACGGTGGGGCGGCTGCCCGTGCCGGACTGGGTGGCCACGCGACTGCTGGCGCACCTGGCGCAGCGGCTGAACGCGGCGCCCGAGCGCGCGTTGGCGCTGGACATGGTTCGGCAGGTGCGCATGAAGCCGGCCCGGCTTGACGTGATCTACGCCTGGGGCGACGACGGCCTGCAGCGCCTGCTCGGCACCCTGCTGCCGCCCGCGGAGCAGGCACGCCTGACCGCCTATGCCCAGGCGCTGGCCGGCGCCATCCAGGCCCATGTGTCGACCGGTGGCGGATCGCGGCTGTCGCTGGCGCGCCTGATGCCGCCGTTGTTCCTGCTTGCCAGCCAGCGCAGCGCCGGCGGCGGCGATGCGGTGGCCGAGAACCGGGCGGCGCTGCTGACGCTGGCGCTGCAGGCCACCGGCCGGCGCATCTCGGACCTGGCGCCCGCCCTCCGTGCGGCCCCCCATCCGCAGCGCGTGACGGTGACGCTGGCCGACCGCGATGACTTTCCGCAGCATCTGCTGATTTCCGCCGTGCTGGCCCTCGAGGGCGGCGGGCCGCTGGCGAACGCCATCGGCGTCTACAAGGAGACGGCCGACCTGCGCGACGGCAGCGGCTTCAGCTTCAACGACATTGCCGCCGACCGCGCCGGCACGCGCCTGGGGCTGCTGGCCCAGCGCGACCCGCGCGCGCTGCAGGCGCGGCTGGCGCGCGGCGCGGCCGAGAGCGACTTCATGCCCGACGTCGCCGACCTGCCGGAATTCCTCAGCGAACGCGAGTTCCGCGCCACCTATGGCGGCGTGGAGGCACCGCCCTACCGCCAGATGCTGGCCGAGATCGAGCGTCGGCTGGACGCGCTGCCGCTGCTGGGCGGTTCCGCGCCGGGGCGCTGATCGCTGATATCAGCCGGGCGCGACCAGCGCGGCCATCGGGTCGGCCGGGTCCCGGGCGCGCAGGCCGGCGGCGACGCCGGCGCGGTCGTCGGCCGGGCGGTTCTGGCTGACCTTCCACTTGCCCACCAGTTGCTCGACCGGGATCTCGATGCCGACGATGGCGCGCAGCAGCTGCTCGATGTACTCGGGCGGCGCATCGCCCACCTGCCAGGGCTGGGCCTGGCGGGCCTCGTGGGTGTCCGTCAGCGTGCTGACGATGCGCAGCACCGACGCCGCGTCCTCCAGCACCACCGGCGTGCCGCGGGCATGCACGACGGCGTAGTTCCACGTCGGCACGACCTTGCCGTGCACCAGCTTGGCGGCATACCAGCCCGGCGACACATACGCCTGCGGGCCGCCGAACACCAGCAGGCTGGGCTGCGGCGCCCGCCACACCGGGTTGGCCCGGGCCACATGGCCCACCAGCGTGCCGAAGGGGCCGCGCGTGCGGTCGAGCCGGAAGGGCACGTGGTGCACGACCAGCTCGCCGTCCTGCGTCGTGGCCCAGGTGGCCAGCGGATGCGCGTCGATGAGGGCGTGCAGCGTGGCCAGGTCGCGTTCCTCGAAATGGCCGGGCAGGTAGGTCGTGGCGGCGCTCATGACCGGGGCTCGCAGACGATCTCGCTGCGCAGCGAGTTGGCGATGAAGCAGGCCTCGTGCGCGGCATGGTGCAACCGCAGCAGCTCGGCGTCGTCCGGCCGGGCCGGCCCGCCGAAGCGCACGCGCGGCCGCAGCACGATGCGGGTGATGGCCGCGCGGCCGCGCTCGTCGCGGCCCAACTGGCCCACCGCCTCGTCCTCGTAGTCGTCCACCCGCCAGCCCGCCTCGGCGGCCAGCGACAGGAACCACAGCAGGTGGCAGCTCGACACGCTGGCTACCAGCGCCTCCTCGGGGTCGACGGCGCTGGGGTCGGAGAACGGCAGGCGCACGACGCTGGGCGACGACGAGCCGGCCACCACTGCGCCGCCGTCGAAGTGCCAGGTGTGACGGCGGCTGTAGCGCTGGTCGACAAAGGGTTCGGCGGCATCGCGCTGCCAGCGCAGGCGGGCGTGGTGATCGGACATGGCGGCGGCAGGATGGGTGGAGGGGCTTGCCAGAATAGGTCGTCTTGCCGGCATTGAAGAATGCCGGTGCCCGGCGTGCGGCGCTCGCACGGATGATGCCGGCGCCGGACCGGCTGGGATAATCCCGGGTTAGCCCGCCAGAAGCACCCCATGTCCGAACCCATCGCCAGCCGCATCGAGACGGAAGTCCGCCGCCGCCGCACCTTTGCCATCATCAGCCACCCCGACGCCGGCAAGACCACGCTGACGGAAAAGCTGCTGCTGTTCTCCGGCGCCATCCAGATCGCCGGCTCGGTGAAGGCGCGCAAGGCCACCCGGCATGCCACGTCGGACTGGATGGAGATCGAGAAGCAGCGCGGCATCTCGGTGGCCTCGTCCGTCATGCAGATGGAGTACCGCGACTGCGTCATCAACCTGCTGGACACGCCGGGCCACCAGGACTTCTCGGAAGACACCTACCGCGTGCTGACCGCCGTGGACGCGGCGCTGATGGTCATCGACGCGGCCAACGGCGTGGAGCCGCAGACCCGCCGCCTGCTGCAGGTCTGCCGCGCCCGCAACACGCCCATCCTCACGTTCGTCAACAAGATGGACCGCGAGGTGAAAGACCCGCTGGCGCTGATGGACGAGATCGAGCAGGAGCTGGGCATGACGGTCGTGCCGTTCACCTGGCCGGTCGGCATGGGCAAGCAGTTCCACGGCGTGATGGACCTGCGCCAGCAGCGCATGCGCGTGTTCGCCCCTGGCGAGGACCGCGCGGCCGGCACCGAGGAGGTGCTGGAAGGCCTGGACAACCCGGCCTACGCGGAGCGCTTCGGCATGCAGTACGAGCAGGCTTCGGGCGAGATCGAGCTGGTGCGCGAGGCGGCGCCCGAGTTCGTGCACGACGACTTCCTGACCGGCAAGCAGACGCCGATGTTCTTCGGCTCGGCCGTCAACAACTTCGGCGTGCAGGAGGTGCTGGACGCCCTCGTCGAGCTGGCCCCGCCGCCCGACGTGCGCCAGGCCATGCAGCGCACCGTCAAGCCGGAGGAGCCCAAGTTCACCGGCGTCGTGTTCAAGATCCAGGCCAACATGGACCCGTCGCACCGCGACCGCATCGCCTTCCTGCGCGTGGCCTCGGGCCGCTTCGAGCGCGGCATGAACCTCAAGGTGGTGCGCTCGGGCAAGACGCTGCGCCCCAACAGCGTGGTGACCTTCATGAGCCAGAAGCGCGAGCTGCTGGACGAGGCCTTTGCCGGCGACATCATCGGCATCCCCAACCACGGCGTGCTGCAGCTGGGCGACACCCTCACCGAGGGCGAGGCGCTGCAGTACACGGGCCTGCCCTTCTTCGCGCCGGAAATGTTCCGCTCGGTGGAAGTGGCCGACCCGCTGAAGACCAAGCAGCTGCGCGAGGGCCTGCGCCAGCTGGGCGAGGAAGGCGCCATCCAGGTGTTCCGCCCCGAGGCCGGCAGCGTGCTGCTGCTGGGCGCGGTGGGCCAGCTGCAGTTCGAGGTCGTCGCGCACCGGCTGGAACACGAGTACGGCTGCAAGGCCCGCGTGATGCCGGCGCGCTACAACGTCGCACGCTGGGTCACCTGCGACGACGCCGAGGGCCAGCCCGGCAGCGGCGAGAAGGAGCTGCGCCGCTTCATCGACCACAACGCCCACCGCGTCGCCTGGGACGCGGTGAACGCGCCCACGGTGCTGCTGGAGTACGCCGGCGAACTGCGCGCGATGCAGGAGAACTGGCCCCGCATCAAGTTCCACGCGCTGCGCGAGCACGCGGGGCTGGTGTTCCAGCAGCGGATGGAGGGTTGAGCGCGACGCTCAGCAATCCCCGCCCAGCCAGCGCCCCGTGGACAGCATGCGCTGGTCCACCTCCACGCCGCCAATCACCTCGCCGGTGCGGCCGTCCACGGCGTTGCCGCGGCCGTTGAGTTCCAGCTGGTAGCTCTTGGGCCCGTAGGTGGCCGAGAACCTGCCCTGCGTGCTGCCACCGCCGCTCGTGCGGCAGGCGTAGCGGCCCTCGGCCGCGCTGCTGTCCAGCTTGCTGGCGTTGGCCTCGCAGCGCCACGGGCCGCCGGTGCTGGCCAGCGCCGTTTCCAGGTAGCGCGCCAGGTCGATGCGCGCCTGCTGCGGCGTCAGGCACGACTGCTTCTCGGCCGCCTGCCGGCGGTCCAGCTCGCGCTTCTGCTCGTCGGTGAGCTGGCCGCGCACCTTGGTGCGAAGCGCCGTCAGGCCCGGCTTCAGCGACTGGCCGTTGATCCAGATCTCGCTGTCGTGCGACCACAGGCCCGGCTGCAGTTCGAGCACCGGCGCGGCACTCACGGCGCCGGCAGACAGCAGCAGCGCGGCCAGCGCGCAGCAGGAGGCAGGGAGGGAGCGGAGCATGGCTGGGGCCGCGCGCGGGCGGCGCAGAAGTCGTCAAGGCGTGCATTCCAGCAGGCCGGCCGCGGCGGCGGTATCCCTCGGTGACAAGGCGATACACACCGCCGCCCCTACGATGACGCCATGTCCACCGCCCTCTCCCGCCCCTGCCCCTCCTGCGGCGATGCGCTGCAGGCGCACACGCTGCCCGCGCTGTACAGCGGCGACGTGGAGATCGACTTCTGCTTCGGCTGCCACGGCCTGTGGTTCGACCAGATGGAGAACCTCAAGCTGTCCCCCGAGGCCGTGGCGACCGTGTTCAAGGCCATGCACCAGCACCGCGACGAGCCACGCACGCCGTTGAACAGCCGGCTGGCCTGCCCCACCTGCCGCGGCGGGCTGGTGCAGGGCTTCGACATCGTGCGCAGCGGCCGCTACATCACGCACCGCTGCGCCGCCCGGCACGGCCGCTTCAGCAGCTTCTCGTCGTTCATGATCGAGAAGGGCTTCGTGCGCCAGCTGACGCGGCCCGAGATCGCCGACATCGCGAAGAAGGTCGGCGCCATCCACTGCAGCGCCTGCGGCGCGCCGGTGGACCTGCGCAAGGAAGACGCCTGCTCGCACTGCCGCACGGCCCTGTCGCTGCTGGACCCGCAGGCCGTCGAGAAGGCCTTGCAGACCTATGCCCACGAGCCGGCACGGCAGGCCTGGGGCAGCCCGTCGGACGTGGCCGACGCCCTCGTCGCGCTGGAGAAGGAGCGCTCGCGCCGCCAGCGCGAGCAGCCCGCTGCGTCGCGGCAGATCCACGTGCCTGGCGTGCTGGGCGCGGACCTGCTGAGCGTGAGCCTGGGGCTGCTGGGCAGCCTGTGGGACGACTGAAGGCGGCTGAAATCGCCGGCCCGGGCCCGGGGGATTCGCCGGGCTGCGATGATGCGCGCCCTCCTTCGCAGCCCCCTCACGCCACTCCCATGAGCAAGCGCCTCATCCCCTTGGTTGCCGCCCTGACGCTGGGCGCCGCCCACGCCGCCCCGTCGCTGGAAACCGTCGTCGACGGCCTGAAGACGCCGTGGGCCGTGGCCTTCCTGCCGGACGGCCAGTTCCTCGTCACCGAGCGTGACGGCACGCTGCGCACCGCCAAGGCCGGCGGCAAGCCCAGCGCGCCCATCCAGGGCGTGCCGGCGGTGGATGCCGTGGGCCAGGGCGGGTTGCTGGACGTCGTCACCGACAGCGACTTCGCGCGCAACCGCACGATCTACTTCTGCTTCGCCGAGCCCGGCCCCGACAAGACCAACGGCACCGCGCTGGCCCGCGCGCAGCTCAGCGCCGACAACAAGCGGCTGACCGACGTGAAGGTCATCTTCAGCCAGGTTCCGAAGATGGACAGCAAGCTGCACTTCGGCTGCCGCATCGCCGAGGCGCCGGACGGCAAGCTGTTCCTGAGCCTGGGCGAGCGCTACAAGGGCATGGACCGCGCGCAGGCGCTGGACAACCACTTCGGCAAGATTGTGCGCGTGGGCAAGGACGGCAGCGTGCCGGCTGACAACCCCTACGTGAACACGCCCGGCGCGCTGCCCGAGATCTGGAGCTACGGCCACCGCAACTCGCAGGGCCTGGCGTTCGACGAGAAGGGCCAGCTCTGGCAGCACGAGCACGGCCCGCAGGGCGGCGACGAGCTGAACCTCATCCGCCCCAAGCAGAACTACGGCTGGCCGGTCATCACCTACGGCGAGAACTACGGCGGCGGCAAGATCGGCGACGGCCTCTTCGCCAAGGCCGGCATGGAGCAGCCCATCGTCAAGTGGGTGCCGTCCATCGCGCCGGCCGGGCTCGTCAAGCTCAGGAGCGCCAAGTACGGCCCCGCCTGGCAGGGCAACTTCTTCATCGGCTCGCTGAAGTTCGGCTACCTGGAGCGCGTGAAGCTGGACGCCGACAACCGCCCCGCCGAACAGGAGAAGCTGTTCGAGGGCGCCGGCCGCATGCGCGATGTGCGCGAGGGTCCGGATGGGCTGCTGTATCTGGTGCTGGAGGCGGCAGGGAAGGTTGTGAGGGTGGTGCCGGCGGCGAGGTGATGGCGGCGCGGTGATGGCGTGCTTGCAGACGGTGGGTTAGCGCCAAGGCCCAGTGGGGATTTCGCCCCCGCGGGCGACCTACTTTTTGCGCCGCCAAAAAGTAGGCAAAAAGCTCTCCCCTGCAAAACCGCCCGGCAAAGCCGGGTCCCCTGCGATGCTCGAACCCCAGGGCCGCGCCCAACTCACTTCGCTACGCTCCGTTCAAACAAAGGGGCGCGAAGTCAGTTCTTGATGCGCGCTGCGCGCGCGCCCTGGGCTTCTGCGCTTCTCGGCGGTTTTGAAGGGGAGGCCCCAAAACAGCCGAACAGCCCTGCCGCCAAACCCACCAGCCGTTCGCACCGAGGTATTTGCGTTGCCCCCTCTGAGCCCGCCGAGGAACGGAAGGGCTTGAGGCCGTGCGCGCAGCGCACCTCGTGAACTGACTTCGCGCGGTTGTCTGAGCGAAGCGAGTTCCGCGCGAGGCCTCAAGGCCTGAGTACCGCAGGGGACCCCGAGCAACGCGAGGGGCGGGCGGATCGGGGGCGCTTTCTTTGCCTACTTTCTTGTGCGCACAAGAAAGTAGGTCGCCCGCCCGGGCGAACTCCGGGCACCACACTCGGCGCCAAGCCGAAGCCACTTCATGAACCTGATCGCCCTCACAACGCTGGCTGCAGCTGCAGCCACCCAACTCGACACCGTCATCCTGAATGGCCGCGCCACCGCCCCCACGCTGGCCGTGGAGCGCATCACTGCCGCCACGCTGGCCCGCGACGCCGACGCGCAGGACCCCGCCCAGGCGCTGGCCCGCACGCTGGCCCGCGTGCCGGGCCTGTACGCCGCCAACCGCGGCAACGACGCCCAGGACCTGCAGCTGTCCAGCCGCGGCTACGGCGCGCGCGCCAGCTTCGGCATGCGCGGCCTGCGGCTGGTGGCCGACGGCATCCCGGCCAGCACGCCCGACGGCCAGGGCCAGCTGGGCCACTGGCTGATCGCCGATGCGGCGTCACTGGAAGTGCTGCGCGGCCCGTTCTCGGCGCTGTACGGCAGCGCCAGCGGCGGCGTCATCGCGCTGCAAAGCCGCTGGCCCACGGCCGACCGCACGCAGGCCGCGCTGACGCTGGGCGCGTTCGGCCTGCGCCAGGCCAGCGTCAGCCTGGACCGCCTGCCCGCCGACGGCCAGGCGCTGAGCGTCACCGCGCAAGCCACGCACCGCGACGGCTGGCGCGCGCACAGCGCCAGCGACCGCCGCCTGGCGCAGGCTCGCTGGCAGCTGCGCACGGCCGAGCAGCAGTTGCTGGTCGTCGCGCAACTGCAGAGCCAGCCCGCCGACGACCCGCTGGGCCTGACCGCCGAGCAGTTCGCCGCCGACCCGCGCCAGACCGCGCCGCAGGCCGACGCGTTCAACACCCGCAAGACCGCCGAGCAGCAGCAGCTGGGCCTGCGCTGGCTGCGCGACCTGACGCCGCAGCTGCGCGCACAGGTGGCCAGCTGGGTGGGGCACCGCGCGGTGGACCAGTGGCAGTCCATCCCGCTGGCCGTGCAGAACGCGCCCACCCACCCGGGGGGCGTCATTGCGCTGCGACGCCGCTTCGGCGGCCTGGACGCGCGCATCAACTGGGCCGCGGCGCCCGAGCACGAGCGGACGCTGGGCTGGGCCGTCGAGACGCAGCGCGACGCACGGCGCGGCTACGTCAGCAATGCCGGCGTCACCGGTGCACTCAAGCGCGACGAGACCAACCGCGCCACCAGCAGCGAGCCCTACGCGCAGTGGCGCTGGACGCCCACGCCCGACTGGGAGCTGCTGGCCGGCCTGCGCGCCAGCCAGCTGCGCTTCGGCAGCGACGACCGCTTCCTGGCCAACGGCGACGACAGCGGTGCGCGGCGCTTCAGCGGCGTGCAGCCCGTGGTGGGCCTGGCCTGGCGGCCGGCGGCGGGCCAGGTGTTGCGTGCGGCGCTGGGCCGCGCGGCCGAGTCGCCCACGCTGACCGAGCTGGCCTACCGGGCGCAGGGCAGCGGCTTCAACGACGAGCTGCGGGCGCAGCGCAGCAAGCAGGTCGAACTCGGCTGGGAGCTTCGCGAAGGCAACCGCCGCCTCGCACTGACCGCCTTCCACGCCGAGACGCGCGACGAGATCAGCGTGCTGAGCAGCAGCGGCGGCCGCACTGTGTTCACCAACGCCGCGCAGACGCGCCGCCGCGGCCTGGAAGCCGCGGCCACGCTGTCGCTGGCCCGCGCCTGGGCACTGGACCTGGCCGCCACGCGCCTCGCCACCCGCGTGCTGGGCACCGGCCGGCCGCTGCCCGGCGTGCCCGCCGCCTTCGGCAGCGCCGAACTGCGCTGGCAGGGCCATGGCCTGGATGCCGCGCTGGGCCTGCAGGCCCGCGCCCGCCTGCCGGCCGACGACGCCGGCACCGCCTCGGCCGCAGGCGGCGGCCTGTGGGGCTTCAACATCGGCGGCCCGCTGGCACCCGACTGGCGCTGGCGCCTGCGCGCCGACAACCTGCTGAACCGCGCCACGGCGGCCAGCGTCATCGTCAACGAGGCGAACCGGCGCTTCTTCGAGGCCGCCGCGCCGCGCGGCTGGAGCGTGGCGCTGAGCTGGCAGCCGCGCTGACCGTGCTGACCGTGCTCAAGGCTGTTGCTGCCACTCCGCCGCCGTGCGGCCGGTCAGCGATTCCACCCACCGCCACGCCAGCGCCTGGCGCTGCGCGGCGGACTTGAGCTGGCCCGGCAGCTCTTCCTCGGTACGGCGCTTCTGGAACTCGCAGGACTGCAGGCAGGCCGACAGCCGCTCAGTGGGCGTCAGGCGACCCAGGGCCATCAGCTCGGGCGACACCCCCCGAGCCAACCTCACCTGCACCTCCTGCAGGCGCTCGGCACAGGCCGGCTCGCAGCGCAGCGCCGCCACCCGGTCGCGGCGCGCCTGCACGTCGGCGGGCGCGGGCAGCAGCACCCGCAGCGTCGCGAAGTTGCCGTCCGCCTGGCGAGCCAGCAGGCTCAGCGTGGCGGGCCGGTCGGCCGGATGCAGCCGCAGCAGCAGCCGGGCGAGGCCACCGGTGTCCGGCGAGAGCGACTGCAGCCCGAGCGCCGCACGCTGGCTGGCATGGCTGTGCCACGAACGCACATACCCGGGGCTCTGCACGGGCCCCAGGTCGTCGGCGCGCATCAGCGTTGACGTCGCCTCCCGCCCCTGCGCGCGCGCCAGCTGCATCAGCATCGCCGTGTGGATGGCCGGGAACTGCGCCGCGGCGTCGGCGGGCAGGAGGGCCCGTTTCGCAGCATCGGCAGCCGCCTGCAACGGCGCCGGCACGGCCAGATCGCGCAGCTCCATCAGCCCCGGCAAGGCATGCCGGCTCACCACGTGCAGCACCAGCCAAGCCGGCGCGTCCGCGCCCAGCTGCGGCAACAGCCGGGCCAGCGGCAGCGTCTCGCCACGGCCCGGTGGTAGCTCGATGCGCCAAGCCTGTCGCGGCGCGCAGCCGTCGCCGGCGCAGGCGGCGTGGCGCAGATCCAGCCGCTCACCCGGCCAATGCCCGTAGGGCGGGAACGACGACATGCGCGACGGCCGCTCCCAGTCCAGCAAGGCAGCATCCGCACCGGGCTCCGCCAGCGCCAGCAGACGAGGCGCGCCGAAGCGCTCCAGGGCCATCAGCGCGCCGGCATCCACCGGGGCCCATGCCGCGCCGGGGATGTCGCCCAGTTGCGCCCGCGGCGCGCTGACGACGACGCTGGACCGATCCCCGTCCACGATCCACAGCACCACCGGCCAGCCGCCGCTCGCGGCGGCATCGGCGCGGGCCCGCACGACGTCCGGCGGCATGTCCTGCGCCGGCGCCGGCGGCACCCACGCCACACACAGCGCCAACGCGGCCGCCCGGCCTCGCTTCCACCACGCCATGCCCTCTCCTTGATGTGTCGCCGCTGGACACCGATGTTAGGTGCCGGGGCGCTCAAGGCGCGGGCCGCGCCGGCTCAGCGCTGCGTCGCGCGCATCGTGAAGGCGACGATGGCCGTGGCGGCGGCCACCACCAGCGCATCTTCGACGAGGCCGCTGCGCGTCTGGCCCACGCGGGCCATCGCCTGCTTGCGCACGGCCAGCGTGGCGTAGGCCAGCGGCACGGCCGTGGCCACGGCGACGGCCGCACCCGTGCGCTCGCGGCCTGCCGGGGCCAGCGCCGCACCGGCGATGCCGGCACTGGCCACACGCGCCGTCAGCCCGAGGAAGACGGTGCGGTCGGGCGCCGTCTTCATCTTGTCGCCCAGCAGCTCGCCCAGGCCCATCAGCAGCGCGCCGAAGCGGAACAGCGGCCGATCCAGCAGCAACAGCCGCCCGGGCGCGTGGCGCCCGGCCAGGCGGGCGGTGGTGATGGTGGCCATGGGCGTCATCGAGCGCGAGCTCGCGACGGCGCCGATGAGGAAGGAGGGCAGCAGCTCGCGGAGTTTCATGGGGTCGTCCTGGGCAGGGGTTGGGAAGCGGTCCGGGCGCGCTCGCAGGCGGCCTTGTCGCGGGCGGTGCGGGCCGCCACGCAGCGTGCGGCACCGTCGTCGACCGTGCCGGTGCCGGCCGGCGCCGACGCGGCCACCGTGACGCTGCGCGACGCCAGCGGCACGCGCAGTTGCGGCAGCACGCGCTCCTGCGGCCGCTGCACGCCGGGCTCCTTGGCGTTCTCGGCCGCCATGACGGCGGCGTTGCGTGCGGGCACCCATCTGGACGCCGCAACCGCCGGCTCGGCGGCGGACGCCGGCCGGGCCGGCGCTGCCGGGGGCTGAGCCGGCGCAGCACCGCAGAAGGCGGCAGCCAGCAGCGCGAGGGCAACGGTGGGAGTGGCAGTTCGCATGGCACACCGACAGCGGAGTTCGTGTGTGCCCAGTGTGGGCGGGCGGCCCGCGCAGGCCTGTAGGAGGCGGCCCCGCGCAGCCGGGGATCGCCGCCGGTGCGCACGACGGCACCGCCGGGCGCGCGCCCTGCACCCGTGCCACCCGGCCGGCCGCGGTGCCGCCCCGCTGTGCTGCAATGCGCCCGGCTGCGGCCATGCAATGTCAGGGAGACCCATGAAGCGCTTCACCTACCCGCTGTTGTTCCTGCTGGCCGGCCTGGCCGCGCAGGCCGCGCCGCTGACGCCGGCCGAACTGCCGCCGGCATTGCGCGACTGGCTGCCCTGGGCGCAGCAGGGCCAGCCGCCGCTGGGCTGCCCGGTGAACCCGGTGGCGTCGTCGGAGCAGCCGTTCTGCGTGTGGCCCGGCCGGCTGCAACTCAATGCCGGCGCGCGCGAGGCGACGTTCCGGCTGGACGTGCAGGTGTTCGGCGCCCCGGCGCGCGTCGCGCTGCCGGGCGAGGCCGGCGCATGGCCGCAGGACGTGAAGGCCGGCGGCAAGCCCCTGCCCGTGACCGACGGCGACGGCCACCCGGCCGTGTGGCTGGCGCCGGGCACGCATGTCGTCGAAGGGCGCATCGCGTGGGCGCAGACGCCACAGAACCTGGCCGTGCCGCCCGGCCTGGGCGCCATCGTCGTGAGCAGCGACGGCGCCTCGCAGGCCCGCGCGCCCGATGGCGACGGGCGCCTGTGGCTGCGCGCGGCGGCAAGCCCGGCCGAGGCGACCGACAGCGTCAGCGTGCAGACCGTGCGCCTCATCGACGACGAACTGCCGCTCACCGTCACCACCGCCTACGAGCTGCGCGTGGCCGGCCGCGCCCGCGCCGTGGAGCTGCCGCTGGCGCTGCTGCCCGGGCTCGTCGCGATGCAGCTGGACAGCCCGCTGCCCGCGCGGCTGGCCGAGGACGGCCGGCTCATCGTGCAGGCGCGGCCGGGGGCGTGGCGCATCCAGCTGACCGCGCGGCTGAACTCGCCCGTGCAAGCCCTGACCCTGCCCAAGACGGCCACCGACGAGGAAGTCTGGGCCGTGAAGGCCGCGCCCGCCCTGCGGCTGATCCGCCCCGAGGGCGTGGCCAGCGTGGACCCGCGCCAGGTGGAGATGCCGCCCGACTGGCGCGCGCTGCCGGCCTTCCGCCTCAAGCCCGGCGAGACGCTGAAGCTCACCGAGCTGCAGCGTGGCAACGCCAAGCCGGCGCCCGACGCGCTGCGCCTCACCCGCACGCTGTGGCTGGACTTCGACGGCCGCGGCCTCACGGCCAGCGACCGCTTCGCCGGCACGCTGTCGGCCAGCTCACGGCTGACGATGGCCGCGCCGGGCCAGCTGGGCCGCGCCGCGCTGGCCGGGGAAGACCAGCCCATCACCCAGCTCACCAAGGACGGCCCGGCGGGCTTCGAGGTGCGCCGCAGCGCCGCCCGCATCGAAGCCGACAGCCGCTGGCCGCGCGACGGCGCGCTGCCCGCCAGCGGCTGGGACGGCACGGTGGACCACGTCCAGGCCACGCTGCAGCTGCCGCCCGGCTGGCGGCTGCTGCATGCGCAAGGCCCCAGCCGTGCCGACGGCGCCTGGGTGGCGATGTGGACGCTGTGGGACTTCTTCTTCGTGCTGCTGGCCGCGCTGGCGGCCTACCGGCTGCTGGGCTGGCGCACCGGCGTGCTCGTCGGCGTGGCGCTGGCGCTGACCTGGCACACGCCCGGCAGCCCGCCGGCGGTGCTGTGGTTCGGCCTGCTGGCGCTGACGGCACTGGCGCGCGTGATGCCGGCGGGGCGGGCGCAGACGCTGTTTGCGCGCGGCCGGCTGGCCGTGGCCGCGCTGCTGGCGCTGGTGCTGCTGCCCTATGCCGTGACGGAGATCCGCCAGGCCATCTACCCGAGCCTGGAACAAGTCCACGGTGGCCTGGGCTTCGCCCACAAGGAGGAAGTCGCCGTGCCCGCCGCCGTCAACGAAGAGATGGCCGAAGTGCCACGGGACGCCGCCGTGGCGGAGCGGGTGGTGCCGCCGCCCTCGCTGATGATGAAGGTGCCGCCCAAGGGCATTTCGCCCTACGGCAGCGACCTGGCCCGCGTGGACCCCGGCGCCCGCGTGCAGACCGGCCCCGGCCTGCCGACGTGGGCCTGGCGCGCGCACACGCTGAGCTGGAGCGGCCCCGTGACACCCGAGCAGACGCTGAACCTGTGGCTGCTGCCGCCTTGGGCCACGGCGCTGCTGAAGCTGCTGGGCCTGGCGCTGCTGGCGCTGGCCCTGGTGGTGGTGACCGGACTGAGGCCGCCCGCGCTGCCGCAACGCCGCAGCGGCGCCGCCGTGGCGGCCGCGCTGTGGGTGGCGCTGGGCCTCGGCCTGGCGCCCACGCCCAGCGATGCCGCCGACGACAAGCCCGCGGCCGCGCCCGCCGCGCCGTGGCCCAGCGATGCGCAGCTGCAGGCGCTGCGCGGCAAGCTGGCCGCACCGCCCGACTGCGTACCGCAATGCGTCGACCTGGCGCGGCTGCTCGTCAGCGCGCAGGGCTCGGCGGTGCAGCTGCGCGCCGAGATCCACGCGCAGGCGCTGGTGGCCGTGCCGCTGCCCGGCCAGGGCACCGGCTGGCAGCCCGCCAGCGTGACGCTGGACGGCCAGCCCGCCGCCACGCGCCGCGACCGCGACGGCCAGCTGTGGGCCGCCGTGCCGGCCGGCGTGCACCAGCGGGTGCTGAGGGCCGACGGCGGCGCGGCCAGCGGGCTGGACATCGCGCTGCCGCTGCCGCCGCGCGTCGTGCAGACCGACTTGAAGGGCTGGACGCTGGCCGGCCTGGACCCGCGCGGCCTGAGCACCGGCGCCATCACGCTGAGCCGTGAGGCCACCGCCGGCAGCGCTCGCGCCGAGGATGCCGGCACGCAGCGCGACGCACTGGCGCCGCTGGTGCGCGTGGACCGCCGGCTGGAACTGGGCCTGCGCTGGCAGGTCGTCACCCGGCTTGAACGCATCGCCCCCAGCCGCGCGCCGCTACGCGTGCAGTGGGCGCTGCTGCCCGGCGAGGCCGTCGGCGACGCCGGCGTGACGGTGGCCGACGGCGTCGCCAGCCTGCAGCTGGGCGGTGACGACGCGGTGGAAGTGGCCAGCAGCCTGGCGCCCACCGGCACGCTGACGCTGGTGGCGGGCAAGGCCGCGAACCAGGTCGAGCGCTGGACGGTGGCCGCGTCGCCGCAGTGGCATGTGGAGGCCTCCGGCCTGCCGGCCACCGCGCTGCAGCAGGATGGCGAATGGCGGCCCGAGTGGCGCCCCTGGCCCGGCGAGACGCTGAAGCTGGCCATCACCAAGCCCGCCGGCGTGGGCGGCCAGACGCTGACGCTGGACAGCGTGCAGACGACGCTGGAACCCGGCGAACGCAGCACCACGGTGAACCTGGCGATGAAGCTGCGCGCCAGCCTGGGTGGCCCGCACGCGCTGAAGCTGCCGGCCGGCGCCGAGCTGCTGAGCGTGAAGATCGACGGCCAGGTGCTGGCGCTGCAGCCGCGCGACGGCACGCTGAGCCTGCCGCTGACGCCCGGCGCGCAGAGCGTGGACATCCGCTGGCGCGCGCCCGAGGGCATGGGCGCGCTGTGGCGCCACGAGGGGCTGGCGCTGGGCCTGCCCGGCGTCAACGACACGCTGCAGCTGCAGGTGCCCGAGGACCGCCTGGTGCTGGCCGTGGGCGGCCCGCTGATCGGCCCCGCCGTGCTGATCTGGGGCGTGCTGGCGGTGGTGCTGGTGCTGGCCTGGTTCGCGCCACGCGGTGTGCCGGGGCTGATGGCCCGGCCGGCCTGGCTCGTGCTGGCGCTGGGCGTGGCGCCGGTGTCGCTGTGGGCGCTGGCCACGCTGGCCGGCTGGTTCGGCCTGCTGGAGGCGCGGCGCCGCTGGGGCGCTGCCGAGGCGCGGCGCTGGCTGCGCATCGTCGTGCAGCTGACGCTGGTGCTGTGGACGCTGTTCGCCATCGGCGCGCTGCTGGACGTGCTGCGCACCGGCCTGCTGGGCTACCCCGACCTGCTCGTCGCCGGGCCGGGCTCCAGTGGCCACGAGCTGCACTGGGTGTCCGACCGCTTCACCGACCAAACCGCCGGCGCCTGGGTGCTCAGCGCCCCGGTCTGGCTGTACCGGGCGCTGATGCTGGCCTGGGCGCTGTGGCTGGCGACGTCACTGCTGAAATGGGTGACGTGGGCGTGGAGATGCTTCAGCGAGGGTGGGGCGTGGCCGGAGAAGGAGGTGGTCGCTAAAGAGGCCCGGAAGGATCGGGCGGAGGGATAGGGAGCGTAGGCAGCGGGCCTGCTCAAGGCTGGGAGCGCTCAGTAGCCCAGCCGGCCCAGCTGCCGGCTTTCGGCCAGGAGCCGACGCTCGCGAATGGCGGCTTCGGGGTAGGCTGCGAAACAAGCCAAGGGACGACCGAGATGACGAAGAGAGATGTGTACGAGGAGGTCGCGGCACTCTCGGAAACGCTGGACGCGCAAGGTCATGGAATTGATGCGGCCAAGCTACGTGATGCGATAGGCCGTGGATCCACTGGGACCGAGATCTTCATGGCGTTGCGGCACTGCATAGAGTCGCTCATCAATGATCGAGGAGTTGCCCAAGACACAAGAGCACGACTCTCTCAGGCTCATCGAAGTCTGATTCGCGCGCTTGACTAGCAGCCGCTGGCTTGCTTCCATGTTGCTTCGCCGCTCTCGCCTAAGAGTGGCAGTTGGTGAGCGGCTGCATTCGGCCAGTGCGGATCAGACATGCCCCAATAATCATGCCCCCAGCTTAAGAATTAGTCGATGAGCGCGAAAGCCAGAATACTGAGAGAGTTTGACCTCGATGCGCCCATGATGACTAGGGAGGATCGCCACCAATTTCGGTTGGCAAGCCGCTTCGTCACTTCGAACATTGAACAAAATTTCGACCAATTCTCCAACGCCGTTGGCGCGTGGAAGGTTCTGGTGGAGGTCGTGCCGGCTGTTAACCGACCCAGAACTCTCGACCTGTTGGGGGTCCGGGCAATACAGGTCATTGGCGACGCGCACGCCTATCTTTCGGCTGGATCGAGTGATCGCGCAAAAATGGCACTCGCTTGGTTCGAGGAGGGGGCCCGAAGCGTATTCGCGGAGTTGGACTGGCCCGTCGCCCCTTTGGACGATGCGATTCAACGGGTGGTCGAGCTTGATTTCACCAATGTCATGGTCTGGAAGGCCAAGTTGCTGAACAAGTCGCGGACGATCAAGGCAGAGATCGTTATCGAAATGGACGACGTCGAGGCACGCATAGTTGCCATCTTCCGGAGCAAGGCCGATGCACGGGAATCGAGGGTGCTACTGTGTGCCAGACAGCCGAGCGAGTTCCTCTTCGTTCCATGCCTAGGCAAAGTCGAGTGGCTGGACGACGAGCGCCTTCAATTGACGTCCCGTTCTGGGAGCGAATCTTGGATTGCGGTGGTGCCGCGGCTTATCGTAGGAACGCCGCCTAGCCCTTACGGTTTCGTCGCCCGCTGAGCTTGAGAATTGACTGGCTGCTTATTGGCCGCGAGGTCGCCAACACGTACGACCGCTCCGGGTCGTCAGCAGCTACTGCCGGTCACTGTCGCCAGCGACCGCAACCGCTGCAAACTGCCACCGCCCGCTACCGCCCCGCCCTCAGCCGATGAATCTCGTCGATGAGGTCCACCACCAGCGCCGCGAGCTCCTGGTTGGCGTCGAAGTCCCGCTCGATGGCCAGCAGCCGCCGCGCGCGTTGCAGTTGTGGGCTGGCGAAGCGGCGGGGTTCGCCGTCGCCGTTGCAGCAGGCCAGCAGGCCAGCGTCCAGCCGCGCGTGCAGCCAGTCGGCGCTGACGCCGCAGGCACAGGCCAGTTCGTCCAGCGTCAGCGTCGTGTCGTCGATGACGACGCCCACCAGCACGGTGTTGCCGCTCATGGCGTGCCCTCGCCGCGGGGATCGTAGTCGCGGCCCACGGCCGCGGCCATGACTTCGTAGGCGGCGCGGGCGCCCGGCAGCGTAGAGGGCGGCAGCTTCAGCTCCACCTGCAGCACCATGTCGCCTGCCGGCGCATCCCCCTGGCCGGCCAGGCCGCGGCCCTTCAGGCGCAGGCGTTTGCCGTGCGGCGTATCGGCCGGGACGGTCACATGGACTGCACCCGCGGGCGTCGTGGCAGCCACATCGCCGCCCAGCGCCGCCTCCCAGGGCGCCAACGGCAGCGGTGCCAGCACGTCGCGGCTCTGTTCGCGGGCAGCGTCCCGGAACTGGATCTCGACGTAGAGGTCGCCGGCCGGCCCGCCACCGCGGCCGGCCGATCCCTGGCCAGCGAGCCGGAGATACTGCCCCGCGCGAACGCCTGCGGGAATCTGCACCTGCAACTGGCGCGTGACTGCGGCGCGGTGGCCCTGAGCGTCAAGCGCGAGCCCGCGCACGGTGACGGCGCGCACGGCGCCACTGGCGGCCTCGGCGGCGTCGATGACCAGCCTCACATGCTCGTCGGCCCCACGCTCCAGTGGCGCGTCCGCGGGCTCCGGCCGGGCGGCGCGGCCGAACATGCTGGTGAAGAAGTCGCTGAAGCCCTCGCCGCTCCGCCCGGTGCTGGGCGGGCCGTCGTAGCGGAAGCCCCGTCGCCAATCCTGCGGCAGGTCCGGCGCCGCGGGCGCGTTGGCGGCTGGCTGACGCGCCCGGTGGCGGCGATGCACGCCGTCATAGGCGGCTCGGCGCGTGGCATCGGCGAGCACGTCGTAGGCCTCGTTGAGCCGGGCCATGGCCGCATGCGCATCGGCGGTCGGGTTGACGTCGGGATGCAGCAGCCGCGCCTGGCGCCGGTAGGCCTGGCGGATGGCTGCGGCGTCGGCATCGGCAGCGACGCCCAGCGTCTGGTAGTAGTCCTCGAAGCGCATCGTCCCAGTATGGGAGGCCGGCACGCGCGGCCTGTCGGACGGAAGCGGCTTGTGCAGCGGTTCGTTTCCTACGCCACGGCTACCCGGTATGCGCCACCGCAGGCCGGTGGTCAAAGCTCAGCACGCGGGCCAGCCGCCAGCCGGTGGCTTCGCGCTTCCACAGGTGCACGAACCTGGCCTCTTCCGCGCCGGGCTCGCCGGACCGCGCGAAGACGTGGCGGCCGATCTGCACGGCGCCGTAGCCCTGCATCGGGTAGACCTCCAGGCTGCCCGGCACCAGCGTGCGGGTGACGCCGTGGTCGCGCGGGCGGCTCTTCAGCGTGCGGGCCGCGTCGCCGACGCTGGCGCCAGTCTTGTCGTGATAGAACTCGGCGTCCTCGGTGAACATGGCGCGGAAGGCGGCGGCGTCGCAGGTGACGAACGCGGCCTGGAACAGCCGGGCGTCCATGGCCGCAAGCTCGTCGTGCAGCGGGCCGGTGCGTGCCGGGTCCTGGGCCTGGCTGGCCGAGGCGCCCAGGCACAGCAGCGCAGCCACCAGGGCGGCGCGGGAAGAAGCGGTCGGCAGGCGCATGGCGGTCCTCGGGTCAAGGGCGGGGCGGGATGGCGCGACAGTGTCGCGGCCGCCGCGCCGCCGGCCGGGAGTCATGGCGGCGCGTCGCCCAGCCGCTCGAACTCGGCGATGACCTGCGCGCCGAACAGCAGCAGCGTGGCGGCGATCTCCAGGCTCAGCAGCACGGCGATGGCCGTCGTCAGCGAGCCGTAGACGGTGCCGATCTGCGACAGCGTGCCGAAGTACCAGACCAGCACATGGCGCGACAGCTCCCACAGCAGCGCCGCGGCCAGCGCCCCGATGAAGGCCAGGGGCAGCGATGGCCGGCCGGCGGGCATGACCAGGTAGACCGAGGCCAGCAGGAACACCTCGCCCGCGAAGCCCAGCAGGTACAGCATGACGCCTGACACGCCGTGCAGCGACCAGCTGCGGCCCAGCAGCTCCACCTCGCGCTGGCCCAGCGCCTGGAAGCTGCCGGCCACGACCGTCACCAGCAGCAGGCCCACGCTCAGGCACAGGATGTACAGGTAGGGGATCAGCGCCGACACCAGCGCGTGCCGCCGCCGGTCCGGGCGCCGGTGATGGAAGATGCCCTGCATGGCGCTCTCCAGCACGGAGAACGCCAGCGAGCTGAAGAACAGCATGCTGGCCAGCAGCACCCAGCCCATCACCTCCCGGTGGGCGAGAAAGCGCGCCAGCTCGGCCACGACGGCCGCCGACTGCCCCGGTACCAGCCACTCCAGGTAGCGGCCGACCGTCTGCAGCAGTTCGCTCTGCGGCACCCAGTGCGACAGCGCGATGACGCTGAGGATCAGCAGCGGCACGATGGACAGCAGCGCGTAGTAGGCCACGGCGCCCGCCAGCAGCAGGCCCTGGTTGGCGCGGAAGGCCTTCAGCGACTGCCACGCAAACCCCCAGGGGTTGTGCAGCAGCCGGGCGATCTGGCGCGAGAACTGGCGAACGAAGGCGCGCATGGTGGTGAGTGTGTCAAGGCGCGACGCGGCGCGCTGTCAGCGCGCGCCGACAATCCCGGCGATGTCTGACTGGTTCTCACCCGCCCAGCTGTTCGGCTACGTGGCGTTCGTGCTGGGCGTCGGCTGCTTTCTGCAGACCGACGACCGCCGCTTCAAGTGGTTCATGACCGGCGAGTGCCTGGCTTACGTCATGCACTTCGCGCTGCTGGGCAACCCGACGGCCGTGGCCAGCTCGCTGATCTCGATGACGCGCTCGCTGCTGTCGCTGCGCACGCGCTCGAAGTGGGTGGCGGTGGCCGTGGTGTGCGCCAACATCGGCTTCGGGCTGGCCATCGCCACGCAGCCCAGCGACTGGCTGCCGCTGACGGCCTCGTGCCTGGGCACCATCGCCCTCTTCACGCTGCAGGGCGTGCCGATGCGGCTGCTGATGCTGTGCGGCACGGGGCTCTGGGTGGCCAACAACGTCATCGTCGGCTCCATCGGCGGCACGGCGCTGGAGGTCGTCATCGCAGCGATCAACCTGACGACGATTGCGCGGATGCTGCGCGCCCGGCCGGCAGCCTAGGCACCGGCGGGCGCGCCGCCTACCTACTTGCTGCCCAGCGCGGCCTCCATCTTGGCGCGGTCGATGCGGCGCTCGAAGCCGCTGACGGCTGCCGCCACGTCGGGATTGGTCATCAGCTCCTGCATGGCCAGCGCTCCCAACGTCTGGAAGGCAGCCACCATGCCGGCCTGGCCTTCGGCCTGCACGGCCTCGCGGGCCTGCACCTGGCAGCGCTCGGTCAACAGCGCCGTGAACAGCCGGGCGGCGGCCTCGTCGGCACCGTCGCGCGCCGCCTGGGTCACGTTGGACAGGTCCTTGTTCTCCGGGTGCGTGGCCATCGCGATGAAGATCCAGCGCGCCAGGTCCTTGCGGTCCTTGCCGGTGGTGTTGTCGCCCAGGCACGCCGCCAGCGCGGTGGCCTTGGGGCCCGCCAGGGCGGGCAGCGGCAGCGCGACAGCCAGTGCCAGCAGCAGTGAGGTGACAGGGCGTTGCATGGCGTGCGGTCTCAACGGTTGGTGGAGTAGTTCACCGGCAGCCAGTCGTAGCCCTTGCCGTCCACGCGCAGCCGGCCGATGCCGGGGAAGCTGACGTGGGTGACGGCGACGTAGTAGCCGTCCTTGGCCGCGGCGGCGTAGGCAGCCTCGCGGGCCGGGCGGGCGGCGTTGGGGTCGCTGTCGAACTGGATGGTCACCGACGGGTCGGGGAACTGCACGGCGGCGACGTGCATCAGGTCGCCCCAGAACATCATCTTCTGGCCCTTGCTCTCGGCCACATAGTTGCTGTGGCCGGGCGTGTGGCCGTAGGCGGGGAAGGCCTTCACGCCGGGCGCGATCTCCACGCCGCCCGGGCTGCCCTCGAAGGGCTTGAAGCGGCCGGCGTCGGCAAAGCCCTTGACCAGCGCTGCGATGGCCTTGCCGCCGTCACCGCTCTTGGCCACCTGCTCGGGCGCGAGCCAGAAGTCGCTGTCGCGCTTGTCGATGCGCAGCGTCGCGTTGGGGAACACGCTGCTGGAGGCGCCGCCGATGTGGTCGCCGTGCATGTGCGTGATGACGATCTCGTCGACCTGCTCCGGGCTGTAGCCCGAGGCCTTGAGGTTGGCCAGCACGCGGCCGGCGGTGGGGCCGAACAGGCCGGCGGTGCCGGTGTCCACCAGCACGATCTTGCCGCCGGTGTTGACGAGGTAGGCGTTGACCGAGGTCTCCAGCGGCACGCCGAGGTAGGCGTGCTGCAGCGCGCGCAGCGTGTTGGCGGCGGGCTGCTGCAGCAGCTTGTCCACGGGCAGGTCGATGCTGCCGTCGGACAGCGCGGTGATCTCGAAGTCGCCCAGCTGCAGCCGGTACCAGCCCGGCGCCTGGCCCTTGAGCTGGGGGCCGGCGGCGAAGGCGGTGGCGCTGACGCCCAGGGCGAGGGCGGCGGGAAGCAGGCGTTTGAGCATCGTGAATCTCCAGGGGGGTGGGGAAGCTGAGCGGCGCAGCATATCGGCGTGCCCGGGGCTTTGCAGGCCGCGGGGTTGCTGTCCGGGTTCTGGACAACGGCCGCACGGCCGGATGACTGGAATCCGGACAGGCGTCGGCCCCGCCGCCGCGAAATTCAGGGTCAACCCGCAAGGGTTGGCACGGGGTTCGCCCCAGGTTGGCCCGGGCATGGCTTTTGCGCAAAGGCTCCTGGCACCACGAAAACCACACCAGGAGACAAGCCATGCCCCGACGCCTACCGGCGCCCTCGCGCCTGCACCTCGCCGCCCTTGCCGCGCTGGGCGCGCTGACCGCCCTGCCCGCCGCCGCCCAGACCGCGCCGGCCGAACCCACGGCCACGCTGGAGGCCGTGAAGGTCACCGCGCGCAAGCGCGAGGAGACGCTGCAGGACGTGCCCGTGGCCGTCACGGCGCTGACGGCCGAGCAGCTGGACAAGCTGGCCATCAAGGACCTTGGCGACCTGCAGGGCCAGGTGCCCAACCTGACCATCTACGCCGCGCGCGGCAGCAACACGACGATCACGACCTTCATCCGCGGCGTGGGCCAGGCGGACCCGCTGTGGGGCGTGGACCCGGGCGTGGGCATCTACTTCGACGACGTCTACATCGCCCGCCCGCAGGGCGCGCTGCTGGACGTGTACGACGTGCAGCGCGTGGAGGTGCTGCGCGGCCCGCAGGGCACGCTGTACGGCAAGAACACGGTGGGCGGCGCGGTGAAGTACGTCAGCAAGCCGCTGCCGCAGAAGACCGAAGGCGCCGTCACGCTGGCGCTGGGCAGCTACGGCCAGGTCAATGCCAAGGGCGCGGTGGGCGCGGCCACCGACGACGGCCAGTTCCGTTTCCGCCTGGCCGGCGCCAGCCTGAACCGCGGCGGCTTCGGCAAGAACCTGACCGACGGCAGCCCCGTGAGCGACCAGGACACGACCAGCGGCCGCGTCTCGGCCGGCTGGTTCCCGACCGGCTCCACCTTCAATGCGCAGGTGTCGGTGGACCGCACGGTGGACGCGTCGCACATGCGCGGCTTCCAGCGCCTGAACGTGAACGCGTTCGACCCCGCGAAGACGCCGCCCACGACGGGCCGCTTCGACATCGCCTCCGGCATGCCCAACGCCAACCGCACCACCAGCGAGGGCGAGTCGCTGGCGCTGAACTGGGGCGTTAACAACGACTGGAGCCTGAAGTACATCCTGGCGCATCGCGCGTCCGACACGAACACGTCCATCGACTTCGACGGCCTGCCCAACAAGATCGCCGACGTGCGCGCCGAGTACCACGACAGCTCGCAGAGCCACGAGCTGCAGGCCATCTATGAAGGCGACCGCAGCTCGGGCGTCGTGGGCCTGTACTACTTCGACGGCAAGGCCGGCGGCACGGTGCGCAACAACTTCTTCAACCTGAGCTTCGGCACCACCAACGGCACGGTGTTCACAAAGGGCCAGGCCATCTTCGGCGACTGGAGCTGGCGGCTGACGAAGGACTTCTCCGTCAGCACCGGCCTGCGCTACACGAAGGAGACCAAGCGCGCCGTCGTGCTGAACCAGACCTTCGCGAACGACAGCTTCAGCGGCGCGCCGCTGACGACGCCGGCCAACTTCGACAACTCGCGCGAGGTGACCAACACGTCGCCGCGCCTGTCGCTGGAATACAAGGCCAGCAATGCGGTCAAGCTCTACACGACGGCCTCGCGCGGCTTCAAGAGCGGCGGCTACAACATCCGCGCCAACACGCTGGCCTTCCCATCCTCGGGCCGGCCGTTCGAGGACGAGAAGCTGGACTCGCTGGAGGTGGGGGCCAAGATGGTGCTGGACGGCGGCCGGCTGGAGCTGAACACCGCCCTGTTCCACAACAAGTACAAGAACGTGCAGCTGTCGGTGTTCACCAGCTACACGACACCCGCCGGCCAGCCGGGCTTCTTCGGCGACTTCACGAACGCCGGCAAGGCCACGCTGCAGGGCGGCGAGGTCGAGTTCCTGTGGGTGCCGGCCAGCGACTGGCGCATCAGCGGCCACTTGGCCTACCTGGACGCCAAGTACGACGAGTACATCGACCGCGGTGTCAATGTGGCGGCGGACAAGAAGTTCACCAACACGCCGCGCCTGCAGGGCGGCATCAACATCGAGAGCACGGTGGCGCTGCCGGTGGGCCTGCTGCGCACGCGGCTGGGCGTCACGCACCGCAGCAAGGTCTACCCGACGACGGACCTGTCGGAGTCGCTGGCGCAGCCGGCCTACACGCTGGTCAACGCCGGGCTGATCTGGGAGAAGGACGCGAAGCTGAGCTTCTTCGTGCAGGGCGCCAACCTGACCGACAAGGCCTACAAGACGGACGGCTACAACATCGCGGCGCTGGGCGTGCTGAACGCGTACTACGGCGCGCCGCGCACGTTCACCGTCGGTGGGACATACAAGTTCTGAGGTGAAGCGCAGCGCCTTCGAGGGCGGCCCGGCGGGCCGCCCTTTTGCTCTTCGCGAATCGCTTCGGGAGCGGTTGCCGGCGCGGTACATTGCGCCGGCCATGCCGCTGTCCAAATCCCAGACACCCACCGACATCCCGCAGGACGTCGACGGCCTGCTGCGCCTGGCCGCGCAGTCGATGTTCGACGTGCTGGCGCGGTCGACGGAAGGGATGATGGTCATCGACCGCCACCACCGCGTCGTCTGGATCAGCGATGGCTACAAGCGCTTCCTGCCGGCGCTGGGCTTCAACGACGAGCACGAGTTCGTCGGCAAGCGCGTGGAGGACGTCGTCCCCAACACGCAGATGCTGCAGGTGCTGGAGACCGGCAAGCCGGTGTTGGTGGACCTGTTGACCAACAAGGCCGGCACCTTCCTCGTCAGCCGGCTTCCTTTGAGAAACGACGCCGGCGAGGTCATCGGCGCGCTGGGCCTGGTGCTCCTGGACCATCCCGAGACGACGATGCAGCCGCTGATCCAGAAGTTCGCGCGGCTGCAGCAGGAGCTGGAGGACACACGCCGCCAGCTCGCTGCACAGCGCCGGCCCAAGTACACGATTGCCAGCTTCATCGGCGCCAGCCCCGCGGCACTCGAAGTGAAGCGCCAGGCGCGCCGCGTCGCGCAGACCGACTCCACCGTGCTGCTGCTGGGCGAGACCGGCACCGGCAAGGAGCTGATGGCCCACGCCATCCACTCCGCGTCGCGCCGCGCCCACCGGCCGCTGGTGGGCGTCAACATCGCCGCCGTGCCCGAGACGCTGCTGGAGGCCGAGTTCTTCGGCGTCGCGCCGGGCGCCTACACCGGCGCGGAACGCAAGGGCCGCGACGGCAAGTTCAAGTTGGCCGACGGCGGCACGCTGTTCCTCGACGAGATCGGCGACATGCCGCTGGCGCTGCAGAGCAAGCTGCTGCGCGTGCTGCAGGAGCAGGAAGTCGAGCCGTTAGGGTCGAACACGGTCATGCGCGTGGACGTGCGCGTCATCGCCGCCACCAGCCGAGACCTGGCCGCCATGGTGGCCGCAGGCACCTTCCGCGCCGACCTCTACTACCGCCTCAACGTGCTGCCCATCCGCGTGCCGGCGCTGCGCGAGCGGCTGGACGACATCGAGGCGCTGGCCGAGGCGCTGGGCGAAGACATCGCCCGCCGCAGCGGCATGCCGCAGAAGCTGCTGAGCCCCGACGCCATCGACTGGCTGATGCAGCAACCCTGGCCCGGCAACATCCGCGAGCTGCGCAACACGCTGGAGCAGGTCAGCCTGATGAGCGACGACATGCAGCTGACGGCGGCGCATTTCCAGGGCGGGCCGGCGCTGCCGCAGGCAGCGGCAGCCGCTGCGCCGGCACCTGCACCGGCGCCGTCGCCTGCCGCGGTGACCACGGCCCAGGCCGTGGCCCCGCTGCCCGAGCTGATCGAGGCCCTGGAGCGCGATGCCATCCGCCGCGCGCTGCTGGCGACCGGTGGCAACCGCATGGCGGCGGCACGGCTGCTGCAGATCTCGCGGGCGTCGTTGTACGAACGGCTGGCACGCTGGCCGGAGTTGGAAGTCCAGCTTCCGGACAACGCCTGAATTTCAGACACTCCCGCCGTCCCTAACGGCCAAAAACCTCGGGACAACCCGCACGAAAACCGGCCCCGGCGCCCCCTTCCCCGCCGGGCACGGCCCTTGCAAAAAGGGAAGTTGAATGTCTGCCGACAGAGCAGACCGAGAACTTCAGGAGACAAAGCCCATGCGCCTCACCACGCGCCGCTTCGCCCTCGCCGCTGCCACCCTGGCCGCGACCCTGCCCGGCCTGACCCTGGCCGCCGGCAACGAGATCCGCATCGCCCACGTCTACAGCAAGACCGGCCCGCTGGAGGCCTACGGCAAGCAGACGCAGATCGGGCTGATGATGGGGCTGGACTACGCCACCGGCGGCACGATGACCGTGGCCGGCAAGAAGCTCGTCGTCATCGAGAAGGACGACCAGGGCAAGCCCGACGTGGGCAAGAGCCTGCTGGCCGCGGCCTACGGCGACGACAAGGCCGACATTGCCGTCGGGCCGTCGTCCAGCGGCGTCGCGCTGGCCATGCTGCCGGTGGCCGAGGAGTACAAGAAGATCCTGCTGGTGGAGCCCGCCGTGGCCGACTCCATCACCGGCGACAAGTGGAACAAGTACATCTTCCGCACCGGCCGCAACTCGTCGCAGGACGCCATCGGCAATGCCGTCGCGTCCGACATCGCCGGCCTGAACATCGGCATCCTGGCGCAGGACTACGCCTTCGGCCGCGATGCCGTGAAGGCCTACAAGGAAGCGCTGAAGAAGGCCAAGATCGTCCACGAGGAATACCTGCCCACCGCGACGACCGACTTCACCGCCGGCATCCAGCGCCTGGTCGATTCGCTGAAGGACAAGCCCGGCCCCAAGGTCATTGCCGTCGTGTGGGCGGGCGCCACCACGCCCTTCGGCGCGCTGGCCGCGCTGGACCTCCAAAAGCGCTACGGCATCGCCGTGGGCTCGGGCGGCAACATCCTGCCGGCCATGACGGCCTACAAGCAGTTCCCCGGCATGGAAGGCGCGACTTACTACTACTTCGGCATCCCGAAGAACCCGGTCAACGAGTGGCTGGTGGCCAACCACTACAAGCAGTTCAAGGCACCGCCCGACTTCTTCACCGCGGGCGGCATGAGCGCCGGCATCGCGCTGGTGGAGGCCCTCAAGAAGACGACGGGCGACACCACCACCAACAAGCTCATCAAGACCATGGAGGGCATGAGCTTCGAGACGCCCAAGGGCAAGATGACCTTCCGCGCGGAAGACCACCAGGCGATGCAGTCGATGTACCACTTCCGCATCAAGGCGGACCCGGCCTTCCCATGGGGCGTGCCGGAGCTGGTGCGGGAGATCAAGCCCGAGGAAATGGCCGTGCCCATCCGCAACAAGCGCTGAACGCGGGCGGCCCGTGCTCGAAACCAAAAACCTGACGATCCGCTTCGGCGGCCACGTGGCCGTCGACGGCGTGTCGTGCGCCTTCCAGCCCGGCACGCTGACGGCCATCGTCGGCCCCAACGGCGCGGGCAAGACGACGTACTTCAACCTGATCTCCGGCCAGTTGCCCGCGACGAGCGGCGAGGTGTGGCTGGACGGCGAGAACCTGACCAAGCAGCCCGCGCCGGTGCGCACGCGGCGCGGGCTGGGGCGGGCCTTCCAGCTGACGCAGCTGTTCGCGCACCTGACCGTGCTGGAGAACGTGCGGCTGGCGGTGCAGGCGCGGCGCGGCCTGGGGCTGCGCATGCTGTCGGTGTGGCTGTCGCATCGGGAGCTGATAGCCGAGGCGCGTTCCATTCTTGAGCGCGTGCGGCTGGCGTCGCGCGCCGACGACCTGGCGGCCAGCCTGCCACATGGCGACCAGCGCAAGCTCGAAGTGGCGATGCTGATCGCGCTGGACCCGAAGGTCTATCTGTTCGACGAGCCGACGGCCGGCATGAGCGTGGACGAGGTGCCCGTGGTGCTGGACCTGATCCGCGCGCTGAAGGCGGAGAAGAAGCACACGCTGCTGCTGGTGGAGCACAAGATGGACGTCGTGCGCGAGCTGGCCGACCGCATCATCGTGCTGCACCAGGGCAAGCTCGTCGCTGATGGCGACCCGGCCACGGTCATCGCCTCGCCCATCGTGCAAGAGGCTTACCTGGGGGTGGCGGCATGAGCACGCCGTTGCTGTCGCTGAAGGGCGTGCACACGCACGTCGGGGCGTATCACATCCTGCACGGTGTGGACCTTGTGGTGCCGGCCGGCCAGGTGACGATGCTGTTAGGCCGCAACGGCGCGGGCAAGACGAGCACGCTGCGCACGCTGATGGGGCTGTGGACGGCGAGCGCCGGCACGGTGACGTTCAAGGGCGAGGACATCACGAAGCTCGCCACGCCCGACATCGCGTCGCGCGGCATCGCCTACGTGCCCGAGACGATGGGCATCTTCGGCGAGCTGAGCGTGGCGGAGAACCTGCTGCTGGCGGCCCGCTCGGCCAAGCGGCTTGGTGATTTGGACGCGCAGCGGCTGGACTGGTTGTTTGGCCTGTTCCCCGCGCTGAAGACCTTCTGGCATCACCCGGCGGGCAAGCTCAGCGGGGGGCAGAAGCAGATGGTGGCCATCGCCCGTGCACTGATCGAGCCGCGCGAGCTGCTGGTCATCGACGAACCGAGCAAGGGCCTGGCGCCGGCAATCGTCGCTAACCTGATTTCTGCGTTGCGGGAGTTGAAGGCGATGCAGACGACGGTGCTGCTGGTGGAGCAGAACTTCCGCGTCGCTGCGGAGTTGGGCGATTCGGTGGCGGTGATGGATGACGGACGGATCGTGCATCGCGGAGCGATGCGGGAGTTGATCGAGGACTCTGGGTTGCAGCAGCGGCTGTTGGGGTTGTCGTTGGGGGCGCATCAATGACGCGCTACCCGTTGGCCCTGGTTTTTGCCGAGTGTGGTGCCGGGCGCGCATCCCGGCACGGCACTCGCCACCACCCAGAAGTAGCGAGCCAATGAAACTCGACCCCAAACCCATTGCACTGCTTGCTGTGCTGGCACTGCTCGCGCTGCCTCTCACCGGCAGCCCCAGCACCTGGCTCAACCTGACGCTGGCCGGCATCGCCATGGGCCTGATCATCTTCGTCATCGCCTCCGGCCTGACGTTGGTGTTCGGCCTGATGGACGTCCTCAACTTCGGCCACGGCGTGTTCATCGCGCTGGGCGCCTTCATGGCCACGACGGTGCTGGCGGCGATGGCGCCGTGGGCATCCAGCCCGGACGTCCTCGCCAACCTGGCAGCCCTCGCAACAGCTTGCCTGGCCGGCATGGCCATCGCCGCCGCCGTGGGGCTGGTGTTCGAGCGCGTGCTGGTGCGGCCCGTTTACGGCCAGCACCTCAAGCAGATCCTCATCACCATGGGCGGCATGATCATCGGCGAGGAGCTGATCAAGGCCAGCTGGGGCGCGCAGATGATCCCGCTGCCGCTGCCCGACGCGCTGCGCGGCATCTTCCTGTTCGGCGACGTCGCGGTGGATAAGTTCCGCGTGCTGTCCATGCTCATCGGCCTGGCCGTGCTCGTCACGCTGCTGCTCGTGCTGAACCGCACCAAGATCGGCCTGCTCATCCGCGCCGGCGTGCAGGACCGCGAGATGGTCGAGGCGCTGGGCTACCGCATCCGCCGCCTGTTCGTCGGCGTGTTCGTCGCCGGCTCGGCGCTGGCGGGCCTGGGTGGTGTGCTGTGGGGGCTCGTGCAGCAGGGCGTCACGCCGCAGATCGGCGCGCAGGTGAACCTGCTGCTGTTCATCGTCATCATCATCGGCGGGCTGGGCTCCACGGTGGGCTGCCTGGTGGGCGCGCTGCTCGTGGGCCTGGTGGCCAACTACGTGGGCTTCATCGCGCCCAAGGCGGCGCTGTTCTCCAACATCGGGCTGATGGTTGCCATCCTGCTGTGGCGCCCGCAAGGCCTCTACCCGGTGGGGGCGAAATGATCCGCGCACTGCTGTCCCACGACCTGCCGCGCAGCCGCGTCCTCGGCGCGCTGCTCATCGCCTGCTTCGTCGGCCTGCTCGGCGCGCCGTTCATCTTCCCCGGCACGCAGGCGCTGAACGTCGCGGCCAAGATCCTCGTGTTCATCCTGCTGGTGGCCAGCTACGACCTGCTGCTGGGCTACACCGGCATCGTCAGCTTCGCGCACACGATGTTCGTCGGCATCGGCGCCTACGGCATTGCCATCGCGTCGACACGGCTCGGCCCGGACTGGGCGTCGCTCGCCATCGGCTTCGCCGCCGCGCTCACGCTGAGTGCCGTGCTGGCGCTGGGCATGGGCCTGGCCAGCCTGCGCGTGAAGGCCATCTTCTTCGCGATGATCACGCTGGCCGTCGCGTCGGCCTTCATGACGCTGTGCTCGCAGCTCAGCGACCTGACCGGCGGCGAGGACGGGCTGAACTTCCAGCTGCCCGACGTGCTGCGGCCGTCGACCGAGTTCATGGACGAGCCGTTCCTCGGCGTCATGCTGGACGGCAAGCTGCTGACCTACTACGGCCTGTTCGTCGCCGTCACGCTGCTCATCGCGCTGCTGCTGCGCATCGTCAACTCGCCGTTCGGCCGCGTGCTGCAGGCCATCCGCGAAAACGAGTTCCGCGCCGAGGCCATCGGCTACCGCGTGGTGGTCTACCGCACCGGCGCCAACATCGTCGCCGCGCTGCTGGCCTGCTGCGGCGGCGCGCTGCTGGCGCTGTGGCTGCGCTACACCGGCCCCGAGACGGCCATGAGCATGGAGATCATGCTGGACCTGCTGCTCATCGTCGTCATCGGCGGCATGGGCACGGTCTACGGCGCCGTCATCGGCAGCGTGCTATTCATCGTCGCGCAGAACTACCTGCAGGCGCTGCTGAAGGGCGCCGGCTCGCTGGTGGACGGCGTGCCGGTGCTGAGTACGCTGGTGTCGCCCGACCGCTGGCTGCTGTGGCTGGGCGTGCTGTTCGTGCTGGCCGTGTACCACTTCCCCGGCGGCATCGTCGGGCGGCTGCGGCTGGCGGCGTGGACGCGAGGGAGAAGCAAAACATGAGATCGCGCTACCTGAACTGCCTGGGTCGCGAGATCCACATCACCGAATGGGGTGACGACGCCGCGCCCACCGTCATCGCCTGGCATGGCCTGGCACGCACCGGGCGCGACTTCGACGACTTCGCCGCCGCGCTCAGCCCACGCTGGCATGTCGTTTGCCCCGACACCTTGGGCCGCGGCCTGTCGCAGTGGGCGGTGGACCCGGCGCGCGAGTACTGCCTGGCGTTCTACGTGGAGCAGGCCGAGGCGCTGCTGGACCAGCTGGGCCTGCAGAAGGTGCACTGGGTGGGCACGTCCATGGGCGGCGCCATCGGCACGCTGGGCGCGGCAACGAGGCTGCGCGGCCGCATCAAGCGGCTGGTGCTGAACGACAACGGGCCCGAGCTGGCCGCGCCGGCGCTGGCCCGCATCCAGGCCTATGCCGGCCAGCCACCGAGCTTCGCGACGGTCAGCGCGCTGGAGGGCTACTTCCGCGAGATCTATGCGAGCTTCGGTCACCTCAGTGACAGCCAGTGGCGCGCGCTCACCGAACACTCGCTGCGCCGCCTGCCCGACGGCCGCGTGACGCCGCACTACGACCCGGCCCTGGCGCAACAGTTCGAGCACCACCCCGACGACTACGGCCTGTGGGCCGCGTGGGACCAGCTGGACCTGCCCGTGCTGTGCCTGCGCGGCGAGGACTCGACGCTGCTGACCGCGCAGACGGCCCAGGCCATGCGCGAACGCGGCCCACGCGCGGCGGTGGCGCTGATCCCTGGCTGCGGCCATGCGCCGGCGCTGAACACCCCCGAGCAGATCGGCTTGATCGAACGCTTCCTCTCTGCGGATCAAACCCCGTGAATGCCCGTAAACCAGCGTCATGGCTGAGGCCCTAGAGTCGCAGCGCAACCGGTACGTCCATGAGCGAATTCATTCTCGAAACGCAGGACCTGACGAAGGAGTTCAAGGGCTTCACCGCCGTGGACGCCGTCAACCTGCAGGTGCGGCGCGGCCACATCCACGCGCTGCTCGGCCCCAACGGCGCCGGCAAGACGACCTGCTTCAACCTGCTCACCAAGTTCCTCACGCCGACGCGCGGCCGCATCGTCTTCGCGGGCGCCGACATCACGGGTGAGACCTCGGCGCAGATCGCGCGCCGGGGCGTCATCCGCTCGTTCCAGATCTCGGCCGTGTTCCCGCACCTTTCGGTGCTGGAGAACGTGCGCATCGGCCTGCAGCGCTTCACCGGCACCAGCTTCCATTTCTGGAAGGGGCTCACGGGCCTGAAGACGCTGGACGCCAAGGTGCTGTCGCTGCTGGAGCTGGTGGACCTGCGCGACATGGCGTCGCTGAAAGCCGCCGATCTGCCGTATGGCCGCAAGCGTGCTTTGGAGATTGCCACCACGATGGCCATGGAGCCGCAGCTGATGCTGCTGGACGAGCCGACGCAGGGCATGGGCCACGAAGACGTGGACCGCGTGACGGCGCTCATCAAGCGCGTGGCCGAGGGCCGGACCGTGCTGATGGTGGAGCACAACATGAAGGTGGTGGCGAGCATTGCCGACCGCATCACCGTGCTGGCCCGCGGCGCCGTGCTGGCGGAAGGTGACTACGCGACGGTGTCTCGGCATCCGGCTGTCTTGGAGGCGTACATGGGCACCGAGGCCACCGAACTGCAAGGCGCACATTGACATGGCCACGCCCGCCCTCGAAATCACCAACCTCCACGCCTGGTACGGCGAAAGCCACATCCTGCACGGCATCAACCTGTCCGTGCAGCCCGGCCAGGTCGTCACGCTACTGGGCCGCAACGGCGCCGGCCGCACGACGACGCTGCGCGCCATCATGGGCCTGACCGGCGCGCGCAAGGGCTCCATCAAGGTCCACGGTGAAGAAACCATCGGCCTGTCCACCCACCGCATCGCCAATCTCGGCATCGGCTACTGCCCCGAAGAGCGCGGCATCTTCGCCAGCCTCACGACCGAGGAGAACCTGCGCCTGCCGCCGCTGCTGAAAGCCCGGCGCGGCAAGGTCATGAGCGAGACCGAGATCTACGCGATGTTCCCCAACCTCGCCGAGCGCCGGAGCAGCCCCGGCACGCGGCTGTCCGGCGGCGAGCAGCAGATGCTGGCCGTCGCGCGCATCCTGCGCACGGGCGCCGACATCCTGCTGCTGGACGAGATCTCCGAAGGCCTGGCCCCCGTCATCGTCCAGGCTCTGGCCCGCATGATCCGCGCGCTGAAGAAGCAGGGCTTCACCATCGTCATGGTGGAGCAGAACTTCCGCTTCGCCGCGCCGCTGGCCGACCACTTCATCGTCATCGAGCACGGCGAGGTCGTGCTGTCCTTCCCCGCCGCCGACCTGCCCGCCCACCAGGCGCAGATGGACGAGCTGCTCAGTGTCTGACCCCACACCCCACTGGAGACAAACCATGAAGAAGACCCTCATCGTCACCGCGCTCGCCACCGCCGGCTTCGCCGCCCAGGCCCAGATCTCCGGCGACGTCATCAAGATCGGCTTCCTGACCGACATGTCTAGCGTCTATGCCGACATCGACGGCGCCGGCGGCGTGGAGGCCCTCAAGATGGCCATCGCCGACATGAAGGGCATGGCCGCCGGCAAGAAGATCGAGCTGATCTTTGCCGACCACCAGAACAAGGCCGACGTCGCCTCGGCCAAGGCGCGCGAGTGGATCGACACGCAAGGCCTGGACCTGCTGATCGGCGGCACCAACTCCGGCGCCAACCTGGCGATGGCCACCGTGGCCGCCGAGAAGAAGCGCCCCTTCATCTCCATCGGCGCCGGTAGCTCCGCGCTGACGAACGCCAGCTGCACGCCCTACACCATCCACTACGCTTACGACACCGTGGCGCTGGCCAACGGCACCGGCGGCGCGGTCACCAAGGCGGGCGGCAAGAACTGGTACTTCCTGACGGCCGACTACGCCTTCGGCCAGGCCCTGCAGGCTGACACCACGGCCGTCGTGCAGAAGAACGGCGGCACCGTGAAGGGCAGCGTCAAGCACCCGCTGAACGCCAGCGACTTCTCCAGCTTCCTGCTGCAGGCGCAGGGTTCGGGCGCGCAGATCCTGGGCCTGGCCAATGCCGGCGGCGACACCATCAACGCGATCAAGGCAGCCAACGAGTTCGGCATTACCAAGAGCATGAAGCTCGCGGGCCTGCTGATGTTCATCAACGACGTGCACTCGCTGGGCCTGAAGACCACCGAGGGCATGTACCTCACCGACTCCTGGTACTGGAACCAGAGCCCCGAGGCCCGCGCCTGGAGCCGCCGCTTCTTCGACAAGATGAAGCGCATGCCGTCGTCGCTGCAGGCGGCGGACTACTCCGCCGTCACGCACTACCTGAAGGCTGTCGAGGCGCTGAAGAGTGACGACGCCGACAAGGTGGTGGCCAAGATGAAGGACACGCCGATCAACGACTTCTACAAGAAGGGCACCATCCGCAAGGAGGACGGCCGCGGCATCCACGACATGTTCCTGATGCAGGTGAAGTCGCCCAAGGAGTCCACCGAGCCGTGGGACTACTACAAGGTCGTGGCCAAGATCCCGGGCGACGAGGCCTACACGAAGCTCGCCGATTCCAAGTGCCCTCTCGTCAAGAAGTGACCCGCTGAGAGCACGGCGCGATGACTGAGATCTTCGGTATTCCCCTGCCCGCGCTGCTCGGCCAGCTGCTGCTGGGCCTCGTGAACGGCTCGTTCTACGCGATGCTGTCGCTGGGCCTGGCGGTCATCTTCGGCATGCTCAACATCATCAACTTCGCCCACGGGGCGCTGTACATGATGGGGGCCTTCTTCGCCTGGATGGGGCTGGAATACCTGGGCCTGAACTACTGGGTCATGCTCGGTCTCGCGCCGCTCGCGGTGGGCCTCGTCGGCATCGTCATCGAGCGCACGATGCTGCAGTGGCTCTACAAGCTGGACCACCTCTACGGCCTGCTGCTGACCTTCGGCATCACGCTGGTCATCGAGGGCGTGTTCCGCTCGGTCTACGGCGTGTCGGGCCAGCCTTACCAGGTGCCCGAGCTGCTGACGGGCGCCACCAACCTCGGCTTCATGATCCTGCCCAACTACCGGGCCTGGGTCGTCGTCGCGTCCCTGATCGTCTGCTTCGCCGTGTGGGCGCTGATCGAGAAGACGTCGCTGGGCGCCAAGCTGCGCGCCGGCACCGAGAACCCCAAGCTCGTGCAGGCCTTCGGCATCAACGTGCCCCGCATGGTGACGCTGACCTATGCCGGCGGCGTGGCGCTGGCGGCCTTCGCGGGCGTGCTGGCCGCACCCATCCTGCAGGTGTCGGCGCTGATGGGCAGCAACCTCATCATCGTGGTGTTCGCCGTCGTTGTCATCGGCGGCATGGGCTCCATCCTCGGCTCCATCCTGACCGGTCTCGGGCTGGGCATCGTCGAGGGGCTGACCAAGGTGTTCTATCCCGAGGCGTCCAACACGGTCGTGTTCGTCGTCATGGCCCTCGTGCTTCTGGTTCGCCCCGCGGGCCTCTTCGGTAAAGAGAAATGAACAAGAAGCTCGTCGGCTACATCGCGCTGTTCGTCGGCATTGGCATCCTGCCGCTGCTGGGCGCCTACCCCGTGTTCGTCATGAAGGTGCTGTGCTACGCGCTGTTCGCGTGCGCCTTCAACCTGCTGGTGGGCTTCACGGGGCTGCTGTCGTTCGGCCACGCGGCCTTCTTGGGCACGGCGGCCTACGTGACCGGCCATGCGCTCAAGGTCTGGGGCCTGCCCATGCCGGTAGGCATGCTGGTCGGCATGGCGGGCGCCGCGGGCGTGGGCCTGGTGTTCGGGCTGCTGGCCATCCGCCGCTCGGGTATCTACTTCTCGATGATCACGCTGGCACTGGCGCAGATGCTGTACTTCTTCTTCCTGCAGGCGCCGTTCACCGGCGGGGAAGACGGCCTGCAGAGCGTGCCGCGCGGCCACTTCCTCGGCCTGGACCTTGCCAGCGACCTGACGCTGTTCTACGTTGTGCTGGGCATCTTCATCGCCGCGTTCTGGCTCATCTACCGCATCGTGCACTCGCCGTTCGGCCAGGTGCTCACCAGCATCCGCGAGAACGAGGCCCGCGCCACGTCGCTGGGCTATGACACCGCGCACTTCAAGCTGCTGGCCTTCGTGCTGTCCGCCGCGCTGGCCGGTCTCGCGGGCGCCACCAAGACGCTGGTGCTGGGCTTCGCGACGCTGACCGACGCGATCTGGACGACGTCCGGCCTGGTCATCCTGATGACGCTGGTGGGCGGCATGGGCACGCTGGTGGGCCCCATCGTCGGCGCGCTGGTCATCATTGCGCTGGAGAACAAGATCGGCGACTTCGGCAACTGGCTGGGCGAGCTGACCGGCGTGGCCTGGTTCAACAGCCTGGGCGAATCGGTCAGTCTCGTCACCGGGCTGATCTTCATCGTCTGCGTGCTGGCCTTCAGGCGCGGGCTGGTGGGTGAGGCGATGGCGCTGCTGGAGAAGCGGCGACCGGCTTCTTCCTGAACACGAGCACGTTGCCCGCCATCACGAGCAGCAGCCCGGCCAGCGCCGGCGCCGTCCACCGGTAGCCCTCCACCCACGCCGACACATTCAGCGCGACGACCGGGAACAGCACCGTGCTGTAGGCCGCGCGCTCCGGGCCCAGCCGCCCCACCAGCGTCAGGTAGGCCGTGAAGCCGATGACGGAGCCGGGAATGGCGAGGTACAGCAGCGCGCCGACGTAGCGCGCGCTCACGTCGAACGCGAACGGCACGCCGGCCGCCAGCGCGTAGCCGGTCAGGATGGCCGTGCCCACCGCCATGCCCCAGGCGTTGGTCTGCACCGGCTTCAGCCCCTCATTCTGCAGCGCGGCCGACAGCAGGTTGCCCGTGGAGAAGCACAGCGTGCCGCCCAGCGCCCAGGCCAGGCCGGCCGCGGTGGCATGCCCGCCGCGGATCTCGGGCCAGAACAGCAGCACCAGCCCCGACAGCCCCAACGCCCCGCCGGCCAGCACCTGCGGGGCGATGGCACGGCCGTGCACCATGCGCGCCAGCAGCGCGTTCCACAGCGCCGCGCTGGAGAACACCACGGCCACCAGCCCGCTGGCCACCGTCTGGCTGGCGTTCAGGAAGCAGACGAAGTTCAGGCAGAACAGGCACAGCCCCTGCGCCAGCACCCAGGCCAGCGCCTTGCCGCGCGGCAGCACCAACTGGCGCCGCCAGACGAGCCAGGCGAACAACACCAGCGCCGCCAGCCCGAAGCGGTAGGCGATGGACAGCGCGATGGGCACCGGCCCCAGTTGCCACTTCAGCGCGATCCACGTCGTGCCCCAGATCAGCACGACCAACCCGTAGAGAACTGCATTCATGCCGCCATCGTGGCGCGGCGGCCGGCCGGGCGATTGCACATTCCTGCGCATCGTCGCCCCCAGGGCGGCACGGTGAAGGGCTTCCCGCCTAGCATCGCCGCATGGCCCCACTGACCGCCGGCGCGACCGCTGACCAGCCCGTCTTCGACGTGCTGGGCCGCTCGCACGCGCGCCGCGAGCGCGAGCTGGCCCTGGCCGACGGGCTGCGCCTCGTGCAATGGCACAACCACGGCGGCCGCATGGACTACCAGCGGCCCGGCCATCACACGCTGTCGGTCTATCTGCAAGGCGGGCACAGCACCCACCTCGTGGAAACGCCGCGCGACACCGGCCGCCCCGGCTGCCACTGCATCCTGCCGGCCGAGCACGAATCGCGCTGGAATGTGGCCGGCCCGCTGCGCTTCGTGCACCTGTACCTGTCGGCCAGCGCCTGGGCCGACCGCGCCGTGCGCCTGCTGGACGCCGAGCCGCGCGCCCTCACGCTGGCGCAGCGCATCTTTGGCGAAGACGCCACGCTGGCCGCCTGGGCCCAGGGCGTCGCCGCGCGGGACTGGCGCGACCCGGCCGAGCGCCTGCGCATCGACGCGCTGAGTCAGGCCGCGCTGGACCACCTCGTGCTGCAGGCGGCGCAGCCGCGCCAACGCCAGCGGGCGGAGCGTTCGGCGGGTGGGCTCTCCAGCGCGGCGCGCCGGCGCGTGCTGGCCTTCGTCGACGCGCACCTGGACAGCGCCGATCTCAGCCTGCCCCGGCTGGCGGCCCAGGCGAACCTGTCGGAGTTCCACTTCGCCCGCATGTTCCGCGCCTCCATGGGCTGCACGGTGCACGACTGGGTGGCCGCCCGCCGGCTGGACCGCGCCCGCGCGCTGCTGCGCGAGACCCGCCTGCCGCTGGCCGACATCGCCGCCGCCTGCGGCTACGCCGGGGCCAGCCACCTGAGCCGCCACGTGAAGGCGGCCACCGGCGCCACGCCCGGCCAGTGGCGCGCCGGCTGAGGCAGCGCCCGCGCTGTCGACTGCTGCCAACACGCCGTCAGCATTCACTCATGAGTTAGGGGGAGCGCACGCGGCAAGCATGGCCCACTATCAAGCCATGGCCACGTCAGCCCGCTTCAAGTTCACCGCCACGCTGCTCGTGTCGGTGCTGGGCTTCGTGATGGCGCTCATCGTGCTGCCTGCCAGCGGCCTGCTGGACGAGCCGCTGGTCATGCAGACCCCGCAACGCTGAGCGACCTCCCCAACTTGGGGAATTTCTCCGCCCAGATCCGTCGTTGAGCCTCCCTACACTCGCCGCGCACTCAGCGGAGAAACGGGATGGCATCCAGGCTTGTACAGGGCGCGATTGCGGCCGTGGTCGTGGCAGCGGCGGCAGCCGGCGGTTGGTGGGCCACCCACCGCTCACCCGCACTGCCCAGCAGCGCCGAGATCGGCGCGGAGGAGGCGGCCTTCGCCTTCACTGAGTGCAAGGCCCGGCTGCTGGATGGGTCGCCGGCCATCGCCGTCATGTTCACGCAGGCGCTGGACCGCCGGCAGGACTTCGGCGCGCTGCTGACCGCCGCCGAGGGCACGCCCGGCAGACGAGCCGACCCCGACGACCCATCCTCCAAAGCCACGCCCGCTGACCCCGCCAGCTTCAAGCCGCTGGCCGGCCGCTGGGTGCTGGGCGACGACCCGCGCGTGCTCTACCTGCCCTACGTGACGCCGGACCGCGCCTACCGCATCACGATGAAGGCCGAGCTGGCCTCGCACTCGGGCAACAAGCTGGCCACGGCGCAGACCTGCGACGCCGCCAGCGAGGCCATGCCGGCCAGCTTCTACTTCGCCAGCCGCGGCCTCGTGCTGCCGGCCGGGCAGAACGGCGGCCTGCCGGTCGTCAGCATCAACACGCCCGAGGTGGACGTGCAGTTCCTGCGCGTGAAGCCGGCGTCGCTGCCGGCCTTCCTGGAGCAGGTGGGCGGCCGGCGCGAGCGCGTCGAGCGCGGCACGACCGACGACGAGGGCGAGTACTACTACGACGGCTACAGCGACAACCAGCGCCGCCTGCGCGGCACCGTGGGCGGCTGGGCGCTGGACGAGCTGCGCGCAATGACCGACAGCGTCTACATCACCCGCTTCAAGACCGACGAACGCCCCAACCGCCGCAACGTCAGCTTCCTGCCCGTCGAGAAGATCAAGGCGCTGCAGGAGCCCGGCATCTACGTGGCCATCATGAGCCAGCCCGGCCGCTTCGGCTGGGACTACCAGGTCACGCACTATTACGTGACCGACATCGGCCTGCACCTGCGCCGCCATGCCGCGCAGCTGGATGTGTTCACGACGTCGCTGAAGAGCGGCAAGGCGCAGAGCGGCATCGAGCTCAGCCTCGTCGACGAGGCCGGCAAGGCGCTGGCCCAGGCGCAGACCGACGGCGACGGCCACGCCGTCTTCACCGGCAGCAGCGACAAGGCCCGGGCCGTGCTGGCGAAGAAGGGCAGCGAGATGTCCGTGCTGTCGCTGCGCGACGCGGCGCTGGACCTGAGCGAGTTCGACGCCACGGGCCACCCGTCGCGCAGCAACAAGCTGTTCGTCTACGCGGGGCGCGACCTGTACCGGCCGGGCGAGACCTTCAACGTGTCCGTGCTGTCGCGCGACGCCGACGGCCGCGTGCCGGCCAAGCTGATCCCGCTGACGCTGACCATCAAGAAGCCCGACGGCAGCAAGCTCATCGAGCAGCTGGTGCAGCCGGGCAAGCTGGGCCAGGGCTACTTCCAGCACGCCGTCGCGCTGCCGGCCGACGCGCCCACCGGCGGCTGGACGCTGCAGGCCCGCGTGGACCCGGCCGCGAAGGCCCCCGACGCGCAATGGGCCTTCAAGGTCGAGGAGTTCCTGCCCGAGCGCATGAAGCTCACGCTGACCGCGCCGGAGGCCCCGCTGACCGGTGACGTCAACCTGCCCGTGCAGGTGCAGGGCGACTACCTGTACGGCGCGCCCGCCGCCGGCAACCGGCTGCAGGCCACCGTGTCCACCGAGCGGCTGGCCAACCCGCTGGGCCAGAAGCTGCCCGGCTTCCTATTCGGCGACTTCGCCGACGACAAGGCCCGCTCGCGCCAGGACCAGCCCGAGCAGGAGCTGGACGCCGACGGCAAGGCCGAGGTCACGCTGACGGCCAACCTGGCCGAGCGCCATTCGCCGATGCGCGTGCGTGGCGCGTTCAGCCTGCTGGAGAGCGGCGGCCGGCCGGTGGTGCGCAGCCTGGAGCGCACCTGGTGGCCCGCGCCGGCCCTCGTCGCCGTGCGCCCGCTGTTCGACCGCAACGTCGCGCCCGAGGGCGGCCTGGCCGGCTTCGAGGTGGTGCGCGTGGATGCCACCGGCGCCTTCAAGCCCGCCAAGGACCTGAAGCTGACGCTGACCTACGAGGAGCGCGAGTGGTACTGGCGCTATGACGACGGCCGCGGCTGGCACTCCGGCTTCAACACGACGGACGAGCTCGTCGAGGCCCGCTCGCTGAAGCTGGCCGCCAAGACCACCGTCAGCCTGCCCGTGAAGTGGGGCCGCTACCGCCTGGAGATCGAGGACCCTGACACCCAGCAGACGCTGCGCTACGGCTTCTACGCCGGCTACGGCGCGCAGGACGCCGACGACATCGGCAACCGCCCCGACCGTGTGCAGCTGCAGCTCAAGGGCGCGCCGTTCAAGCCAGGCGACACGGCGAAGCTGACCATCAAGCCGCCGCACGACGGCGAGGCCGTGGTGACCGTGGAAGGCGACAAGGTGCTGTGGAGCCGGCGCGTGGGCGTGAAGGCCTCGGGCACCGAGCTGGACATCCGGGTGGAAGCCGCCTGGGCGCGCAACGACCTGTACGTGACGGTCGCCGCGTTCCGCCCCGGCAGCCAGGGCGACCGCGTGACGCCGGCCCGTGCGCTGGGCCTCACCCACCTGCCGCTGAACCGCGAGGACCGCAAGCTCAAGGTGGCGCTGGAGGCGCCGGCCAAGACGCAGCCGTCCACGACGCTGCCGATCAAGGTGAAGGTGCCGCAGCTGGCCGGCAAGCCCGCCATCGTCACGCTGAGCGCGGTGGACGTCGGCATCCTGAACATCACCAACTACAAGACGCCCGACCCGGCCGACTTCTTCTTCGGCAAGCACCGCTACGGCGCCGACATCCTGGACCTCTACGGCCGCCTCATCGAGAAGATGGACGGCAACCTCGCGCAGCAGCGCTTCGGCGGCGACGCCGGCAAGCGCGACACGCAGAGCATGCCGCGCAAGGTGCTGCTGGTGGACCTGTTCAGCGGCCCCGTCGTGCTGGACGCCAAGGGCGAGGCCACCGTCAGCGTCAAGCTGCCGGACTTCAACGGCACGCTGCGGCTGATGGCCGTCGTCTCCAGCGCCGACAGCTACGGCAGCACGCAGGCGGACACCATCGTCGCCGCACCGCTGGTGGCCGAGCTGAACCTGCCACGCTTCATCGCGCCGGGCGACAAGGCCACCATCGCGCTCGACGTGACCAACCTCAGCGGCGCGCCGCAGGAGGTCAAGGTGGCACTGAGCGCCACGGGCCCGGTGCGAATCACCGGCGAGGCCTCCTCGGTCAAGCTCGCCGACAAGCAGCGCCAGATCCTGCGCTTCCAGGCCGAAGCGCTGGACGCCTACGGCCTGGCGCCGATCAAGCTGAGCGTCAGCGCCGGTACGCTGAAGCTGGAGCGCGAGGCCGCGCTGCAGGTGCAGCCCGTCACACCGCTGACGCGCGAGAGCCGCCGCATCCGCCTGGAGCCCGGCGCCACGCAGGCCGTCGACAAGGCCTTGCTGGACGCCTACTGGGGCGGCTCCGCCACGCTGGCGCTCAGCGTCAGCAACACGCCGCCCATCGACATCAAGGACCAGGTCCAGGGCCTGCTGATGTACCCCTACGGCTGCCTGGAGCAGACGACATCCAGCGCCTACCCGCTCGTCTTCATCGACGACGAGGCCGCCAAGCGCTGGGGCCTGAAGCCCGTGCCGCGGGAAGAACGCGCCAAGCGGCTGGAGGGCGCCTTCGCCCGTCTGGCCGGCATGCAGCAGGCCCGCGGCGGCTACGGTCTGTGGGCGGCCAGCAGCCCCTACGAGGGTTGGCTGAGCGCCTACGTCACCGGCTTCCTGCAGGACGCGCGAGACGCCGGCTTTGCGGTGCCGGAGGGGCAGCTGAAGAAGTCGCTGGACGGCCTGACCGAGGCCTTCCAGCGCAGCCCCGGCCAGCAGACCACGCCGCCCAAGGAGCCACGCCGCACCGACAAGGGCGCGCTGGCCGACTACCGCGACGCCGAACTGCTGCGCATCGCCCACCAGCGCTTCGCCGAGGCCGCGCACGCCGGCTACATCCTGGCCCGCGAGCAGAAGGCGCCGCTGGCCACGCTGCGCACGCTGCACGACCAGCACCGAGGCAACGCGCTGTCGCCGCTGCCGCTGGTGCACCTGTCGCTGGCGCTGAAGGCCATGGGCGACGAGGCCCGCGCCAAGGCGGCGCTGGATGACGCGATGACGCGCGGCTACGGCTACCAGCCCGACGATGGCCCCTGGGGCCAGTGGCTGGGCGACTACGGCTCCCGCGTGCGCGACCGCGCGCTGGCCTACGCGCTGCTGCTGCGCCACAAGGTGGCGCACGACAAGCGCGAGAACCTGCTGTTCGACCTCGCCGACGACTTCGGTCGCCGCAACTACTACTCCACGCAGGAGCGCCTCGCGCTGTTCCTGGCCGTGCAGTCCGCCAGCGTCGCCGGCAAGGACGACGGCTGGAAGACCACGCTGGCCGTCGGCGCGAAGAGCGACGCGTGGACGGGTGCCGGCACCGGCCAGCAGAGCTTCGACCTGGCGCAGCTCAAGTCCGGCCTGGCGCTGAAGAACGACGGCGCCGCGCCGCTGTACGTCGACGTCACCGCCCAGGGCTATCCGGTCAAGCCGCTGCCCGCCAGCAGCGAGCGCATCGGCGTGGAGCGCGCGATGTTCACGACCGACGGCAAGCCCGTGACGGCGCGCCAGTTCACGACCGGCGAGATGTTCATCGTGCGCCTGCGCGTGAAGGCCGCGCAGCAGATCAAGGACGGCCTCGTGGTGGACCGCATCCCGGCCGGCTTCGAGATCGAGAACCTGAACCTCAGCCAGGGCCCGCAGGCGGGTGAGTTCACGGTGGACGGCGTCAACGTCGCGCAGGCCAACGCCAACGAGCGCATCGCCCACACCGAATACCGCGACGACCGCTTCGTCGCCGCGGCGAAGCTGGGCTCGCCGCTGGATCTGTTCTACCTGGTGCGCGCGGTGACGCCGGGCCGGTATGTGGTGCCGGCGACGTTTGCGGAGGATATGTATCGGGCGGAGATTCGGGGTGTTGGCAAGGCGGAGGGGGAGATCGTGGTGGTGGAAAAGAAGTGAGTTTGCGTGCAGCGCCGGTCGCCGAAAGAACGTACGCTCCGGGAGGTGATCCGGGGGTAATGGCGGAAATCTATTGGATGGGGCTTTGATTTGGACCTGCCCCTGATTTCGCTCCTGATTTCGCTGATTCCGGTGAGGGTCAGGATACCAGCGGAGATATCTGCCTAGTCAGGCAAGTTTGAGAACCAATCCTGATTCTTGCTCGCATCGTTTAAAGGGGAGATTGGAATGCGACTTTCATCCGGCATTCAACGAGAAATGCAGACCGGCTTCGTATTGGACGAAGATGGATTGCGGCGCATTCTCGGCGTACTTGAAGCAAGAGCTTCAACACTGCCCCATAAATGGGCAATTGTCATTACAGTACGCAGGGAGGATGATCGCTTCTATGAAACTGTCAACATCCAAGATGTCCTTAGTGACGCGAACACCGTCGATCACGAGATCCGAAATATAACCATCGAACTACGGTCAGATGATCCTGCCATTCCGATACATGCGTGGGATCGAGGTTGGATCGTACAAGTAGTTTTTTCTATTGGCAAAAAGGAAAACATCCAAATTAATGTCAATTCCGCCGATAGAACTTGGGCTTTGCTAGTCGCAGACGAATTGGAACCGCAAGTCAGGCGCACCAGATCGCAACAAAGAATTTCTGGCTTCCTGCTTTATCCCTTCTTTTTTGCACTGTCGGCCTTTGCCAGCTCAATCGCTCGCGCCTACGGCGCCCATTTTGGCATTTCGTCAACCTGGATTGAGCGCGTGGTATTCTTTTCCTGGGCGATATCTATTCTTATATTTTTGGCCTCATTGGAAAATCGTCCTGCTTGGCTAACCAATTTTGCTGGGCCGCAGTCCGCTTTTGCTTGGGGCGATCGTGCCAAGTCTTTTGCTCAATGCATTGAAAGGCAAAAGAATTTTTTCTGGGTCGTGATAGTAGGTTTGCTTATCTCTGTGGCTTCGTCAATTTACACCAGCATAGCCATTCCCAGTGCATTTCCAATACCGAACCTGCCAGGCGTTTCAAAGCCGATCGAAGAGGCGGCGAGTTCGCCGCGCTAGTGCACACGCACGGATTCAGGTCTCCCGGATCGCAGATTTGGGGTCACAGAATCGGGATCGGGGTCAGGTCTTAAATTTAAACTCCAGAGCGCCTAAACTGTAGTCCGAGTCAAACACCGCTTCTCGAGGGCTATCTTCTGGTCAACCATTTGAAGCCGGTGTTTAAATTTGAGATCCCGATTTCCGATTTCTCCGCACGAACTCGCACTGACCCGAGCAGCTTTACGTCGCAGTCTTGCGCGGCTGGTCGCCTTTCCTTACGATTCAAGAATTTGAAAGGAAATCTATGGCCGACGCCACCCTCACAGCCAAGGGCCAGACCACCATCCCCAAGGAGATCCGCGAGCGCCTGGGGCTGGAACCCGGCGACAAGCTGACCTTCACGACGCTCAGCGACGGCACCGTCGTCATGCGCGCCAAGACGGGTCGCCTGCTGGACCTAGCCGGCAGCCTGACCCGCCCCGGCCAGCCCACAGTTGGCGTCGAGGACATGAAACCTCTGCGCGGCTGACCCGGCAACACGACATTGAGCATCGCCATCGACACCAACGTCCTCGTCCGCCTGCTGGTGCGCGACGACGAGGCGCAGTTCCGCGCGGCCCGGCGGCTGGTCGAACAGGCTCAGGCCGCCGGCGAGCCGCTGCTGATCGTGCTGGGCGTGCTGCTGGAAACGGAGTGGGTGCTGCGCAGCCGCTACCGGCTCGACAAGGCTGCTATCGCCGCCACGTTCGCGCGACTGCTGGAGACCGACGGCGTCTTGCTGGAACATGAGCCCACCGCGGAGGAAGCGCTCTACATCTGGAACCAGCACCCGTCAGCCGATTTCGCGGACTGCCTACACAGTGCCCGAGCGGCGCAACTGGGGCGAAGGCGCTTCATCACGTTCGACGCCGGCGCGGCCCGGCTGCCGCGCGGTGAGTTGCTTGAATAAGCCGCCTGGCACCTGCCCATTCACTCGTCCCCCGCTCGCCGCTGGGCTGCCGCTGTCTTGCGTGCCACAGCTCGTGCGTGTGCCCAGAATTCGATCCCATGCGCATCACCGCCCTGCTCCTTCCCGCACTGCCCGTGGTCCTGCTGCTGCAGACGGCCAACGCCGCCCCGCTGCCCCCCGCCGCCCGCGCCGAGGTCGACGCGCTGCTGACCCGCCTGCAGGCCTCCGGCTGCGAGTTCAACCGCAACGGCAGCTGGTATGCCGGCGCCGACGCCAAGGCGCACCTGTTGAAGAAGCTGGACTACCTCGAAGGCAAGGACCTCGTGAAGACCGCCGAGCAGTTCATCGAGCAGGGTGCCTCCAGCAGCAGCATGAGCGGCAAGCCCTACCTGGTGCGCTGCGCGGGCAAGGCGCCGGTGGAAAGCGGCAAATGGCTGGCAGCGGAGCTCCAGCAGGTGCGGGCGGCACGCGGGGCGTCGGCGCCGGCGCGGTGAGCGCCGCAACGCCGGCCGCATCACGGGGCACAACGCGGGTAACGCACCCTGCCCCGAAGCCCCCTACAATCTGACCTGTCTGGTCAGAAAGACGAAATCATGCAATCCTGGCAAATGCAGGCCGCCAAGGCCAAGCTGTCCGAAGTGGTGAAGCAGGCCCAGGACAGCGGGCCGCAGGACATCACGCTGCATGGCCGCTCGGTCGCCGTGGTGCTGTCACGAGCCGATTTCGAGCGCCTCTCGGGTCAGACAGACACGCTGCTGGCCTTCATGCAGCGCTCGCCGCTGGCCGGCCTCGACGACGAGTTGCCCGACTTCCCCCGCGACACCAGCCTGACCCGGGACGTGGCGTTGTGAGCTATCTGCTGGACACCAACGTGCTGTCCGAACTGCGGCGCCGCCAGCCCGACCCCAACGTGGCCGCATGGTTCCGGCAGCGCCCGCCCGGCACGCTGTACCTCAGCGTGTTGACACTGGGCGAAATCCGCAAGGGCGTCGAAGCCATGGCCGACGCGTCCAAGCGACTGCCCATGCTGGACTGGCTGGAAACCGAGCTGCCGGCCTTCTTCACCGGCCGCATCCTCGACATCGACAAGCCCGTGGCCGACCGCTGGGGCCGCCTGGTCGCAGAAGCGGGCCGGCCGCTACCCGCCATCGACAGCCTGCTGGCTGCGACCGCCGCGCAGCACGGCCTCATCCTCGTGACCCGCAACGTGCGGGACGTGCAGGGCCTGGCTGGCGTGACGGTGTTCAACCCCTGGGATGAGCCCGCCTGACGCCGACGCACGTTGGCGGCGCATCGAGCTGGCAGTCGCCGCGCTGCTGCTGCTCGTGCTGGCCCTCGACTTCGCCTTCCCCCTGCCCCAACCCGCCGCCGAGTCCCCCACGCTGACCGTGCTGGCCGCCGACGGCACGCCGCTGCGCAGCTGGGCCAGCGACGACGGCGCGCAGCGCCACCCGACGACGCCCGAGGCCGTGTCGCCGCGCTACCTGGCCGCGCTGCTGCACTACGAGGACCGCTGGTTCCGCTGGCACCCGGGCGTCAACCCCGTCGCGCTGGCGCGCGCCGCGTGGCAGTGGGCGCGGCACGGGCGCATCGTGTCGGGCGGGTCCACGCTGACGATGCAGGTGGCCCGCCTCGTCGACGACCGTGCCGCCGGCCGCAGCGTGCTGGCCAAGCTGCGGCAGATCGCCCGCGCGCTGCAGCTGGAGCTGCACCTAAGCAAACGAGACATCCTGGCGCTCTACCTGAACCTCGCGCCCATGGGCGGTCCGCTGGAAGGCGTGGAGACGGCCAGCCGCGCCTACCTCGGCAAGGGCGCCGCGGACCTGTCTCACGCCGAGGCCGCGTTGCTCGTCGCGCTGCCGCAATCGCCCACGCGGTTGCGCCCCGACCGCGCCGTGCAGGCGGCCCAGCATGCGCGCGACAAAGTGCTCACGCGCATGCAGACGCTGGGCGTGTGGACGGCCGCCGACGTGGCCGACGCGAAGCTGGAACGCGTCTTCGCGCCGCCGCTGCGCGCACGCTGGCTGGCGCCGCTGGCCGCCGAGCGGCTGCGCCAGCAGGCGCGGCGGGAAGGCCGGCAGCAGGCCGTCATCCAGACCACGCTGGACGCCGGCCTGCAGGCCCGGCTGGAGCAGCTGCTGGCCGACCGCCTCAACACGCTGCCCGACGCGAACTCGATGGCGGCGCTGGTCGTCGACAACCGCACGCTGGAGGTGCGCGGCTACGTCGGCTCGGCGGACTTCACCGACACGCGCCGCGGCGCCCACGTCGACATGGTGCGCGCCCACCGCTCGCCCGGCTCCACGCTCAAGCCCTTCCTGTACGGCATGGCGCTGGACGAGGGCCTCGTCCATTCCGAGAGCCTGCTCATCGACGCGCCGCAGAACTTCGGCGGCTACGCGCCGGGCAACTTCCAGGCCGACTTCTCCGGCCCCGTCAGCGTGGCCGAGGCGCTGCAGCGCTCGCTGAACGTGCCCGCCGTGGACCTGCTGGAACGCCTGGGCGCCGAGCGCTTTGCCGGCCGGCTGCGCCACGCGGGGCTGCGGCTGCGCATGCCGGCCAACGCGGCGCCCAACCTCAGCCTCATCCTGGGCGGCGGCAGCACGTCGCTGGAAGAACTCGTCGGTGCCTACACGGCGCTGGCCCGCGGCGGCCTCGCCGGCAAGCCGCGCCTCACGCCCGGTGAGCCCGTGCAGGAGACGCGGCTGATGAGCGAGGGCGCCGCCTTCATCGTGCGCGAGATCCTGGAGAACGGCGGCCGCCCCGGCAGCCCGTTCCGCGAGGGCAACCAGCGCGTCGCGTGGAAGACCGGCACCAGCTTCGGCTTCCGCGACGCGTGGGCGCTGGGCGTGACCGACCGCTACACCTTCGGCGTCTGGGTGGGCCGGCCCGACGGCACGCCCAACCCTGGCCACTTCGGCGCCAACACGTCGGCCCCGCTGCTGCGCGACATCGCTGCGGCGCTGGGCCCCGACGAAGCCCGGCAACAACTGGCCCCGCGCCGCCGGCCCGACAGCGTGCGCGCCGTGCCCATCTGCTGGCCGCTGGGCACGGCCGAGGCCGCCACGCCTCCCGAACACTGCCTGCAGCGCCGTACCGCCTGGACGCTGGACGGCGCCGTGCCGCCCACGCTGCCCGACCGGCTGCAGCCCGGCGGCCTCGTACAGGCCGTGTGGACGCAGCACGGCCAGCGCGTGCGCCCCGACTGCGCGCCCGACGCCGTGCGCACCGAAGCCGTGCGCTGGCCCACGCTGCTGGGACCCTTCCTCGACGCCGCGCTGCTGGACCCCGCCGAGCGCCTGCCCTGGGCTCCCGGCTGCGCGCCGCGCACGCCGTCGGCGCAGGCGCTGCGCATCGTCGGCCTGGAGCCCGGCACCGTGCTGCGGCCCACGCCGGGCCAGCGCGACGTGACGCTGCGGCTGCAGGCCATCGGCGCGCAGCAGGGCGTGAGCTGGCTGCTGGACGGCCAGCTCGCCGGCAGCAGCGAGGCCGCCGGCGGCGTGCAGACGCTGACGCTGCGCCAGCCCGGCACGCATGCGCTGACCGCGCTGGACGGCCGCGGCCGCTGGGCGCGCGTGGGCTTCGAGCTGCAGGCGCCGCCGCGCGCGCCGATGCCCTAAGCTCGCCGCCGGGCGCTTCACGCGCGCGCGCCCACACACACATCAGGGAGAACGTCATGCGCCTTCTACTCGCCTCGCTGCTGTCGCTGGCGCTGCTGGCCGGCTGCGCCACGCCCAGCCCGGCGCCGGCCCCCGCCCCCCCCACCGAGACTGCCGCCGCCAACGCCCAGCACGCCAGGATCTACCAGCTGCAGCACCGGCTCGTGCCGAACTGGGTGCACAAAAGCTCGGGAGCGTTCTACACGGCGCTGGTCGTGGGCGACCTGGGACGGCTGCGCGAGGTGGCCACCGACCTCGTCTCCGCCGACTACGCCGCCGGCATCAAGGTCACGCGCTACCCGGCGCTGGAGGGCGTGCTCATCGAGTACCCCACGCCGCTGACCATGCCGCTGTGCTACTTCGCCTTCGTGCACGTCAACCCGAAGAGCAGCAGCGGCTACGACATCTACACCTACGAGAAGACCATGGCCTTCCCCGGCATGGAAGACGTCCGCGGCGTGGTGGGCAGCTGGTCGCCCGACGGCGGCAGGCACAGCAACCTGGGCACCCGCCGCTATCAAGACGCTGAGTCTTTCGTGCGGGACCTGCCGCTCCAACAGAATCCGAGCAAAACTGCCGAGAAGCCCGCCTGACGAAAGCCAGGCCCCCTGGCCTTCGCTAAGCTGCCATGCTTGGGCGCGAAGATCGTGCCTGCTGACCGCCCTGTCATGCGGTCCCTCCCACCATGAATGAGCTGTTGATCTGGATCCTGGCTGCCGCGGTCGCGGTGGTCGTCGTGTGGCTGATCTGGCTGGGCCGTCGGCGCCAGCAGCGGGCGCGCGACGCCGCCGAGCACCGCGAGTCGCAGCGTGCGCTGCTCGAACAGGCCGAGCACGCCGCACGCGCGCAGCGCCTGGCCAACGAACGCGAGGCTGCCGCCCCGGCGGCCGAGCCGCCGCTGGCCGCCGCCGCCGAGGCGCGGCGCCTGGCCGAGGAGGCGCACCAGAGCGCCGACGCCGAGCGCGAGGCCGCAGACATCACGCGCCGCATCGCCGAAGCCGAAGCGGCCCGCCGCGCGGCCGAACAGCCACTGGCCCGCGAGGAAGAGCAACGCCTGGCCCGAGAACTCGCCGAGCGCGAGGCCGCCGAGCAGGCCGCTGCAGACGCGCAGCGGGCAGCGGCGGCAGAGCGCGCCGCGGCAGAGGCCCGCGAGCGGGAGGCCGCCGAAGCCGCCGCGCGTGAGCAAGCCCAGCGCGCCGCTGCCGAACAGGCCGCGCGCGAGGCAGAGGAAGCCGCCCAAGCCGCCCGCCTGGCGGCCGAAGCTGACGCGGCCCGCGCCGCCGCCGAACAGCAGGCCCGTGAGGCCGCCGAGCGCGAGGCTGCGCAAGCCGCTGAACGCGAGCGGGCGGAACGCGAAGCGGCCGAGGCCGCGGCGCGCGCCCAGGCCGAGCGCGAGGCTGCCGAGGCCGCCGCCCGAGACCTCGCCGCGCGTGAGGCCGCCGCCGAGGCCGCCCGCCAGGCGGCGCAAGCCGAGGCGGACCGCCTGGCTGCCGAAGCCCGCGAGCAAGCCAGACGTGAAGCCGCCGCCGCGGCGCGCGCCCAGGCCGAACGCGAGGCGGCCGAAGCGGCAGCGCGGGCGCAAGCCGAGCGTGACGCCGCTGACGAGGCTGCGCGTCAGGCCACCGCCGCGGCCGCCCAGCCCACCCGCGAACTGCGCGCCGACGAGACGTTGGTGCTGGTCGCCGACGACTCCAAGATCGTGCGCGTCAAGCTCAGCCGCCTGCTGGCCGCGCAGACCTACCGTGTCGCGCTGGCCGAGAGCGGCGAACAGGCGCTGGAGCTGCTGGCCGCCGAGCGCCCGCACGTGCTCATCACCGATGTCGAGATGCCCGGCATCGACGGCTTCGAGCTGACCCGCCAAGTACGCGCCGCACCGGCCACGGCCGAGCTGCCGGTGCTGATGATCACGTCGTCCGACGACAAGCAGGAACAGGCCCGCGCGGCGGGCGTGACCCAGCTGCTGGGCAAGCCGTTCTCCGAGGAGGCACTGCTGGCCGCCATCGAGCAGGCAAGGCTGGCAGTGCGCGTGCCGGCGTGATGTGGGCCCCTCGCCTGTCTCGCTGAACGCGAATCAGCTGCTGCTGCTCCGCTGCACCTCGCGCGCCCAGCGCGGCGCCCATTGCATCAGCGGCTCCAGTGCCACCAGCAGCTTGCGGCCCTGCGCGCCCAGCCGGTACCCGCTGCCAGCGTCATGCTCCACGAGCAAGGCCTCGCGCAGCTCCGCCAGCCGCTGGTTCAGCACCGAGGCCGACACATCGCCGCAGGCTGCCTGCAGCGCGCGGAAGTTCAGGCAGGCCTCGTCGCCGCGCAGCTCCCACAGGATGCGCAGCGTCCAGCGGCGCTGGAACAGCTCCAGCGCGGCGTTCAGCGCGTCCTTGCCGGAGGCTGGCGTGTCGTCGGCCAGCAGCGCGGCCAGGCGTGTCGTCGTCATGCTTTGATTTTAGAAGCAACAGCGGCTAGAGTTCGTCCACCGAAACGCTTCTGATTTCGAAGCATGAACACGACGACCGACTCACCCCGCATCGCTCCCCACCCGCTGCCGCTGCCGCCGGACCTGGCCCAGCGCATGGCGCGGCTGCTGCCCGCCGGCGTGGCGCCGCCGCAGATCTTCCTGACCGTGGCCCGCCACGGCGAGCTGTTCAAGGAGATGGTGGACAGCGGCCTGCTCGGCCCCACGGGCCTGGCGGACCGCCAGCGCCTGGCGCCGCGGCTGCGCGAGGCCATCATCCTGCGCACCTGCGCGATGAACCGCTGCGACTACGAGTTCCACCTGCACGAGCAGACGATCTCGCGCCGCATGGGCCTGAGCGAAGCGCAGATCGCCGACCTGCGTGAGCCCGCGCCCGACACGGCGCTGTGGACGCCCGAGCTGCTGGCCGTGCTGCGGCTGGTCGACGGCCTGGTGCAGCGCGTGGACGTGGACGACGCCACCTGGGCCGCCGCCCGCGAGCACTTCGACGATGCGGTGCTCATCGAGATCACCCAGCTCGTGGGCCACTACACCGGTGTGGCGATGCTGGCGGCGCTGGCGCGGCCGGCGCTGGATTTCTACGGTTGAGACGCCGACGAGACGTCAGCGAGGCGCCAACACGACGTTGACGCCCGAAGCGTGGTCCTGCCGCAGCGTGCGGAGCTCCGTGATCTCGAAGCCGGACACCGCCAGCGTATGCGCGTCGGGCCATTCGAGCTTGACGGCATCCGGCTTGCCCTCCATCGTGAGCAAGCCGTCGAAGATATTGCCGCTGGCCACATCCTCCAGCGTCAGGCTGGTGGACCAGTTCGTCGTCGCGCCGCAGTCCACCACCATGAGCCGGGCCATCTTCCTGCCATCGGGCGATGCCAGCAGACCGGCCGGCGTGGTCTGGCACAGGTGCTTGGCGGCCAGCTCCGCGCACCCCACCATCAGCGCGCTGACAACCACCCCGGCGAAGAACAGAAACGCGCCAGCGTTCCACAGCCATCGCCCCAGCGACTGATACGACATGTCTCTCCCTCCCGTGCCGACGCCGCAGTGTGCATGGCGCGTGTGAGGCGAGCGTGAAGTCCCGCGTGCGAGTGCGCCGCGACCTACCGCTTCACTGCCGCCAGCACCCGGCCGATGAACTCGTTCAACACCGGCCCGTTGTCGATCCAGCGAACGACGACCACCAAGTCGTTCTCCCCGTCGATGTAGACGATGTTCTGCCCGTTGCCGCGGAAGGTGACGCTGCTCTCGGGTGCCGCCGGCAGCGCCTGGCGGCCGGTGTTCAAGAACCAGTTGCAGTAGCCGACCTCGGCGTTGGCCGGCCCCGGCGTGCGGGCCTTGGCGATCCACTCGCGCGACACGATCTGTCGGTCGCCCCACCGGCCCTCGCGCAGGTGCAGGTAGCCGAAGCGCGCCAGGTCCCACGCGTCGATGAACATGCCGCCGCCCCAGTGCCCGCCCCCGGAGACGGACTGCAGGCGCTGTCCGTCCAGCTCCACCCACGAGTTGTCATAACCGTGCCAGCGCCAGCGCGTGGACGCGCCGATCGGGTCCATGACCTGTTCGCGCAGCACCTCCGGCAGCGGGCGGCGCCAGACCTGCAGCGCGGCCAGCGCCAGCACGTTCACGCGCACGTCGTTGTACTTGTAGTGCGTGCCGGGCGCATGCAAAGGCCGGTGGGGCCAGTCCTCGGGCGTCTTGCCGACGGGGCGGTCGGCCCAGTCGGGCTTGCCCCACAGCGTGCCCTGCCAGTCGCTGGTCTGGCGCAGCAGGTGTTCCCAGGTGATGGGCGCGTTGTGCGGTGCCGTGAACAGGTCCACGCCCGGCGGCATGGTGTCCGCCGCGCGGTCGTCGGTGCTCCTGATCAGACCCTGCTGCCAGGCCAGCCCCACCACCGTGGACAGGAAGGTCTTGGTGATGCTGTGGCTCATGTCCACGCGCCGCGTGTCGCCCCACTCCGCCACCACCTGGCCGCGGCGGATGACGAGGCCGTTGATGGCCGCCCGCTCGCGCGTCGGGCCGAGCTGGCCACCGAAGTAGGGCTCGGCCTTTCCGAAGCTCTGCGCCAGCGCGAGCGCCTGGTCGCGCGGCGCGGGGTTGTCGTGCGCCTGTGCGTAGGCCACCGCCTCGGCCAGCCTGGCGGCGTCCAGGCCCACGGCGGCCGGCGCCGCGCGCTGCCAGTCGCCGCGGGGCGGGAAGTAGGCGGGCTCGGCGGCGGCCGGCGCGGCAAGGGCCGCCAGCGTGACGGCGAGAAGAAGGCGGCGGGTCGGGCTCATCCGGCCATTGTGGCGAGACGCTGCGACAGCACCGTGCCGCGCGCCCGCAGGAAGGCCCGCAGGCGCTGGGCGTAGTCGCCCGCCACGGCGGCCTGCACGGACGGCCGCGCCGCCAGCGCCCGCTGCCAGGACCGCACACGGGGCAGCCCGTCGAACAGGCCGGCGGGCGGGATGACCTCGAAGTAGCGGAACACCGGGCCGAAGACGGCGTCCACCAGGCCGAAGCGCGCACCGGCGAACCAGGGCCCGTCGCCCAGCACCGCCTCCAGCTGCACCATGCGCTGGCGCAGCGCGGCCTGCGCCCGGGTGAAGGCGGGCTCGTCCGCCGCGCCGTACAGCGCGCCGATGCCGCCCAGCACCGCCGAGCCGAACTCCATCCAGGCCCGCTCGCGGGCCCGGGTCAGCGCGTCGGCGTCGTGCAGCTGCGGCAGGTAGGTCTCGTCCAGGTACTCGCAGATGACGGCGGACTCGAACAGCGCCTCGCCGCCCACCTGCAGCACCGGAGTCTTGCCCAGCGGCGACAGGCGCCGGAACCAGTCGGGCTTGTCCGCGAGGTCGACGTCCACGCGCTCGAAGGGCACGCCCTTCTCCAGCAGCACGATGACCGCGCGCTGCACGTACGGGCACAGCGCATGGCTGACGAGGGTGAGGCTCATCGCGGGCTCCACGTGAGCCGCGCGCTGCGGCGCAACGCGAGGGCGCCATCGCCGGAGAGCCACTGCACCAGCGAGGCCACGGCCAGGAAGACCGGGTACTCCCAACCGCCGCCGGGCGCGGTGAACACCCAGCCATGGGGCCCATGCACCCAGGCCGCCCCCAGCAACACCGGCAGCAGCGCGAGCGCGACCTGACGCGGGTACACACCCGCCAGCAGCAAGACGCCGCCCAGCGCCTCGGCGGCGAAGACGGCATAAGCCAGCGCACCGGGCAGGCCCACGCCGGCAAAGAACTGCGCCGTGCCGGGCAGCGTGAAGACAAACAGCTTGAGCCCCGCATGCGCGAGGTACATGAAGCCCAGCGCCGAGCGCAGCAGCAGCAGGCCCAGCGCGGGGCCGGCCGCCGGCCGGTCGGTGTGGACGGCGCGGGAAAGCGGGGCGGTGTGAAGCGTGGAAGCCGTCATGGCGACTCTCCGGGGAGTTGAGGATGGGCTCACTCTAGGTAGGCAACCGACGCACGAAAATACGCAAACCGATCAACCCAGATTGCAGGCATGCAATACGAACTCGCCCCCGCCGACCTCGCCCTGGTGCTGGCGCTGCACCGCGCCGGCACGCTGGCCGCCGCCGGCGAACGGCTGGGCGTGAATGCGTCCACCGTCTTCCGCATGCTGCAGCGGCTGGAGCGTGGCCTGGGCCAGGCGCTGTTCGAACGCGGCCGGCGCGGCTACCAGGCGATGGCGCTGGCGCGCACGCTGGCCGCGCAGGCCGAACAGGTGGAGGCGGCGCTGGAGACGGCCCGCGCCGCCGCGCAGGCCCAGCCCGGCGAGGCCGCCGGCACCGTGCGCCTGACAACGACCGACACGCTGCTGCACGGCCTGCTGGCGCCCGCGCTGGCCGCGCTGCACCGCCAGCAGCCGCGGCTGCAGTTCGAGCTGCACACCGGCAACGAACTGGCCAGCCTGACGCGGCGCGACGCCGACATCGCGCTGCGCGCCACCACCCGGCCGCCCGCCCACCTCGTCGGCCGCCGCGTGGGGCCCATCCGCGTGGCGCTGTACGCGGCCCGCAGCAGTCCGATCCGGCACTGGGATCAGGTGGAGGCGGGCGAGGCGGCCTGGGTCGCGCCCGACGACGGCCTGCCCGAGCACCCGTCGGTGCGCTGGCGTCAGCAGCACTTCCCGACGCTGCAACCGGCCTGGCGCACGGGCAGCGTGCAGAGCGTGGCCGAGCTGGTGAGCCAGGGCCTGGGCGTGGGCGTGCTGCCGCTGTTCCTGGCCGAACCGCGGCGCGAGCTGCGCCGGCTGACCGAGCCGCTGGACGACGCCCAGACCGACCTGTGGCTGCTGACCCATCCCGAGACCCGCCACCTGCCTCGCGTGCACACGGTGTACGACCACCTGGCCCGCACGCTGACGCTGGATTGACCGGCCTCAACGCGAAAGCCGCTTGACCTTGCCATGATGGCAAGGTTGACCATGCCGCCATGAACACCACCACCGCCCCTTCTTCCACCGCGCTCGCCGACGTCACGCTGCAGGTCAGCGGCATGAGCTGCGCCTCCTGCGTGCGCCGTGTCGAGAAGGCCTTGCAGGCCGTGCCCGGCGTGCAGGCGGCCAGCGTGAACCTGGCCACCGAGAAGGCGTCGGTGAAGGCGCTGCCCAACGTGCCCGCCGCGGTGCTGGCGGCGGCGCTGGCGAAGGCGGGGTACCCGGCCACCGTCGTCGAGCAGAACGCACCGCCCCCCGCGCCGGCCGCCGCCGGCCTGCCCGGCTGGTGGCCGGTCGCCGTGGGTGCCGTGCTGACGCTGCCGCTAATGCTGCCCATGGCGCTGGCGCTGTTCGGCGTCGCGTGGATGCTGCCCGGCCCCTGGCAGTGGCTGCTGGCCACGCCGGTGCAGTTCATCCTCGGCGCGCGCTTCTACCGCGCCGGCTGGCAGGCGGTGCGCGCGGGCAGCGGCAACATGGACCTGCTGGTGGCGCTGGGCACGTCGGCGGCCTACGGGCTGTCGCTGTGGCTGCTGCTGACGCACCCGGGCCACGCCCACCTGTACTTCGAGGCCTCGGCCGCCGTCATCACGCTGGTGCTGCTGGGCAAGTGGCTGGAGCAGCGCGCCAAGCGGCAGACGACCGATGCCATCCGCGCGCTGAACGCGCTGCGGCCCACGACGGCCCGCGTGCTGCGAGATGGCGCCGAGGTGGAACTGCCCGTGGCCGACGTGCGCGTGGGCGACCTGGTGGCCGTGCGCCCCGGCGACCGCATCCCGGTGGACGGCGAGATCGTGTCGGGCCGCAGCCATGTGGACGAGTCGCTGCTGACCGGCGAGAGCCTGCCCGTGGCCAAGGTGCCCGGCGAGCGCGTGACGGGCGGCGCCATCAACGCCGAAGGCGCGCTGACGGTGCGCACGACGGCCGTGGGCGCCGAGACCTCGCTGGCCCGCATCATCCGGCTCGTCGAATCGGCGCAGGCCGCCAAGGCGCCCATCCAGCGCATCGTGGACCGCGTCAGCGCCGTCTTCGTGCCGGTGGTGCTGGCGCTGGCCGCGCTGACGTTTGCCGGCTGGTGGCTGCACGCGGGCGACGTGGAGCAGGCGCTGGTCAACGCGGTGGCGGTGCTCGTCATCGCCTGCCCCTGCGCGCTGGGCCTGGCCACGCCCACCACGCTGATGGCCGGCACCGGCGTGGCGGCGCGCCAGGGCATCCTCATCAAGGACGCCGAGGCGCTGGAGCTGGCGCATGCCGTCAGCGTCGTCGCGTTCGACAAGACCGGCACGCTGACCGTGGGCCAGCCCGCGCTGGTGGCGGCCGTGCCGGTGAAGGGCGGCACGCGCGACGGGCTGCTGCAACTGGCCGCCGCGCTGCAGCGCAGCAGCAGCCACCCGCTGGCCGTGGCGGTGCTGAACGCGGCGGAAGACCTGCCCGCGCTGCCGGCCGAGCAGGCCCGCGCGCTGCCGGGCCGCGGCGTGCAGGCCATGGTGCAGGGCCGCACGCTGTCGCTGGGCAGCGCGCGGCTGGCGCAGGAGCTGGGCGTCCAGTCCCCTGAACTGGCGGCGCGGGCGCAGCAGCTGGAGGCCGACGGCCACACCGTGTCCTGGCTGATGGACGGCGCCGAGCCGCTGGGCCTGCTGGCCTTCGGCGACCGCGTGAAGGACACGGCAGCCACGGCCATCGCGGAGCTGCAGGCGCGCGGCATCCGCACCGTCATGCTGACGGGCGACAGCCGCGGCGCGGCGCTGGGGGTGGCGCGGCAGCTGGGCATCGCCGACGTGCGTGCCGAGGTGCTGCCCGCGGACAAGGCCGCCGCCGTGCAGCAGCTGCGCGACGAGGCCGGCGCCGTGGTCGCCTTCGTCGGCGACGGCCTCAACGACGGGCCGGCGCTGGCCGCCGCGTCGGTGGGCTTCGCGATGGCCGGCGGCGCCGACGTGGCGACCGAGGCCGCCGGCGTCACGCTGATGCGCGGCGACCCGCGCCTAGTGGCCGACGCACTGGACATCTCGCGCCGCACCTACGCCAAGATCCGGCAGGGGCTGTTCTGGGCGTTCGCGTACAACGTGGTGGGCATTCCGCTGGCGGCATTCGGGCTGCTGAACCCGGTCATCGCCGGTGCGGCCATGGCGTTCAGCAGCGTCAGCGTCGTGGCCAATGCGCTGACGCTGCGGCGCTGGCGCGGCACGGCACGGGGAGAGGCGGCATGAACATCGGCGACGCGGCGCGCGCGGCCGGCATGTCGGCCAAGATGGTGCGGCACTACGAAAGCCTGGGCCTGTTCGCCGCACCACCGCGCACCGACGCCGGCTACCGCGTCTACGGGCCGCGCGAGGTGCACCTGCTGCGCTTCATCCGCCACTCGCGCGACCTGGGCTTCTCGCTGGAACAGATCCGCACGCTGCTGAGCCTGTGGCAGGACCGCGACCGCCCCAGCCGCGAGGTGCGCGCGCTGGCGCAGGCCCACCTGGCCGAGCTGGAAGCCAAGCTGGCCGAGCTGAACGCGATGAAGGCGACGCTGCAGGCGCTGGTGACCAGCTGCCACGGCGACGACCGGCCCGACTGCCCCATCCTCAGCACGCTGGAAGCCGGCACCGCGTGACAACGTCGGGACATGCCGACGCGTTATCGTTGCCCATCCTCGGCTCACCCCTGATCGCCATGCGCCTCGTCCTCGCCACCCTCCTCGCCCTGGCCGCCACCGCTGCGCAGGCCGACTCCTTCGTCTCGTCGGGCGCCAGCGCCGGCTCGGCCTCGTCCGGCAGCGTGTCGGACTCGTTCAAGGCCTCCTCCGGCAGCAGCAGCGGCGGCGAGAAGCGCGCCGAGGGCCGCTACCGCGTCACCGGAGTCGCTCAGGCCGACGCCGGCAAGCTGCGTCTGACGCTGGCACGCGACGGTGCCCAGACGGTGGAGCTGACGCTGCCGCAGCAGGCGCTGGCCGCGCGCGCCGTGAGCGTGGGCGACGAAGTGCAGGCCACGCCGCAGCCCTACGGCGTCGCGTTCGCGCATGCCGACACGGGCAAGGCCTTCTTCCTGGTGCTGGAAGACGCCTGGCACCGCGAGCTGGCCGCGCGCGTCGTCAAGTCTTGACCCTTCGCGCCGCGCTGGCGGCGACGCTGCTGGCCGCCGCCGGCGCGGCCCAGGCCGGGCTGCCACCGCGCGGCTGCGACCGCGCCACGGCCATCACCGCCCCGCAGCAGGACCGCCTGCTGCGCTTTGCCGCCGTCATCCGCGCGGCGCTGGCCGCGTCGGGCGCGCAGGCCGCGCTGATCGCCCGCTCGGGCACTGACCTGTCGCGCGTGGGCCTGCGCTACTCGCACGCCGCCATCGCGCTGCCCGAGGGGCTGGACACGCCGTGGGCCGTGCGCCAGCTCTACTACGCCTGCGCCGAGGGCCGCTCGCGGCTGTTCGACCAGGGGCTGGCCGGCTTCATCTCGGGCAGCGACGACGCCGACCTGGGCTATGTCAGCGTGCTGCTGCTGCCGCCCGAGGCCGCCGCGCCGCTCGCCGCCGCCGCGCTGGACAAGGACGTGGCGCTGGGCCTGCTGGACGCGCGCTACAGCGCCAACGCCTACCCGTTCAGCACGCAGTACCAGAACTGCAACCAGTGGGTGGCCGAACTGCTGGCCGCCGCCTCGGCCGGCACGCGCACACGCGAGGCCGCGCAGGCCTGGCTGCGGCGCGAGGGCTACGCGCCCGAGCCGGTGCGCGCGTCGCCGTGGCTGCTGCTGGCCGGCCGCTTCGTGCCGTGGCTGCACTTCCATGACCACCCGGTCGAGCAGCTGAACGCCGGCGCCGTGCAGACCAGTCTGCCCACCAGCCTGGAGGCGTTCGCGCAGCGGCGCTGGCCCGCGGCGCGGCGGCTGGAGTTCTGCCACGGGCCGGCCGGCGTCGTGCAGCGCGACGGCGGCACGCCGCTGGCCGATGGCTGCCGGCCGCAGCCGGGGGACCGGGTGGTGGCGCTGGACTGACCCGCCGTGGCGCGGGCAGCCGGCGGAGTGGTCAGGCCAGGACGGCCAGCGGCGGTTGCACCTGGTTGCGGCCGGCCTGCTTGGCAAGGTAGAGCTGCTCGTCGGCCCGCGTCAACAGGTCTTCGCCGCGCTCCCCGGGGCGGTACTCGGCCACGCCGAGACTGGCCGTCACGCGCAGCGCCCCGCCGTTCGGCAGGGTCACAAGCAGCGTCTGCTCGATCTGCCGGCGCAGCCGTTCGGCCACGTCCTGGGCCTGCGACAGCGACGTTTCCGGCAGCACCAGCACGAACTCTTCGCCGCCGTAGCGCGCCACCCAGTCGGAGCTGGCGCGCAGCGCGTCGCGCAGGCAGTGCCCCATGGCGGCCAGCACCTGATCGCCGACCGGGTGCCCGTGGTTGTCGTTGATGGACTTGAAGCGGTCCACGTCGCAGAACACCAGCGACAGCGGGCGCCCGTAGCGCTCGGCATGCGCCAGCGCCTCGGGGTACTTCTGGCTGAATGCCAGGCGGTTGTGGCAGCCGGTCAACGGATCGGTGATGGCGAGCACCTTGAGCTTGTCGAGCGCCGTCTGCAGTTGCTCGGTGCGGTCGGCGACGCGGGCGTCGAGCTCGCGGACATGCTCTGCCACGCGGTCCTGCAGCGCGCTGAAGCCCGCGGCCATCAAGTCCATCTCGTCTCGTGTATTGGCCGAGCGCTGGCTCAGCTGCAGCCGCTCGTCCAGCCGATCCGCGCCGAGGCGGTTCACGAAGTCCGCCATCTCGCGCATCGGACGCTGCAGCCGCCGGCGCACGACGAGCAGCGTGGCGGTCAGCACCACGGCCGTGAGGAGCAGGCAGGGCACGACAGCCTCGGCCACCCGGGTGGCCACCTGGCGTTCGATGAACGCCTGGTCGACGACGACTTTCAGATGACCCGCCGAGCACCCTTTGGGCGGCTGGCAAGAGACGCTGGTCTTGTCGTTCGACGTCCACACGACCGGAACAAGCACCGCCGGCGGTTGGCTGCTCAACGCCAGCTCGCCGCTTTCGACCACCACGGTGCCTTGGGCGCCCAGCACCGCCAGGTAGCCTGCCCCGGGGATGGTCAGCGCCGCGTCCAGCTGAGTCTTCGCCGCGGCGTGCTCAACGTTCCAGAGCGCCTCCGCGAGGCTCGGTGCCAGCGCCTGTGTCTGAACTTGAAGCGAGGCGCGCAGCCGGGCGCCAGCCTCCCGCCAGGTGATGACTCCCTGACAAGCCCCCACCACCAGGGCGCTCGCCATGCCCCACATCAGGATGGCACGCGTCAATCGAACGGTGATCGGCTGGAAGTGGGTCTCTGACATGGCGGCGCGTGATGACGAGGCGCGATGGTAGAGACCGCCGCTATCGACTCACCGGCCGCGGGCCGTCCTATTTCACGGCAACGCAGCCTCGGTGCTCACGGCACCGCGCAGAGGCTCAGTCCCGCGCCGGAATCTTCATGCCCCGCTGCACGGCCTGCCGCGCCATGAAGGCCGCGCGCACGCGCTCGACGTTGGCAAAGTCCGCATAACCCACCAGCTCGCCCGCGCCGTAGAAGCCGATCAGGTTGTTGACCCACGGGAAGACGGCGATGTCCGCCACCGTGTACTCGTCACCCACCAGCCAGGTCTTACCCTGCAGGTGCTTGTCCAGCACGGCCAGCAGCCGGCGCGACTCGGCCACGTAGCGGTCGCGCGGGCGCTTGTCCTCGAAGTCCTTGCCGGCGAACTTGTGGAAGAAACCCAGCTGGCCAAACATCGGCCCGACACCGCCCATCTGGAACATCAGCCACTGCAGCGCCTCGTAGCGGCGCGCGGGGTCGGCGGGCAGCAGGCGGCCGGTCTTCTCGGCCAGGTAGACGAGGATGGCACCGCTCTCGAACAGCGGCAGCGGCACGCCGCCGGGGCCGTGCGGGTCGATGATGGCGGGGATCTTGTTGTTCGGGTTCAGCGACAGGAACTCGGGCGTGAGCTGGTCGTTGGTGTCGAACTTCACCAGGTGCGGCTCGTAGGCCAGGCCCAGCTCCTCCAGCGCGATGGACACCTTGACGCCGTTGGGCGTGGGCAGCGAGTACAGCTGCAGCACGTCGGGCCGCGTGGCGGGCCATTTCTGGGTGATGGGGAAGTCGTTGAGCACGGTCATGGCAGTCGGGATGGGAGGCGAACGGCCGCGACTGTAGGCGCGCCGCATTGACCGGGAGCCGGCAAGGACTTGGCCCGGCCAGTACGCGTGAAAATCCCCCACATGACCTCCACCGTTCCCGCCGCCGCGCGCCCCAGCCGGCTCGCCCTCTACCTGCAGCTGATCCGCTGGGACCGCCCCGCCGGCTGGCTGCTGCTGCTGTGGCCCACGCTGGCCGCGCTGTGGATCGCGGCGGACGGTTTCCCCGGCTGGCACCTGCTGGGCGTGTTCACGCTGGGCACCATCCTGATGCGCTCGGCCGGCTGCTGCATCAACGACGTGGCCGACCGCGACTTCGACCGTCACGTGAAACGCACCGCCGCCCGGCCGGTGACGACCGGCGCGGTGTCGGTGAAGGCCGCGCTGGTGCTGGGCGCGGCGCTGGCGCTGGTGTCGTTCGGCCTGGTGCTGACGACCAACCCGCCGGCCATCCTGCTGAGCTTCGCCGCGCTGGCGGTGGCCATTGCCTACCCGTTCGCCAAGCGCGTGCTGGCCATGCCGCAGGCGGTGCTGGGCGTGGCGTTCTCGTTCGGCATCCCGATGGCGTTCGCCGCGGCGCTGGGCGGCGCGGAGTGGCACCTGCGCTCGGTGCCGCTGTCGGCCTGGGCGCTGCTGGTGGCCAACCTGTTCTGGGTGCTGGCCTACGACACCGAGTACGCGATGGTGGACCGCGACGACGACCTGCGCATCGGCGTGCGCTCGTCGGCCATCGCGCTGGGCCGCTGGGACGTGGCCGGCATCATGGCCTTCTACGCCGCCTACCTGGCGATGTGGACGGGCCTGGGCCTGCGGCTGGGGCTGGGCCGCTGGTTCCTGGCCGGCATGGCGGTGGCGGCCGCGCAGGCGCTGTGGCACTACACATTGATCCGCCGGCGCAGCCGCGCCGAGTGCTTCCGCGCCTTCCGCGCCAACCACTGGCTGGGCCTGGCCGTGTTCGCCGGCACCGCCGTGGACCTGGCTCTGCGCTGACGCCGGCATGAACACGCGGCGGCACTTCCTGGCCTGCGGCGGCGCGCTGCTGGCGGCGGCCGATGCGGGCGCCACGGACGCGGCGCCGCCGCTGGTGCTCGTCAACGCCGTCTACCCGCCGCTGGTGAACCCGCCGGGCGACGCCAGCGGCGAGGGCGTGGACATCGACATCGCCCGCGAGGCGCTGCGCCGTGGCGGCTACACCGGCGGCATCGAGCTGCAGTGGGTGCCGTGGAAGCGCGCCCTCTTCATGCTGGAGCGCGGCCTGGCCGACTTCACGACGACGATCAACTTCAGCACCGAGCGCGACCGCTTCCTGCGCTGGAGCAAGGCCTACCGCGCCGGCAAGCAGTACTACTTCTACACGCGCAAGAATTCGGGGCCGCGCCTGCAGCGGCTTGGCGACCTGCGCGGCCTGCGGCTGGCCCTGAGCGACGGCTTCATCTACCCCCAGGCCGTGCTGGACGCCGCGACCGGCAAGCCCGAGCTGGGCCGCAACGTGGCCGGTGCCGTGCAGCTGGTGGAACGCGGTCGGGCGGACGTCGTCATCGCCACCGCGCTGGCCGGCGCCTGGGAGATCCACCAGCTGGGCCTGGCCGACCGCGTGGAGCGGCAGCCGCTGGAGTTCTTCCATCCCGAACCGACCTTCATGGCGTTCTCGGCCGCCAGCCCGCGCACGGCCGCCGGCCTGGCCGCACTGAACGCGGGCCTGACCGCCATGCTGCGCGACGGCAGCGTCGCCCATATCGAGAAGCGTTACTCACGCTGAGCACCTGCGCGGGCGGGCGGGGCCCGATTCCGCGTACATTGCTCCGCTCATTTCAGGGACTAGGAAGAAGATGTCGACAGCGATTCGAGCGGCCGCCATGCTGGCCACCGTGTTGGGCCTCGCCTTGAGTGGCTGCGGCGGCGGTGGGGGTGGCGGCACGACGGCACCCACCGGATCGACGGGGTCCACGGGCGGTACCGGCAGCAGCGGCGCCGCCACGGGCGACCCGCAGGGCCCGTCGGCCAGCTTCGCGCAGCAGTGCGCCGCCAACAACACGCTGGCCGCGGCCAACCTGCGCACGTCCACGCTGGACACCGAGAAGAAGTGGCTGCGCGCCTATGTGGACGAGGTCTACCTGTGGCGCGACGAGGTGCCCCGCGTCGACCCGTCGCTGCCAGCCTATGGCGGCAGCGACGTGCCTGCCGCGCTGGACGCCTACTTCAACGCGCTGCTGACACCGCAGCGCACCGACTCCGGCGCCTACCGCGACCGCTTCAGCTTCACCTACCCCACCGCCAAGTGGAACGCGCTGTTCGACAGCGCCACCGAGGCCGGCTACGGCCTGGAATGGAAGATGACGCAGGACACGCCGCCGCGCCGCATCTTCATCGCCCAGGTGGAGCCGGGCAGCCCCGCCGACGTGGCCGGCCTGCGCCGCGGCGACCAGCTGCTGACCGCCGACGGCACCAGTGCCGACGTGGCCGATGCCAGCGGCGTGGACCGGCTGACGGCCGCCATGTACCCCGACACGCTGGGCACGACGCGCACCTTCGTCTTCACGCGCACCGACGGCTCCACGATCACGCGCAGCCTCACCAGCGCCAACATCACGAAGACGCCGGTGCCGCTGTCCAAGGTGGTCACGACGCCGGCCGGCACGCGCGCCGGCTACCTGCTGTTCAACGACCACGTGGCGCCGTCCGAGGCGCAGCTCGTCACCGCCATGCAGGGCCTGCAGACCGCCGGCGTGCGCGAGCTGGTGCTGGACCTGCGCTACAACGGCGGCGGCTACCTCTACATCGCCAGCGAGCTGGCCGCGATGATCGCCGGCAGCACCGCCACCAGCGGCAAGGCCTTCGAGCGGCTGACCTACAACAGCCGGCGCAGCAGCGAGAACGAGACGACGCCGTTCTACACGACGTCCTGCTACCTCGTGAACGGCCGCTGCACGCGCGAGCAGGCGCTGCCGCAGCTGAGCCTCACGCGCGTCTACGTGCTGGCGCAGTCGGGCACCTGCTCGGCCAGCGAGGCCATCATCAACGGCCTGCGCGGCGTGGGCGTGGACGTGGTGCTCATCGGCGGCAAGACCTGCGGCAAGCCCTATGGCTTCAACGGCAAGGACAACTGCGGCGTGACCTACCTGCCCATCGAGTTCGTCGGCGTCAACGCCAAGGGTTTCGGCGACTACTCGGACGGCTTCGAGCCGACGGCCGGCGCCGACACCGGCACCCGCTTCGTCAAGGGCTGCACCGTGGCCGACGACCCGACCCACGCGCTGGGCGACCCCGCCGAGGCCATGCTCGCCACCGCGCTGGGCCACCTGGACACGGGCCGCTGCCCGGTGCTGCCGGGCGCGTCGGGCGCGACAGTGCACGCACAGTCCTCCCCCACCGGCGAGGGCGCGACGCCGCTGCTGGCGCGCCGCCACCCGGGCCGCGACAACCGCGTGCGCCTGCCGCGCTAGGCTGCCGAGATCGGGCCTGTGAATCGGCTTACATTGCCGCGAGTCAGCTGGGAGTGAAGTGATGACGAATGCAATCCGCGGGACCTGGGCACTGGCCATGGCCGTCGGCCTGGCGCTGGCCGGCTGCGGCGGTGGTGGCGACCGTGCGGGCACGCCCATCCTGGGTGGCTCGACGTCGGGGTCGTCGGGTTCTTCCGGGTCGTCGGGCTCGTCCGGGTCCAGCGGCTCCACGGGCAGCACCGGCAACACCTCGCCCGACCCGCAGGGCCCGTCGGCCAGCTTCGCGCAGCAATGCGCCGCCAACAACACGCTCGCCGCGGCCAACCTGCGCACGTCCACGCTGGACACCGAGAAGAAATGGCTGCGCGCCTACTTCGACGAGGCCTACCTGTGGCGCGACGAGGTGCCGCGCGTGGACCCGAGCGGCGCGGGCTACAGCGGCAGCGACGTCTATGTCGCGATGGACAACTACTTCGAGGCGCTGAAGTCGCCCAACCTGACCGACACGGGCCAGCGCCGCGACCGCTTCAGCTTCACCTACGCCACCGACAAGTGGAAGGCGCTCAGCGAGAACGCCGTCGAGGCCGGCTACGGCATCGAGTGGAAGCTGACGAGCCCGACGCCGCCGCGGCGCATCCGCGTCGCCTTCGTGGAGCCCGGCAGCCCGGCCGATCTGGCGGGCATCGTGCGCGGCGACGAACTGGCCAGCGTGGACGGCACCAGCGCCGACGCGGGCGATGACGCCGGCGTCGACAAGCTGAACGCCGCGCTGTCCCCCAACGCGCTGAACGCGCCGCACAGCTTCGTGTTCACGCGCGCCAACGGCACGTCCATCACGCGCAGCCTGACCAGCGCCAGCATCACCAAGACGCCGGTGCCCCTGGCCCGCGTCGTCACGACGCCGCTGGGCACCAAGGCCGGCTACCTGCTGTTCAACGACCATGTCGCGCCAGCCGAAGCCCAGCTCATCGATGCGATGCGCGGCTTCCAGACGCAGGGTGTGCAGGAGCTGGTGCTGGACCTGCGCTACAACGGCGGCGGCTACCTCTACATCGCCAGCGAGCTGGCCGCGATGATCGCCGGCAGCACCGCCACCAGCGGCAAGGCCTTCGAGCGGCTGACCTACAACAGCCGGCGCAGCAGCGAGAACGAGACGACGCCGTTCTACACGACGTCCTGCTACCTCGTGAACGGCCGCTGCACGCGCGAGCAGGCGCTGCCGCAGCTGAGCCTCACGCGCGTCTACGTGCTGGCGCAGTCGGGCACCTGCTCGGCCAGCGAGGCCATCATCAACGGCCTGCGCGGCGTGGGCGTGGACGTGGTGCTGGTGGGCGGCAAGACCTGCGGCAAGCCCTATGGCTTCACGGCCAAGGACAACTGCGGCATCAGCTACTTCCCGATCGAGTTCGCCGGCGTCAACGCGCAGGGCTTCGGCGACTACGCGGACGGCTTCGAGCCCACCACCGGCGGCACCGCCGGCACGCGCTTCGTGAAGGGCTGCAGCGTGTCGGACGACTTCGGCCGCGCGTTGGGCGACACCACGGAGGCCATGCTCGCCACCGCGCTGGGCCATGCCGACAGCGGCAGCTGCCCGGTGCTGCCGGGCGCCAGCGGCGCGACGGTGCGTGCACAGAGCGCCAGCAACGGCGAAGGCGGCCTGGCGATGACGCTCAAGCGCAACCCGGCGCGCGACAACCGGATCTGGATACCGCGCTAGCCCCGCATTCGGGCCGAGCGCCGGGCCGCCCCAAGCCGGCCCGCCAGGGCGATGTGCATGCGGCTCAACGCCGCATGCATCGCCGTCCCCTCGGGGGAACGATCAGGCGGGCCCGCGTTCAGCGGAGCCAGACTGAGCGAGGGGCTTCTTGTTCACGCCACCCGGGAGCTTCTCCCGGATCGCGTCGCTCCAGCGCAGCAGCCCCAGCGTCTCGCTGTGCGGCATGCGCGGGCTCTCCAGCAGGCCGGCGCGGATGCAGGCCTGTGCCTCGGCGATCTCGCCCTCGAAGCCGTTGAGCACGTGCGGCGCGTCGAAGCGCTGGGCCGGCGCCTTGCGCGTGACCAGCTCCACCGCCTGGGAGCCCCAGAAGTCCACCGGGAAGCGCAGCCCGGCTTTGGCGCCCAGCGCCTCGAACGCGTTCACCGACGACGCGTCGAAGCCGCAGCGGAACTGCGACGTGATGCCGCCGGGGAAGTGGAAGGTGGCCGTCACCGACGCGTCCACGCCGGTGGGCGCCAGCGTGGCGGCCACGTCGATGCGCTCCGGCTCGGGGCACTCGCCGCCGTTGAACTGCTGCAGCACCCAGCGCGTGACGACGAGGTTGTAGATGCCGATGTCCCACAGCGAGCCGCCGGCCAGCGCCGGGTTCCAGTTGCGGTGCGCCGGGTCGAAGGCCGACGAGAAGCAGAAGCTGGACTGCATCGCGCGCAGCTCGCCAATGGCGCCCTCGCGCAGCAGCCGGCCGGCCAGCTCGTAGGCCGGCAGGAAGCGCGTCCACACCGCTTCCATCAGGAACACGCCCTTCTCGCGCGCCAGGGCGATGAGGGCCTGGCCTTCCTCCAGCGACGTCACCAGCGGCTTCTCGCACAGCACCGGTTTGCCGGCCAGCAGCGCGGCGCCGACGTACTCGCCGTGGTGGGAGTGCGGCGTGGCGATGTAGACGGCGTCCACGCCGGGGTCGGCCAGCAGGTCTGCCAGCGCTGTCGTCACGCGCGCCGGCGCGCCGGGCTGCTGCCACTGGTCGGCGTAGGCCTGGCCCTTGGCCGCGTCGCGCGCGAACACGGCCGCCAGGCGCGCGCCCGGCACGGCGGCCAGCGCGCCGGCAAAACGGTTGGCGATGCCACCGGGGCCGATGACGCCCCAGTTGAAGGTGTGCTCATGGGCCATGGCTGAGTGCCTTGACGAGGTCGGACTGCGTGAGGATGCCGACGAGCCGGGCCTGCTCGCCGACGATGGGAAGGTGGTGGTGGCCGGTGGCCGAGAACAGCGGCACCAGTTCGGCGATGGCGCGCTCGGCGCTGGCCACGCGCACCTGGCGCGTCATGATCTGGCCCACCACCTCGGGCTTGGTCGAATGGGTGTTCGGAGAGGGCTTCAACAAGGTCTGCAGCCGGCCGGCGAAGCCTTCGCGCTGCTCCGCGTCGGCGGCGCGCATGAAGTCGGCCCGCGTGACGATGCCGACGATGCGCTGCACGCGGTCCACCACCGGCAGCGCCTTGATGCGGTGCCGCTGCAGCAGCGCCCAGGCCTCGGCCAGCGGCGTGCCGAACTCGACGGTGATGACGGGCGTGGACATGATGTCCGCGCAGCGCAGCCCGCCCAGCCGGTTGCGGTAGCTGAGCAGCTCGGCCTCGTGCAGCAGGCCGGCGAGGTCGTCGCGCGGCACGTCCAGCACCTGGTTGTAGCGGGCCAGCACCTCGTTGAGCTCGGCATCGCCGAAGCGCGGCGGCGCCACCTGCGCGCCGGCGAGCGCCGGCGGCGCGGCCTGCGCGCGCTGCGCGTGCGGGTAGCGGCGGCCGGTCAGCGTGTTGTAGGCCATGCCGGCCAGCACCAGCAGCAGCGAGTTCAGCGCCACCGGCTCGAAGGCGACCCGCCAGTCGTGCGTGGCCGTCAGCACCATCAGCAGCGCCGCGGCGCCGCCGGGCGGGTGCAGGCAGCGCAGCAGGAACATCATGCCGATGGCCAGCGCCACGGCGACGGCCGCCGTCGGCAGCGCCGGCAGCGGCAGCCAGTTCATGCAGGCGATGCCCACCAGCGCCGACAGCGTGTTGCCGCCGACGACGGCCCAGGGCTGCGCCAGCGGGCTGGCCGGCACGCCGAACACCAGCACGGCGCTGGCACCGATGGGCGCCACCAGCCACGGCAGGCCCGCCGGCATCTCGGCGCGGCTCAGCAGCCCCGCCAGCAGCAGGCCCAGCCCGGCGCCGAGCACGACGCGCAGCCGCTCGCGCGCATTGACGGCCTGCGGCGCGGGCCGCAGCGCATTCAGCAGCGCGAGAAGTCGTTCGGGCAGGGAGGCGGCAAGGGACATGGGCGGACCGGGCGCAAAGCCAAGCCGGCGATTGTGTCCGCCACCGGCGCCTGCGCCGGTTCAACCGGGTTTCAGGCCGCTCAGCCCTTGCCCAGCAGGCTGGCCATCTCCGCCTTCAGCAACTGGGCCTGGGCGCGGCGCTCCTTGGTCGCGGCGCGCTGGTAGGCGGCCTCGGCCTTCTCGCGCAGCGCGATGGCGCGCTCCAGCGCCTCCTGGTAGCGCTCGATGGTGTAGGTGTTCTCGGTGCCGATGTAGACGCTGCGCGCCAGCGGCGTGTCGCCGAAGCGGGGTAGGGTTACCGCGAAGCTGCAATCACGGACACGACTTCCCGCACGCTGGCGAACGATGGGGCCGGAGATGCCCGATGGCAGGTCGCTCTGCTTCTTGCGGCTGGGCGTGCGGCGCAGGCGCGACGGCGCCGGCAGCGTCGCGATGCGCTTGAGCAATTCCTTGGTGGCCAGCGCCAGGGCCTTGCGGGCGCCGGTGCCGTCCTGGCTGTGGTCGGAGAACAGCTTGGTGCCGCCGTAGCGCAGCTGCCAGCCATGGGTGGAAAGATGATCGATGCGCTGAATGCACTGCGGCACGACAAAGCGCTCGCCGGTGAAGATCGCCACGTCACGGGTCTTCATGATTGCCCCACTCTTTCACTCTTTTTATGCCTGCCTTTGCTGTGCGGCGGCAGGTCGTCTAACGCCCCTCTGCTGCGGCAGAGTTTATGGGTGCTCCGCCACGGGCCGCGAATAAATGAGCCCGTGGAAACATTTTCATCCCCAGAAAGTCAGCTGCCGGACAGCTAAACCCCCAACTGAGGGGGCCAGCGACCCTAGGGTCTGCCCGGACGGTGGCGGCGCAGGCCGGGCGCGAACAGCTCCATGACGCGCAACTGCGCGCCGCCACGGCTGAACACCGAGTGGCGCGACCACAGCATCTGCGCCGGCATGGCCTCGCCCGTGGCGGCCTGCCACTGGCGCGCGGCATGGCGGCGCGTGTGGCCGTAGCGGGACAGCCGGCGCGGCTGCAGCTCGCTGCGGTGGATGCGGTAGTCGTCGTACAGCAGGTGGGCCAGCGGCTTGGTGCCCAGGCCCTTGAGCGCACGCCACGGCCCGGTGGTGGCGCGCTGGTGCACGGCCGAGCGGGCCCAGACCAGCGGCTCGCCGTCCACACGCAGGATGACTTCGCGCACCACCGTCAGGCCGCGCGGCGGCAGGCCCAGCGCGGCGCGCTCCAGCGCGCGGAACGGCGCGACGCGCTGGCGCAGCAGCTGCACGCTGAAGCGCTCGCCCAGCCGCGCCAGGCGGCGGCTCAGCGAGCCGGGGGCGCGCAGCCAGTCGCGCAGGCTGTCTCGGGTGGCGATCCCCATTCGCGCGGTCAGCCGAACTCTTTGCCCAGCTCGGCGGCGCGCTTGTGCGCGGCCAGCACCGCGCGGCGCACGGCAGCGTCGACACCGTCGCCCTGCAGCGACGTGATGGCCGCATGCGTGGTGCCGCCCTTGCTCGTGACGCGCTCGCGCAGCGTCGTGGGCGACTCGTCGGACGCCAGGCCCAGCGCCGCCGCGCCGGCGCAGGTGGCCAGCGCCAGCCGGCGGCCCTGCTCGGCGGTCAGGCCCATGTCCTGCGCCGCGGCCATCATGGCCTCGACGAAGAAGAAGAAATACGCCGGGCCGGAGCCCGACAGCGCCGTCACGGCGTCCAGGTCGTCTTCGCGGTCCACCCACAGCGTCTGGCCCGTGGGCTTGAGCAGGCGCTCCACCGCCTGGCGCTCGTCCGCCGACACCGCCGGCCGCGCATACAGCCCGGCGATGCCCTGGCCGATCAGCGCCGGCGTGTTGGGCATGCTGCGCACGACGCGCTCGCTGCCGGTCAGCTTCACCAGCGACGCGGACGGGATGCCCGCCATCACGGACAGGTGCAGCGCCCCGCCCAGCCAGGCCTGCAGCGGCTCGGCCGCCGCCGTGAACAGCTGCGGCTTGACGGCCCAGACCACCGTGCCGGCCCGCGCCAGCGAGTCGTCGCCGGCGGCCAGCGCCTGGATGCCGAGGTCGGCGCGCAGCTTGTCGCGCTGGGCCTCGTGCGGTTCGACGACGATGACGTCGGCCGGCCGGACCTGGCGCGCGCGCAGCAGGCCGCCGAGGATGGCGCCGGCCATGTTGCCGCCGCCGATGAAAGCCAGGGTGTGCGCTGGAGTCATGGGCCGCGAGTCTAGGGCCTGGGCGACACTGCGGCCCACCATGCTGCGCCTGCTGACGCCACCCGCCTGGGCCCCCGAGGGCGCCCCCGCCCGGCCGCTGCCGGCGACGGTGCCCGCGGCGCTCATCGTCGTGCTGGCCGCCAGCGAGGCCGGCCTGCCGCGCGAGCGTCTGGCCGCGCTGTTCTGGCCCGATGCCAGCGCCACCGACGCGCTGCACCACCTGCGCGTCAACCTGCACCGCGCCCGCGCGCTGCTGCGCAGCTGGGGCATGGCCGACGGCCTGCAGGCGCAGGGCCAGCAGCTGCGCCTGGCCCTGCCCACCGACCTCGCGGCCCGCGCCGACGCCCCGCCACCGGACCCCGCCGACTGGCCGCCCGCCTGGCGCCTGGCCGGCTACGACGGCTTCGCGCAGTGGTGCCGCGACACCGCCCTGGCGCTGCACCGGCGCTGGCTGCGCGACAGCCGCCAGGCACCGGCCGACACCGGCGCCGCGCCCGCGCCGCCCGCCCGCGAGGACGAGCACCGCCGGCTGCGCCACAGCACCGCCCCCGCGCTGCTGCTGCTGGGCGAGCCGGGCGCCGGCAAGAGCACGCTGCTGGCCGCGGCCTTCCCGCACGCGCCCTGCCTGCGCGGGCTGGAGGGCCTGCACGGCATGCCCTACCGGCCGCTGCTGGACGCACTGCGCACCCGCCTGCCGGCGCTGCAGGCCGCGCTGGACGACCCCCACGGCGCGCTGCGCCCCTACCGCCTGGACCTGGCCCGCCTGCTGCCCGAGCTCGCGCCCGACGAGCCGCTGCCGGCGCTGGACGCCCTCACCGCCCAGGCCCGGCTGGCGGAGGCGCTGACGCGCGCCTTCGCCGCCCTCACCCCGGTGCTGCTGGTGGACGACCTGCAGTGGTGCGACACCGCCACCGTCGAATGGCTGCTGCTGCTGGCCCACGGCGACCGCCTGCGCTGGCGCGCCGCCGCGCGCCGCCACGAGATGGGCGTCGCGCTGCAGCAGGCGCTGCAGCCGCTGCACGGCGCCGGCCGGCTGCAGACGCTGGACCTGCCCGCCCTCACGCGAGACGAACTCCCGGCCGTCTGCCGCGCCCGCTGGCCCGACAGCGACTTCAGCGCCGAGCAGCTGGACCGCCTGCACGACCTCAGCGCTGGCAACCCCTTCGCGCTGGGCGAGCTGGTGGCCGCCGGCGCGCCGGCCGTGGCGGGCGGCGACGCGCTGCCCCAGCGCGTGCGCCAGATGGTGCAACGCCGCCTGCAGGCGCTGCCCGCGCTGGCGCGCAAGGCCGTGGAGGCCGCCGCCGTGTTCGTGCAGCCGGTGCCGGAGGACGGCCTGCGCCGCCTGCTGGGCCTGCCCGCCGGTGCGGCCGGCGATGCAGACTGGGCCGCCGCGCGCGACCAGGCGCTGGCCGCCGGCATGCTGCGCGCCCAGACGCCGGGCCTGGCCTGCAGCCACGACCTCATCCGCACGGCCACCGTGGCCGACCTGGCCGCCGCGCGCTGCGCCGCGCTGCACCGCCATGCCGCGCTGTGGCTGGCCCACCAGCCCTGGGCCGACGCCATGGCCATCGCCGAACACTGGCGCGCCGCCGGCGAGCCGCAGACCGCGCTGGCCTGGCGCCACCAGGGCGCCGAGCAGCTGAAGGCACGCGGCCGCTTCGACGAGGCCTGCGCCGTCTGGCGCGAGGTGGCCGACGAGTCGCTGGACCTGGCCCAGTCGCTGCGCGCACGACTGGAGCTGGCCGCCTGCGACCTGCTGGAAGACCTGGTCCGTGGCGAGGCCGCGCTCACCGCCATCCAGGCCCAGCTCGACGGCGTGACCGACCCCGAGCAGCACCGCCTCATCGAGGGCCGGCTGCGTGCCGCGCTGGTGGACAACCGCGTGTTCGCCGGCGACCTGCCTGCCGCCATCACCCACGCCGCGCGGCTGCGCGAGCTGCTGCCGGCGCTGCCCGAGGGCGAGCGCATCCACGCCTACGAGGTGCTCATCGAGCTGGCCATGCGCGAGCCCGACATCCCGGCCGCCTGGGCGCTGCTGGCCCGGCTGCGCGAGGCCGCGCCGCGGCTGCCGGCGGTGCTGAGCTTCGAGGGCCAGATCCACTGGTTCGGCGGCCAGGTGCGCGCCGCGCACGACGCGCTGGCGCGGCTGCTGGAGCGCCACCCCGACTACTGCCGCGGCCTGACGGTGGAGAACGACCTGGCCGTGATGCTGCATGCGCTGGGCGAACTGCCCGCCGCCGAGGACATGGCCCGCCGCAGCCTGCGCAGCTGGGCCGGCGTGGCGCACACCGAGACGCTGTCCAACCTGGTGCTGGGCAGCGTGCTGACCTCCGCCGGCCGGCATGCCGAGGCCGAGGCCGCGCTGCTGAAGGCGCTGGCCCAGGCGCAGGAACAGGCCAGCGGGCTGTTCGAGGCCGAGGCCCGCGTGCGCCTGGCCCGGCTGCGGCTGCAGTGCGGCCAGGCCGCGGCGGCCGCCGAGGCGCTGGCCGCCGCCGCGCCGCTGCTGCGCGAGGCGCGGGAGCCGCTGCGCCTGTCCCACTGGGTGCTGATGTCCACGCTCACCGCCACGGCGCTGGGCCGGCAGCCCGCGCCGCAGGAAATCGCCCGGCTGCGCGAGGCCAGCGCGCGGCTGCAGCACCCGATGGTGCAGGCCCGCGAGGCCCGCGTGGACGCCGAGCTGGCCCTGGCGGCTGGCAACGGCGCTGCCGCACGGGCCGCCGCCGAACGCCAGGCCGCCGTGGCGCGCAGCCACGGCCTGCAGGAATGGGCGGCCGAGGCGGCGCTGCTGGCCCTGCGCGCCCGCACCCTGATGGGAGAGCCCGAAGCCACGCTGCGCCCGCTGGCCCAGGCGCTGGCGGACCAGGCCGCCGCCAAGGGCTATGCCGACCTGCACTGGCGCGCCGCCGCCTGGCTGGCCGCACACGGCGGCACGCCGGCCGACGCCAAGCGGGCGCGCGCCGCGCTGGCGGTGCTGCGCGGCAGCGAGCGGCCCAGCCTGTTCGACACCGACGCCGCTGCCCGCCGCGAGCCGCGCTGGAACCCGCCGCCCCGCTGACGCAGCCTCCCCATCCGAGGGGGGTGCCGGGCCTGCGGTGTCTGCACCGCTGAGACGCTGCTGAGACGCCGGCCCGACAGCATGGAGTCCTCCCCTGGACTTCTGCCCGCCTCACCGTGACCCCTTCCCGCCTCACCCTGACACGCCTGGCCCTGGCGCTGCTGTCGCTCACCGCCACATCCCTGACCCCGGCGGGCACCGTCACGTGGGTGGGGCCAGACGGCGGCCGCTGGGACGAAGCGGCGAACTGGAGCGGCGGCGTGCTGCCCACGGCGCTGGACGATGTCCAGCTGGGCAGCGCCCATGTGGTGACGCTGCTGGATGCCGTGGCACGCAGCATCACGAGCAGCGGCGAATTCGGCGGCCGCTTCAGCAACGGCAACATCACCCTCACCACGGGCGGCCAGTTCAACCGCCTGAGCCTCGTCGGCAGCGGCGCCCGGTTCACGCACAGCGGCCTGGTGACGGTGACTGGCGAATCCACGCTGATCGGCATCCTGGGCGACCCCGGCACGACCCGATTCGAGGGTGCAACGCGGATCGCGGATTCGCAACTCGTCCTACAGGGCGGGCATCGCCTGGTGCTGGCGGGCCAGACGCGCATCGACGACCTGAACGTGATGAGCTTCCAGAACGGCAGCACGCTCGTCCAGACCGGCGAACTGCACCAGACCGTGGCCGGGCGCAGCCTGTACTCCAGTGGCCGCATCGAGAACCAGGGCAGCTGGACCATCACCGGGGGCGAGGTGCAGCTGCTGGGCACCACCTTCGTCAACAACGGCACGCTGACGCTGGACGCCACCGTCCTGACGAACATCGGCGCGCTGAGCAACACTGGCGTGCTGAACCTGACCGGAGGCGCCAGCGCGCGAGCCGTCACCAGCAGCGGCACGGTCGGCGGCACGGGCAGCATCGGCGTGCTCACCAACGCGGGCGTGCTTGCGGCCGGCGGCACGGGAGAGATCGGCACGCTGAACATCACCGGCAACCTGCAGCAGCAGGCCGGCGCGCGCCTGCAACTGGAACTTGGCGCTACGGGCAGCGACCTGCTGGCCGTGGGCGGCAGCGCCACGCTGGGCGGCACGCTCAGCCTGAGCGTGCTGAGCGGCCAGCACCTGGCGCGGGGCCGGCAGTTCACCGTGATGACCTGGGGCACACGCACCGCAGGCAGCGACTTTGCGAGCCTGGACTTCTCGCAGGCTTCGGGCTACCGCTTCGCCACGGCCTATGAGGCCAACGGCCTGACGCTGACCGTCGTCGCCGTGCCCTTCACCTGGAACGGTGCCGCGACCGGCGGCTTCTGGGACGTGGCCCGCAACTGGAACGACGGCACGACCGGCCTGCCGCAGGCCGGCGACACCGTGCTGCTGGGCAGCGCCGACACGCGCATCCGCACCGTCACGTCGGTGGGCGACGTCACAGGCACCGGCTCGCTGAGCGTGGAGGCCGGCGGCCATCTGGTGCTGGGCGGCACGGGCAGCGTCGGCGGCCTGCAGCTGCGCTCGGGCAGCCAGCTGACGAACGCGGGCCGGTTGGTGGCCACGGGCGACAGCAGCTGGGTGGGCTCGGTGCTGCGCGGCCCGGGCGTCACGCGCATCGAGGGCCCGTTCACCATCGCCGGCAACTTCTTCGATGCGACACCGACGCTGATCAACGGCCACACGCTGGAACTGGCCGGCACCACCACCTACGCCGGCCAGCGCGGCCTGTCGGTGGGCGACGGCGCCACGCTGGTGAACCAGGGCACGTGGGTGGACCGCTCGCCCAACGACGTGACGATGGGCAACTTCAACGGTGGCACCGGGCGCTTCCTCAACCAGGGCACGTTCACCAAGGCGTCCACCTCGCGCACCCTCATCGGCGAGGGCACCGGCATGGACTTCGAGAACACCGGCACGCTGAATGTGGAGGCCGGCTATCTGCGCCTGAGCAGCAGCCGCGTCAGCAGCACCGGCACGCTCGACATCGCGGCCGGCGCGGAGCTCAGCCTCGTCAGCGCCAATGCGACGCTGGGCGGCCAGGTCGTCAACCAGGGCACGCTGGGCCTGGACGGCGGGCCGCTGGCCATCGCCGGCGACCTGACCCTGCAGGGCGGCGGGCTGACGCGGCTGCGCAGCAACGTCACCAACCCCGACCGGCTGACCGTGGAGGGTCGCGTGGACTGGATTGACGGCGCGCTGAGCGGTGCCGGCACCACGCGCATGAACGGCGCCGTGACGATCTCCGGCGCCAGCACCCACAGCCTGCTCGGCGGGCAGACGCTGGAGCTTGCCGGCACGACGACACAGACCGGCACCGGCAGCTTCAGCACCGGCGGCGGCGCGCGCGTGGTGAACCTGGGCAGCTGGGTCGAGGCGGCCAGCGGCAATGCGTCGGTAGGCCAGTTCAACGGCGGCGCAGCCACCCGGTTCGACAACATCGGCAGCTTCACCAAGACATCCGCCTTCGTCACCACCCTTGGCGGCAGCGGCCTGGCGTTCAACAACACCGGCCTGCTGGACGTTCAGGCCGGCACGCTGCGCTTCAGCGGCAACGCGACGCTGGCGGCCGCAGGCCAGGTGCGCATCGCCGCCGGGGCGACGCTGGACCTGGCCGCCAGCCAGGTGCTGCTCGCCGGCACGCTGCAGAACGCCGGCACGCTGTCGGTCACCGGCACGCTGGCCGTGACCGACAGCGCCGCCGTGCTGGGCGCGGGCCAGACGCTGCTGCGCGGCACGCTGCAGAACAGCGGCCAGTTGCGGTTGGCCGGCAGCACCGAGTGGGGCCAGGCGGTGCTGCGCGGCAGCGGCACCACCCGCATCGAAGGCCCTCTCACCATCACCGGCGCCAGCGGCCGCGGCCTGATCGGCGGGCACACGCTGGAGCTGGCCGGCCCCACCACGCAGACCGGCACCGGCAGCATCAACACCGGCGGTGGCGCGCGCATCGTCAACCTCGGCACCTGGACCGAGGCCGCCAACGGCAACGCCTTCATCGGCAACTTCAGCGGCGGCGCCGCGAGCCGCTTCGACAATGCCGGCCGCTTCGCCAAGACCTCGGCCTTCGTCACCGACCTTGGCAACGGCCTGGTGCTGGACAACACCGGCCGCATCGACGTGCAGGCCGGCACGCTGCGGCTGAGCGAGGCCTTCAACAACCAGGGCGTCATCGACATCGCCGCCGGCGCCGAGCTGGCCAGCACCGTCACGGCCTTCGCCAACGCCGGCACGCTGGGCGGCGACGGCACGGTGCGCACGGCTCACGCCTCGTTGAACCTGACCAACACCGGCACGCTGGCCGCCGGCGGCCTGGGCGATGCCGGCACGCTGAGCCTCATCGGCGGCCTGACGCAACAGGCCGGCGGCGTCTTCCTCGTCGACCTGGGCGGCACGGCGGCCGGCAGCTTCGACCTGTTGACCGTGAGCGGCCACGCCTCGCTCGCCGGCACGCTGGCCGTCAACCTGCTGGCCGGCGCGCAGTTCCACGTGGGCGACAGCTTCACCGTGATGACCTGGGGCCAGCGCCTGAACGACAGCCGGTTCGCCAGCCTGGACCTCAGCCGGGCCGGCGGCTACAGCTTTGCGGCCGACTACGGCGCCAACAGCCTGACGCTGCGCGTGATGACCGCCCCCGTGCCCGAACCCGGCAGCTGGGCGCTGATGGTTGCCGGCCTGGCCGGGCTGGGCCTGTGGACGCGCCGCCGCGCCGCCACCACGCGCAAGAGCTGACACCCGCCACCCTGAGCCGGAGGGGCGCCTGCCATGTCCAAAGCCCTCGACGAATTGCTGACCAGGCTGCCGCAGTGGCTGGGCCAGTTCACGCGCACGCTGACCCACCCCAGCCTGGTGCTGACCGAGCAACTGAGCGCAGACGCCACGGCTGGCGCCCCGACGCAAGCCCAGCCCGTGCAGGACGGCGTGGGCTTTCTCATCCTGTCCTTCGCCGTGGCCGCCGGCGTGGCCATCGCGTTTCCCGTCGCCAGCATGGACCCGCTGGAGCCCATGCCGGCCGATGGCGCGCCGGCCCGCAGCGCCGTGGTGCTGCGCCACCTGTTCGTGTTCCTGGCCGCGGCGGCCGTGGTGCATGGCGGCGCCAGGCTGCTGGGCAACCGGCAGGCCTTCGCCGGGTTCTTTGGCGCGGTGGCGCGCTTTGGCAGCGTCACGCTGATGCTGCTGGCGCTGGCCGGCGCGCTGACCAACGTGGGCATGGCCGACCCCATCGCTGCGCGCAACTGGCAGCAATTGCGCCATGTGGCCGTGCAGATGGGCGCGGGCGCCAGGACCTGCTCTGCCAGGCCGACGCCAACACGGGCCAGCTGCCGCCCGGCACGGCGATTGAAGGGCTGAACCCCACCCAGTTCGCCGAAGCCCAGGCCCTGGTCCTGGACACCGCCACCCGCCCGCTGGTGATGATTGCCGGCGCACTGGAGTCCCTGCGCCTGCTGGCCCTGACGGTGTGGCTGGGCTGGGTGTGGTGGCGCTACTTGCGCACCAGCGGACTTTCGCCAGGCCGCGCCGTCGCTGCCAGCGCCGTGGGCGCCGTCGGGCTGGGGGTGGGGCACCTGCTGCTGGTGCTGATCGACGGCGGGCAGATGGCCTCGACGCTGGTGCAGGGCTGCACGTGAACTGCGCGTCCCCCGAGTGCGGGGGAGCGCCTGGCCGGGATATGGCAAGGAGATGGCCGCCATGGCTGCGGCTGAGACGCCGCTGAGACGCCCCGCCGGCAGCATCGGGCCGCCAACGCCCTTCACCCTGACAGGCTCCCGAAAACACCATGACACGACACCACTTGCTGGCCGGCCCGCGCGCCGTCGATCGCAGTTCCCAGCCATGCGAGCGCTGAATTCCCTGCGGCTCCGCCTGCGCCATCTGGGCGGGCTGCTCACCCTCTGCGCCGGTGCGATGCTGAGCCTGCCGACGGCGGCGCTACCGCTGGTCAGCGCCGAGGCCGCGCTGCTGACGCTCATCAACGACGCTCGCAGCCTGTCCGGCCTGACGGAACTCCAGCTGAACGACGCCATGCGTACCGCCGCGCTGGCCCAGGCACAAGACATGACATCCACCGGCACGCTGAGCCACGTGGGCAGCGACGGCAAGACCCTCTTCGACCGCCTGAACGACGCCGGCTATGCAGCCTCGCCCTTGCTGCCCAGCGGGCTGATCGGCAGCAGCCCGGGCACCAGCCCCGATGCGCTGTTCGGCCTCTGGATGGCAGATGCCAGCAGCAGCGCGGTGCTCACGTCGGCCTCCGCCACCGACATCGGCATCGGGCTCGGTCATGGTGCGGGTGCGCCCGGCTTCTGGTCCCTCGTGCTCAACCCGGTGCAACCCGTGACCCCGGGTGGTGGTGGCAGCGGCGGCGGCACACCCGCGCCCACCATCGACCCGCTGGCCTGCGCCGCAGGACAGTCACTGGCCGACCACGCGCAATGCCTGCTGAACGACCTGCGCCTGCGTCAGGGCTTCCAGCGGCTGGCACAGGACGCTGCGATGAGCGAGGCCAGCGCGGCCCACAGCCTGGACATGCTGACGAACGCCTTCGTCGGCCATACCGGCAGTGACGGCAGCTTCTTCACCGAGCGGCTGGACCGTGCCGGCTACGCGGGCTCAGCGCTGAGCGAGGTGGTGGCGGATGGCTTCGGCAGCCTGGAGGCCGTGCTGCAGGCCTGGCTCGACTCGCCCGACCACCAGCCGCTGCTGCTCGACGCCCGGGCCAACGAGTTCGGCCTCGGCCTGGCCGGCAGCGGCAACGCCTCGCGCTGGACCTTGGTGCTGGGCATCGACGCCGACCTCACCACCGTGCCCGAACCCGGCGCTCTGGCGCTGGTGCTGCTGGCGCTTTGCTGCCTTCCCCGCAAGCGACCGCCACACGGCCGCCTGCCAGCTACTCCCCGTTGAAGTGAGTCCGACCATGCCCCTCCACCGTCAACTCGCCCTGCGCACCCTGCCCGCCGCCCTCGCGCTGCTGGGCCTCAGCCCCAGCATCGGCGGCGCCACGGTGCACAGCTTCACGGGCGTCAACAGCGGCAGCTGGAGCGACGCGGCCAACTGGACCGGCGGCCTGCCGGTCATCGGCGGTGAGCTGCTGCTGGACAGCGCCACGCGCCCGGCCACGTTCAACGACATCGCCGGCGGTTTCACGCTGCTGGGGCTGACGCTGGGCGCCAACGCGCCGGCCCCAACGCTGACCGGCAACACGCTGCGCTTCCAGGGCGACGGGGCCTACCTGCGCATGCTGTCGGACGGCGGCCATGCGGTGATGGACAACGCGCTGGCATTGAACAGCACGCTGCACCTTGGCGGCGGGCCCAGCGACGCCAGCCAGCTCCTGCTGGGCGGCAACATCAGCGGCGGCGGCGGGCTCACCGTGCTGTCGGGCCGCACGGTGCTGAGCGGCAACAACAGCTTCAGCGGCGCCACCACCGTCGCCGCCGGTGCGGCGCTGGGCATCGCCGGCGGCGCGCTGGCGGGCACCAGCGGCATCCAGGTGGCACACGGCGGCGAACTGCAGCTCGTCAGCGCCGACGGCTTCACGTCACTGAACAAGCCGATCGCGCTGGGCGGCCGGCTCAGCAGCAGCGCCCAGGTTCTCCCGACCCTCTTCGGCCCGGTGCCCGGCGCCACCGTGGGAGGCGCCATCACGCTGACCGGCAGCGCCGAGATCCTGGCCTTCACCCACAGCCAGGCCAGCGAAGTCATCTTCCCCGTGACCGGCGCGATCGGCCTGGCCGGTCAGTCGCTGACGCTGCGGGCGAGCGGCAAGGGCAGCCGGCTGGACGTCGCCAGCATCGGCGGCAGCGGCCGCGTGGTGGTGCAGCCCGACATCGGCAGCGTCAACGTGGGCAGCGTCGACATGACGGGCGAGCTGGTGCTGCGGCCCGGCAGCGGGGCGATCGATGTGGGCCCCGTCAAGCTGACAGGCCCCCTGACGGCCACCGGCACGTCCGGGTCGGCCACGGTACGCAGCGTGGCCGGCAATGGCCGCGTGCTGGTGGACTTCGACCAAGGTTTTGGCAAGCTCGTGATCACCGGCGCGCTCGACGGTCAGCACGATCTGGAGGTCCGCAGCGGCACGCTGGACCTGCGCACCGTGGTGCCGCTGAACTTCACGGGCCAGATCACGCTGAGCGGCGAGGGCACGCTGAGCCTGGGGCGCGAGAGCTACCTGAGCAGCGCCAGCCGGGTACTGAGCTTTGAGAACGGCGGGCGGCTGGTGCTGCGCGACGGCTTCGGCCTCGCACGCGCCATCACCACCACGGGCGGCATGGGCGTGCTGGAGCTGGGCGGCTTCGCCAACATGGTCAGCAGCAACATCACCGGCGATGGCGGCTTTGCCTTCGTCGGCGGCGTCGTCACCGCGACCGGCAACAACACGTTCGCGGGCGGCCTGGGTGTCTTCAACGACGGCAGCGTCAACGCGGCCGGCCAACCCAACACGACGACACTGCGCTTCAACGACGACGGCAACCTGGGCCTGGCCGGCGCGGGCATCACGCTGGGCGGCGGGCTGGCGCTGCCCGACGGTTACGACCTCAGCCGCCCGCTGACGCTGGTGGGCAACGCGGCCAACCTCACCGGCAGCGGCGACCACACCATCGCCAGCACGATCACCGGCGACGGCCGCCTCAACCTCGGCGGCGCCGCGCGCTATGTGCTGACCGGCACCAGCGCGCACACCGGCGGCGTGGCGTTGGCGGGGCAATCCAACGGGCAGGCGGCGGTGCTGGTCATCGACAGCGATGCGCGGCTGGGCGCCGCGAGCGGCGTGCTGAACATCGGCCGGGCCAGCGGCATCTTCACGCTGCCGGGCACGCTGGTGGCCGCCGGCAACCTGGACATCGCCGCCACGCGCAGCACCACGTTCCGCGCGATGACGGTGGACACGAACGGCTTCGACGTGGTGTTCAACCAACCCATCGCCGGGCGCGGCATGACCAAGGCCGGCGCCGGCACCTGGGCGCTGAACACCGCCAACAGCGACAGCAGCGGCGACAACCTCGTCAACGTGCTGCAGGGCACGCTGTCGCTGGGCGTGGACGAGGCGCTGGGCTCGCGCAGCCTCATCGACATCGTCGCCGACGGCCGGCTGACCCTGAACGGCCACGTGCTGACGGCCACCTCGCTGAACAGCGCCGACGGCAGCACGGTGGACCTCGGCGCCGGCGGCACGCTGCGGCCGCTGTTCGGCAGCCTGGACGGCCAGGTCACTGGCCAGGGCCAGTTGCTCATCGGCCGCGACGGGTTCTCGCCGGGCGCCGTGACGCTGAACGGCGCCAACAGCTTTGCCGGTTCCATCGTCGTCAGCCAGGGCAGCCGGCTGACCGTCGGTGATGTGGACGCGCTGGGCGCCGCCGGCAACCTGCTGCGGCTGGACAACGGCACGCTGGAGGCCAGCAATCGCCTCGCCGCGCCGCTGGTCATCACCGACGCGATGAACCTGCAGATCGGCGCGGGCGGCGCCGGCTTCGTGTCGGGCGGGCAGTCCGTCGTCATTGAACGTGCGCTGACCGGCGCGCTGGCGCTGAGCCTCCAGGGCGGCAGCATGCCCGGGAGCAGCGACAAGTACGACGTGCGCCTGGCCAATCGCAACAACAGCTTCACCGGCGACCTGCAGCTGGGCGACCCGCAAGGCTTTGGCAGCGCGGTGCTGGGCATCACGGCCGATGGTTCGCTGGGCGCAGCCGGCAATCGACTCATCCTCGGCAAGAGCTTCTTCGACGGCGAGACCACCCGCAGCGCCCAGGGCGGCCTGCGCGCCTGGGACTCGCTGACGCTGGGCCCCACGCGCACCGTGCTGCTGGACGGCGAAGCGGGCAGCACCGCCGGCTTCATCGACACCAACGGCCACACGCTGGTGGTGGCGGGCGGCATCGGTGAGCTGCAGTCCGGGCTGGGCCTGATCAAGACGGGCGAGGGCACGCTGGTGCTCAACGGCCAGCAGGCCTACACCGGCCTCACGACGGTGGAGGCCGGCACGCTGGGCGGCCACGGCGAGGTGGCGCAGCTGGCCGTGCAGGCCGCCACGCTGGCGCCGGGCGAGAGCGCGGGGCTGTTCAGCGTGCGGCAGGACGTGAGCTTCAGCAGCGCCGCCCAGCTCAGCATCGAACTGGGCGGCCTGCTGCGCGGCAGCGGCTACGACGCGCTCAACGTCGGCGGCAGCGTGGACCTGGGCGTCGACACCCGGCTGCACTTGGGCTTCATCAACGGCTTCGTCGCCACGGCGGGCCAGCAGTTCCAACTCATCCAGGCCGACGGCGGCCTGTTCGGCCACTTCGCCAACGTGGCCGACGGCGCGCGGCTCCTGACCGCCGACGGCAGCGGCAGCTTCCTCGTGCAGTACGGCAACGGCCAGGGCCTGGTGATCAGCGACTTCCAGGCCGCCGCCGTGCCCGAGCCGTCCACCTGGGCGCTGCTGCTGGCGGGCGCCGGGCTGCTGGCGTGGCGTCGGCGCGCGGGCGGCCGCGCCGCTGCCCCGGCCGCCGAGACCACGACGATGCGCGGGCACTGACGGCTGCGGTCGGACGGGCTGCCGTCAGCACGGATACACGGCAGCCACAAACCCGGCGCGCCGGGGCGCTAACGTCGTGGGCCTTGCAGCAGCCCCTGTCGCCATGCCCCGCCGCCTTGCCCCCCTCCTGCTCACCGTCCTGACACTGGCCCTGGCCGGCTGCGCCGGCGGCCCGCCGCCGCAACGCCCGTGGGCCGAGGTGGCGAGGCAGGCGCTGAACCTGGCGCTGGCCAGCATCGACGTGCAGGGCCGGCGCGTGCACATCACGCGCAGCGCAGGCGCCCCGGCAGCATCGCCGGTCGTCGTCTACCTGCCGGGTCTGGGCCAGGGCGGCGACACCGGCCAGCGCTGGGCCGCGGCCTGGGCGCAGGCCGGCTACACGGTGCTCGCCGTGCAGCCGCTGGAGGCCGACGCGGCGGCCTGGCGCTCCGAGCTCTCGCGCACCGGCGAGTTCCGCGCGCTGGGCCAGCTGCACTACGGCGACACGATGCGTGCCGAGCGCCTGGCCATGCTGCGCCGCCTGCGCGCTGCGCTCCAGGCCGCACAACCGGGGCTGGACTGGACGCGCGCCGCGCTGGCCGGCTACGAGACCGGCGCCCAGACGGCGCTGGATGCGCGGGCCGACGGCTGGCAGGCCGTCATCGCCATCAGCCCACCGGCCATGCAGCCGCCCGCCGCTGGCGCGGCCACGCTGATCGTCACCAGCGACATGGACCAGGACCCGCTGGGCCTGCTGCACCGCCCCACCGAGCGCCGCCAGGCCTTCGACGCGCTGCCCGCCGGCCACGCATGGCTGGCGAACCTGGGGGGCGTGTCGCACGCGGCGCTGGCCGGCACGCTGGCGCCCGATGGCTGGCATGTGCAGGACCAGCGCCAGGGCCGCATGGGCGGCGGCATGGGTGCGCGCGGCGGCGGCGGCCCGCAGGGCCCGGCCGGCGGGCCCGCCCGCGGCCCGCGCAGCGGCAGCGCGACGGAGGCGGCCCAGTCCGACCTCGGCCCGGGCCTGGCGCTGAGCCGCGCCTTCCTGGACGCCCAGCTGCGCGGCGCCGCGATGCCGGCCAGCCCGGCACTGCAGGCGCGCTGACGGCGCGGTCAGCGCGGCCGGTCCGTCAAGCCTCGGGCGCCAGCGCCGCCAGCGCCTCGCGCAGCGCCGCCAGTTCAAAGGGCTTGCGCAGCACACAGGCCGCCGGCCCCGGGAGCGCGTTGATGGACTGGATGTCGGCATAGCCGGTGGCGAACAGCACCGGGATCTGCGGCTGCACGGCGCGCAACCGCGCGGCCAGCTCGGCGCCGGTCATGCCGGGCAGCGCATAGTCCAGCAACAGCATCTCGGGCGGCCAGCCCTCCACCAGGGCCAGCGCGGCCTCGCCGTCGCGCGCCGCCCGCACGTCATAGCCCCAGCCGGACAGCGCCTCGACCATCGCGGCGCGCACATCAGCCTCGTCGTCGACGCACAGCAGCCGCACGTGGCGCGGCTGGGGCTGCTGTTGCTGTTGCTGCTGTTGTTGTTGCTGCTGCTGCGCCACCACGGGCGCCGGTGCTGCGGCCGGCCCGGTCTGCCGCAGGTAGACGCAGACGGTGGTGCCCTCGCCTTCCACGCTGTCGATGGTGGCGGTGCCGCCGCCTTGCTGCGCCATGCCGAACACCTGGTTCAGCCCCAGGCCCGTGCCCTTGCCGACCGGCTTGGTCGTGAAGAAGGGCTCGAAGGCCTTCTTCAGCACGTCCGGCGGCATGCCGGTGCCGGTGTCGCGCAGGCCCAGGCACACGTAGGCGCCCGGCGCCAGGCCCGGCACGCCCTGCTCGACGCGGGCGAACAGCGTGACGCGGCCGGCCCGGCCCTGCAGGGCATCGCGCGCATTCACGGCCAGGTTCAGCAGGGCCATCTCCAGCTGCGTGGCGTTGGCGCTGACCCACAGCGGCTCGGCGGGCAGCTCCACCACCAGCTCGGCCGGCGCGACGGTGCGGCGCAGCACCTCGTCCACGTCCTGCACCAGCTGGCGCACGCACAGCGTCGTGAACTCGATGCTCTGCTGGCGCGAGAACGCCAGCATCTGCCCGGTGAGCTTGGCGCCGTTGAGCACCGAACGCCGCACCGACGCGGCCAGCTGGCGCACGCGCTGCGGGTCGTCCGCCAGGCGGTCGATGAGCTCGACGCTGGTGCTGACGACGTGCAGCACGTTGTTGAAGTCGTGCGCGATGCCGCCGGTCAGGCGGCCCACGGCCTCCAGCTTGTAGGCCTGGTTCAACGCGGCCTCGGCGATGCGCAGCCGCTCCTGGTCGCGCTCGCGCGCGGTGACGTCGTGCACCATGAAGTAGGCCGCCACCGTGCGGCCGTCGGACTTCAGCGGATGGAAGTGCAGCTCGAACGCGCGGTGCTCGCCACGCCGGTCCACCACCTTGCGCAGTTCCGTCAGCGTCTCGCCCTGGGTGGCACGCCGCCACAGCGCCTCCACGCGCCGCGCCCAGGCCGCATCGGGCAGCAGCGCCAGCGCCTCGGCCAGCGGCCCCGGCTGCGGCTCCACGCCGTAGATCTCGCGCCAGGCGCGCCGCGCCGCCGCGTTGACCGCCAGCAACCGCAGTTCGCCGTCGACGATCCACACCGACGCGTCGCTCTTGTCGATGACGTCGGCCATCAGCTGGCGCTCGGCCAGCGCCAGCCGCACGCGTTCCTCCAGCGTCGCGTTCAGCCGCTGCAGCTCGGCCTGATCGCGCTTGCGGGTGGTGATGTCGATGGCGGTGCCGATGACGCGCACGCAGCGGCCCGCGTCGTCGAACAGCCCGCGGCCCTTGGCCGCGACCCAGCGGGTCACGCCGTCCTCCAGGCCCACGGTGCGGTATTCCACGTCGTACAGCGCGCGCTCGGCCGGGTCCAGCGCGCGCCGGAAGGCGGCCATCGTGGCCTCGCGGTCGTCCGGGTGCAGCCCGGCGATGAAGTCCTGCAGCGTGACCTCGCGCGGGCTGAACAGGCCGAACATCTCGCGCAGCCGCGGCGGCCAGTACAGCGTGTCGCGCACCGGGTCCACGTCCCACAGGCCGATCTCGGCCGCGTCGGTGGCCAGCGCGAGGCGTTCGTTGCTATCGCGCACGGCCTGCTGCGCGAGCACGCGTTCGGTCACGTCCACGCCCTGCACGAAGATGCCGGTCACCTCGCCGCTGCGGTTGCGCATGGGCTGGTAGACGAAGTCCAGCATGCGCTCCTGCGGCGGCCCGCCGTCGCTGGGGATCAGCCGCACGCGGGCATCGCGCGCCTCGTACGCCACGCCGGTCGTGAACACCTGGTCCAGCAGCTCCAGGAAGCCCTGGTCGCGCACCTCCGGCAGCGCCTCGGCCACCGTGCGGCCGATGACGGGCCGGCCGCCCACCAGCCGCAGGTAGCTGTCGTTGGCCATCGTGAAGACATGGGTGGGCCCGCGCAGCACCGCCATGAAGGCCGGCGCCTGCTGGAACACCATGTCCATCAGCGGCTGGCCGTCCTCCTCGAAGAGCTTGATGAGGCCACCCGCCGCCGGCATCGCGTCAGTCTTCCAGCCCGAGGAAGCCGCCGCTCTGGTGCGCCCACAGCCGCGCGTAGATGCCGTTCATCGCCAGCAGCTCGGCATGCGTGCCCTGCTCGACGATGCGGCCGGCGTCCATGACGACCAGGCGGTCCAGCGCGGCGATGGTGGACAGCCGGTGCGCGATGGCCACCACCGTCTTGCCTTCCATCAGCGTGTACAGGCTTTGCTGGATGGCCGCCTCGACCTCGCTGTCCAGCGCGCTCGTCGCTTCGTCCAGCAACAGGATGGGCGCGTCCTTCAGCATCACGCGGGCGATGGCGATGCGCTGGCGCTGGCCGCCCGACAGCTTCACGCCACGCTCGCCGACAAACGCCTCCAGGCCCGTGCGGCCCTTGGGGTCGGACAGCTGGGCGATGAACTCGTCGGCATGCGCGCGCTCGGTGGCGCGGGCCAGGTCGTCCGCCGTCGCGTCCGGGCGGCCGTACAGGATGTTGTCGGCCACCGAGCGGTGCAGCAGCGAGGTGTCCTGCGTGACCATGCCGATGTGGCGGCGCAGCGAGTCCTGCGTGACCTGCGCGATGTCCTGGCCGTCGATGGTGATGCGGCCGCCGCCCTCGGGCAGGTCGTACAGGCGCAGCAGCAGGTTCACCAGCGTGCTCTTGCCCGCGCCGCTGCGGCCGACGAGGCCGATCTTCTCGCCCGGTTGGATGGTCAGGTCCAGCCCGTCGACGACGACCTTGCCGTTGGGATAGTGGAAGCGCAGGTTCTCGAAGCGCACTTCGCCCTTCGTCACCGTCAGCTCGGTGGCACCGCGGGCATCGTTGATGGCCTGCGGCTTGGACAGCGTCGTGAGGCCGTCCTGCACCGTGCCGATGTGCTCGAACAGCGACGCCATCTCCCACATGATCCAGTGCGAGATGCCGTTGAGCCGCATCGCCATCGCCGTGGCCGCCGCGACGGCGCCCACGCCCACCAGCGACTGGCCCCACAGCCACAGCGACAGCAGCGCCGTGCTCCCCACCAGCAGTGCCGACAATGCCGCGTTGACGATCTCGAAGCCGGTCACCAGCCGCATCTGCCCGTAGGCCGTGACCATGAAGTCCTGCATCGCCGCCTTGGCGTAGGCGGCCTCGCGGCGGCCGTGCGCGAACAGCTTGACGGTGGCGATGTTGGTGTAAGCGTCGGTGATGCGGCCCGTCATCAGGCTGCGCGCATCGGCCTGCGCCTGGCCGATCCTGCCCAGCCGCGGCACGAAGAAGCGCAGCGCAATGAGGTACAGCCCCAGCCACACGGCGAACGGCAGCATCAGCCAGGCATCGAAGCTGGCGACGATGGCCACCAGCGTGCCGAAGTACACGGCCACGTAGACGAGGATGTCGACGACGATGAGCCAGGTGTCGCGCACGGCCAGCGCCGTCTGCATGACCTTGGTGGCGATGCGGCCGGCGAACTCGTCGCCGAAGAAGGCCAGGCTCTGCGCCAGCATGCGGCGGTGGAACAGCCAGCGCAGACGCATCGGGAAGTTGCCGAACACGCCCTGGTACTTCGTCAGCGCCTGCACGGCAGCCAGCACCACGCCCAGGGCCAGCACGCCCACCAGCATCCACACGACGGGCTGGGGCCGGCTCCACAGCTCGGCGGGCTTCTGCGCGGACAGCCAGTCCACCAGCGACGCCATCAGGCTGAACAGCCACGCCTCCGCCGCCGCGATGCCGGCGGTGAACAGCATGACGACGAACAGGTGCGGCCGCACGCCATCTGCGCAGCGCCACAGGAACGCGAAGAAGCTGGCCGGCGGTGCAACGCTGCCGGCGGGTTCGGGGTAGGGGTCGACGAGGCGCTCGAAGCGCGAGACCAGCGGGTGAAGCATCGACATCCGGCTAGTGTCGCCGGACACCCCGGTCACTGGCTGGCCGACGACGCCGGCGCCCCCGGCGGCACCGGGACGACGACGCCCGGCGTCAGCGAGATCTCGTCCACCAGCGTGACGCCGGTGACGAAGTAGCGGGTCTCGCCGAAGCACGACGTGGGCAGGCCGACCTTCTCCTCGTAGTGCAGGTTCACACGCCGGCCCATGACCTTGTTGATGGCCTGCGCGGTGGCCTCGTCATGCACGGTGAACTGGAACTTCTCGACGGCGCTGGTGCCCGGCAGCGACACGAGCGCCTGCTCGCCTTCCCAGGTCTTGCAGATCCAGCCCTTGCGCGAGAACTTCTGCACCCAGCCCGCGCGCTCACCCTCCGAGTAGCTCCAGTGCCAGGCGAAGAACAACCAGGCCGTGACGAGCAGCAGCAGGGTGGCGATGACGAGGGCGATCTTCAGGCGCATGACGGAGTCCGCGGAGCCGGGGCGCGGCGATTGTGCGTCAGCCCCGGGGGCCACCCGAACAGGGTGCGGATGTTGTGGCACATGGGATGGCCTTCGCGAGGGGGACGGGCCATGCTGACGGATCCCTGCCCAGCGGTTTCGCCCCTGATGCGTCCCTTCCTTCTGCTTGCCTCGATCACCGTCACCGCTGCCTGGCTTGGCGGTTGCCAGGACAAGGCCTCAACCCCCGGCACCCCGCCGGCCGCGGTGGCCTCCGCCCCCGCGGGAGCCGCCGACGACCAGCCCGCCTCGCTGATGACGCAGGTCTTCCCGGGCTGGACCGCGACCGCGGCGTTGGCCGCCTCGGTACCCGCCGGCCCGGGCGGCGCGCCGGAGCGCCTGCTCGTGTCGCCACTGATGGCCGCGCCGCTGGACGCCGAGCATCGCGCGCTGGTCGTCGTGGGCGTCCCCGACGACGGCAGCGGCCAGCCGCTGCAGTTCAACGCCACGCAGGTGAACGTCGGCGTCTACGGGTTCGAGCGCCGCGACGGCCGCTGGGTCCGCACCCTCTCGCAACCGTCGCTCGCCTGGAGCGGCGCCAACGGCGAGGTGGGCCAGGCGAAGGTGCACCAGCTCGGCAACGGGCGCGTGGCGCTGACGCTGCAGAACGGCCTGTGCGCGCAGGACGTCTGCAGCGAGTGGGTGCGCGTGTTCGCGCTCGCCGCTGACGGCGCCCGCGCACTGACGCCCGACCTCAAGATCGCGCACAAGCTGGAGGATGCGCCCGGCTGCGAACGCTGGCTGGCCGGGGACCCGCCCGCCGACACGGACAAGGGCGACCCGATCACGGCCGACAACTGTGTCGACGTGGCCGGCAGCTGGCAGTTCGAGACGACCGGCGCCGACGGCTGGCCCGACCTGGTGCTGACGTTCAAGGGCCGCAAGGCGGTGCCCGACGCCGACGGCAAGCTGGCGCCGCAGGCCGTCGACGGTGAACTGCGGCTGCGCCATGACGGCAGCGGCTACCGACCCGCCGGCGGCCGTAACCCGCTGGACTGAGAAGAACTAAGGCGCCGGCGCCTCGGGGTGCCGCTCCCGCCACGCGCGCAGCGCGCGGCGGTACTCGTCCATGGCCAGGTCGTGCAGGTCGAAGATGCAGGGGTCGCAGCCGTTGCCGCAGCAGGCATCGAAGTCCGGTGGCGGCGGGGGCAGCGGCAGGGGGTCGGGGTCGTCGTTCACCGTGGGCATTGTCGGACGCCTGCGACGCCGCCTCTACGATGCGGGCATGCCACGGCCGCGCCCGGCGCGTGCACAACCTGCTGGGGCGGGCCTACATGCTGCCGGTGGCGCCGATGCACCGCCTCATTGCACCGACGGTGTTGCGGGCGGTGGCGGGGCGCTGAAGCGGCCTACAGCCGCACCCAGCCCGCCACGCGGGCGTTGAAGAAGCCGCTCTGCTCGTAGGCCCGCCTCACCAGCCCCTGCTGGCGCAGCGCTGCGAGGCCGGCGTTGAGCTGGTCGAGCAGCCGCGGGCCCAGCTCGTGGGTGGCGGACACGAGGAAGTGGCGGGTGCCGCGCATCGCGACCTTCAGCCCCGGCACGGGCACCAGGCGCACGCCGCCCACCGTCATGGACAGGTCGGGCGTGGGCTGGAACGGCGCCAGTAGCAGGTCGGCGCGGCCCTGCTGCAGCATGTGCGGCATCAGGTGCCAGCGCGTCACATGCTGCAGCTGCGTGATGCCCAGCCGCTGCAGCGTCTGCCAGTCCACGCGCCAGGTGTCGTTGCTGAGCACGCGCAGCTGCCGCACGTCGGCCAGCCCGCGGGCGGCCAGCGCGCGGGTGTTGTCGGGCGTCGTGTACAGGCCCACCTCGAACTCGCCCTCCACAAGCAGCGGGTCGCTGAACAGCAGGCCGTCGGGCTGGGGGAAGTCATCGCGCCAGTAGCTGGTGGCGCTGCAGGCCGAGTGGCCCATGCGCAGTTCGGCCTGCAGGCGCTGGCTGCTGGGCATGGGCGCCATGCTCAGCCGCAGCGTGCGGTCCTGCCGGGCCAGCGCCTGGTGGATGAGGACGACCTCGACGACGTCGCGCCGCGAGGCCGGGCCGCCGTAGTCGGCGATGGCGACGGGCTCGCGGCCGGCGAGGAAGCGCTGGTAGTCGCCCAGCACGTCGTCCGGGATCAATGCCGGCAGCGGCGGCTGGCCGGCGGCCCGGCCGGGCAGCAGGCTGGCGCCGGCCAGCCCCAGCAGGCTGCGCCGCCCGAGGCGGGCGGCGTCAGGCGGCAGTGGGGCGGAAGCGGCGTTCAACGGCAGGACTCTCGGCGGGCCAATCGGCCGCCGAGGATACGGCCGCCCGCCTCAAGGTTTTGTCAGGGCATGCCCGCCAGCAGCGCTGCGTTGCCGCCGGCCGCCGCCGTGTTGACGGTCAGCGTCTGCTCGGCCGTGAAGCGGTAGAGCTGGCGCACGTGGCCCGCCGCCGTCACCAGCGGCAGGATGGCGCCAGCGCGTCCGGCCAGCGCCTGCGCCAGCGTGTGGGCGGCGCCGTCATCGGACGACGCCAGCGCCACGCCCGCGAGTTGCGGCGCGGCCAGCAGGCCGGGCAGCGCCGTGTCGGGCGGCAGCGTCAGCGCGTTGGCGGGCAGGCCGGCACGCAGCAGGGCCTGGCGGGCGCGCTCGTCGCCGCCCAGCCACAGCACGCTGTTGCCGGCCAGCAGCGCGCTGACGGCAGCGGCCAGGCCGGCGTCACCCCGGCCCAGCACGACGAACGCGCCGCGGGCATGGTGGCGCAGCGTGTTGCTCTCGCCGGTGGGGCCGGGCAGGTCCACATCGGCGAACTGCGACTGGGCCGCCGTGAACAGGCCGCGCAGCGCCAGCGCGGTGGCGGCGTCCAACGTGTCGGCGGCACGGCGTAGCGTGGCGATGCGGTCGGCCAGCGGCGTGTCGCGCCAGGTGGCATCGGCGGCCACGGCCAGGGGCTCGCTGCGGCCGTCCAGCGCCAGCAGCGGCGCCGGCGCGGCCAGCTGCGGCTCGGCGCAGAAGCGGCGCAGGTAGTCGGGGCCGCCGGCCTTGGGGCCGGTGCCGGACAGGCCTTCGCCGCCGAACGGCTGCACGCCCACCACGGCGCCGATGATGTTGCGGTTCACATAGACGTTGCCGATGCGCGCGGCGTCGGCCAGGCGCTGGGCGCGGCTGTCGATGCGGGTCTGGATGCCCAGCGTGAGGCCGTAGCCCAGCGCGTTGATCTCGGCGATGACGTCGTCCACCGCGCCGTCAAAGCGCACCACGTGCAGCACCGGGCCGAAGATCTCCTCGCCGAGGTCGGCGATGCGCTTGAGCTCGAAGGCCACCGGGCGGATCTGGCGCGGCATGGGCTGGGCCACCGGCGCCTCGGCGATGAGGCGGGCCTCGCGCTTGAGGCGCTCGACGTGGCGGCTGATGTTGGCGTGGGCCTCGTCGTCGATGACGGGGCCGACGTCGGTGGCAAGGTCGGCGGGCTGGCCCACGTGCAGCTGCTGCAGCGCGCCCTTGAGCATCTCGACGACGCCGTCGGCGATGCTCGCCTGCACGCACAGCAGCCGCAGCGCCGAGCAGCGCTGGCCGGCGGAGCGGAAGGCGCTCTGCACGACGGCGTCGATGACCTGCTCGGGCAGCGCGGTGGAGTCCACCACCATCGCGTTCAGGCCCCCGGTTTCGGCGATGAGGGGAATCGGCAGAGATGAAGCCCCCACGTCGGCGGGTACGCCTCCTGCCCCCCGAGGGGGCGCTTCCGTCCTCGGGAGCGGCCCAGCGGACGGAAGGGGCTTGGCGGCCAGCGCCTTGTTGATGATCTGCGCGACGGCCGTGGAGCCGGTGAAGCAGACGCCGGCCGCGTGCGCGTGGGCCACGAGGCCGGCGCCGACGGTTTCGCCCGCGCCGTGCAGCAGCGCCAGCGCATCGGCCGGCACGCCGGCATCGTGCAGCAGCTCGACGAACTTCAGCGCAACGTAAGGCGTCTGCTCGGCGGGCTTGGCGGCCACGGTGTTGCCCGCCACCAGCGCGGCGACGACCTGGCCCGCGAAAATGGCCAGCGGGAAGTTCCACGGGCTGATGCAGACGAACACGCCGCGGCCGCGCATGCCGGCCTCATCGGCTTCCGCTTGATCAGCGTAGTAGCGCAGGAAGTCGACGGCCTCGCGGACTTCGGCGACGCAGTCGGCCTGGGTCTTGAACGCCTCCTTGACGAGCAGCGCGCAGAACTCGGCCAGGCGCGCGTCCAGCGCATCGGCGGCGCGGCGCAGCGTGGCGGCACGCTGGGCGACCGGCGTTGCGTTCCACGCGGGGAAGCCGGCGTGCAGGCGCTGCATCGCGGCGTCCACTTCAGCGCCCGTGGCCTCGGGCACGGGGCCCACGGCATGGGCCGCCAGCGCGGCCTGCAGCGGCTGGCGCTGCGCGGGCGCGGTCAGGTCGGCGCCGGTGGAGTTGGCGCGGCCGCGGCCTTGCGCGTCCAGGTACAGCGCCGGCGGCAGCGGCAGCGCACCGGCGGGGCGCACATCGGCCAGCGGCGAGCCCAGCAGCTCGGGCACCTGCACGGTCGGGTCGGCCAGCTGGTGCACGAACGACGAGTTGGCGCCGTTCTCCAGCAACCGGCGCACGAGGTAGGCCAGCAGGTCGCGGTGCTCGCCCACGGGCGCGTAAACGCGGCAGGGAATGCTGCCGTCCTTCAGCACCTCGCGGTACACACCCTCGCCCATGCCGTGCAGGCGCTGCATCTCGAAGGCGGCGCCGGCCGCGCGCGCCATCTGCACGATGGCGGCGATGGTGCCGGCGTTGTGGCTGGCGAATTGCGGGTAGATGACGTCGGCGTGCTGGATCAGCGCGCGGGCGCAAGCGAGGTAGGAGACGTCGGTGTGCTGCTTGTGCGTGAAGACGGGGTACTCCGCCAGGCCCAGCTCCTGGGCGCGCTTGATCTCGCCGTCCCAGTACGCGCCCTTGACCAGCCGCACCATGAAGCGCAGGCCGTGCTTGCGGGCGATGGCCGCGACTTCGTCGACGACGGCCAGCGCGCGGGTCTGGTAGGCCTGCACCGCGAGGCCAAAGCCGCGCCACTGCGGGTAGACCTGCGCGATGCGCGCGGCCAGCGCGTCCAGCACGTCCAGCGACAGCTCCAGGCGGTCGACCTCTTCAGCGTCGATGGTCAGGTTGATGTTGGCGTCAGCAGCCAGCTCGATGAGCTGCCACACGCGCGGCAGCAGCTCGGCAAAGACGCGCTCGCGCTGCAGCACCTCGTAGCGGCTGAACAGCGCGCTGAGCTTGATGGAGATGCCGTCGGAGGCTTCCGGGCTGTCCGCGCGCTGGCCGGCGGCAATCGTCTTGATCGCACCGACATAGGCCGCCTGGTAGCGGCGAGCGTCGTCCTCGGTGCGGGCGCCCTCGCCCAGCATGTCGTAGCTGAAGCGCAGTTGCTTCTGCGCCTTGCGGGCGTCGTCGGCCTCGCTCATCGCCTCACGGATGTTGCGGCCCAGCACGAACTGCCGGCCCAGCAGCTGGATGGCGCGCACGGTGGCGGCCACCACGGTCTGCGCGCCCAGGCGCTTGAACAGGCCACCGTCGTCGTCCGCCCCGGGCAGGAAGCGCTTGGACATGGAGATGGCCGACGCCGACAGCGCCGCCAGCATCTTGTGCGGGCTGCCCTCGCTGGCGCCGTCGAAGTCGGCGCGGCCCAGCTGGTCGGCCGTCAGCGCGATGGCGGTGGGCGCGTCCGGCACGCGCAGCAGCGCCTCGGCCAGCCGCATCAGCGCCAGGCCCTCGGCGCTGGTGATGGGGTACTCGCGCAGCAGCGATTCCATCGCCCAGAACGGCGCCGGGTTCTTGCGCACCTGCTCCACCCAGGGCGCGGCCATGTCGATGACGCGCGGCCAGTCCAGCGCCGCACCGACGCGGTCGGCCAGCGCCTGCACGACGCCGGCTTCCGCCCGGTACGGATCGGGCAGGCGGGGGTGTTCGGGCGGGGCGGTGAACGTGATCATGGCTGTCTCCTGGTGAGATCGACAATGTATTCACAGCACCGTTGGATTAAATTCCAACGATTGATATCGACACAGAGAAAAATCCAGATGAGCGACGAAACACGGCTGGACAAGATCGACGAGCGCATCTTGCGCGCTCTGCAGGCGGACGGCCGCATTTCCAACCTCAAGCTGGCCGAGACGGTGCACCTGTCGCCCACCGCCGTGCTGGAGCGGGTGAAGCGGCTGACGCGCGACGGCTACATCCTGGGCTACGAGGCGCGGCTGAACCCGGCCAAGCTGGGCGCGGCGATGCTGGTGTTCATCGAGGTGCACCTGGACCGCACGGTGATGGACGTGATGGACACCTTCAAGGCCGCCGTGCAGGCCCGGCCCGAGATCCTGGAATGCCACCTCGTGGCCGGCGGCTTCGACTACCTGCTCAAGACCCGCGTGCGCGACATGAGCGCCTACCGCGAGTTCATCGGCAGCGTCATCTGGACGCTGCCCGGCGTGCGCGAAACGCGCACTTATGCCGTCATGGAGGAGGTGAAAGCAACAAACGCGCTGCCGATCTGAGCACCGCGGCGCGCGGCACCCCCAAAATCGGCTGCATGGACATGCGGCATCAACCGGTCTGGCAACGCTGGCGCCAGGCCATCGAAGCGGGTGACCTGGGCGTGTGGGACCTGCGCCTGGAGCTGGAGACCGTCCATTACTCGCCGCAGTGGAAACAGCGCCTGGGCTTCCCCGAGCCCCACGCCGCCGACAGCACGCACTTCTGGCGCTGCCGCGTCCACCCCGAGGACCTGCCGCCCATGCTCGCGACGATGCGCGAGCACGCGCGCAGCGCGCAGCCGGACTACGAGGCGCGCTTTCGCCTGCGCAGCAACGGCTCGGGGTACCGGGTCATGTATTCCCGCGGGCGGGTCATCGAGCGCAACGCCGAGGGCCGTGCGCTGCGCATGGTCGGCACCATGCTGGACCTGACCGAACGCGCACCCACGCCTCAGGGCGGCCTGCCCGACGGCCCGCGCGGCGCGATGGAAGGGGCGCCGCTGGCGCTGCCTTTCCACCTGCTGCTGGGCGCCGTGGACGCCCATGTCGAGCCCGAGCGGGACCGCGTGCTGGCCCTGGTGCACGACTTGATGCAGGCCTCCGTCGCGCAGCTGGAGGCGCTGCGGGCGGGCCAGGCCTAGCCAGGCGTCAGGCCAGCGTCTGCCCGAAGAAGCGCATCGCCCGGTCCCAGGCCTGCTGCGCCCACGCCGCGTCGTACTGCGTCTTGGCGAGGCGGCCCGGGCCCTGCGCCTCCTCGTTCGCGAAGGCGTGATGCGCCAGGTAGCGGTGGCCCTCGTAGCGCACACCCGCCTCAGCCAGCCGGGCCTCCAGCGCGTCCACGCCCGCCAGGGGGAAGAACTCGTCCTGCGTGGCCCAGTGGGCCTGCAGCGGGATCTTGATCTGCTCGGCCTTCACATAGTCCACCGGCGGCATGCCGTACCAGACGACGGCGGCGTCGGCCTGCGGCACCAGCGTGGCCGACAGCACCGTCAGCGCGCCGCCCATGCAGTACCCCGTGATGCCCACCTTGCCGCTGCCCAGCTTCAGGCCCTTCAGGTAGCTCACGGCGCCGTGCACGTCCTGCGACGCGGCGTCGCCGAAGTCCAGGCCCGTCATCAGGTGGTGCGCCTCTTCCTGCGCCACGGTGCTCCTGCCGCGGTACAGGTCGGGCACCAGCGCCGTGAAGCCGGCATCCGCCCAGCGCCGCGCGACGCCGCGGATCTGGTCGTTCAGGCCCCACCACTCCTGGATGACGACGACGGCGCCCACCGGCCGGGCGGCCTCGGCCAGGTAGCCGCTGACGCTGACGCCATCGGGACGTTGGAAGCTGATGGTCTGGGGCATGGTCGGTTCCCGGAAGTTAGAGGCCGCAGTCTGCCCTGTCTGGCGCGGGTTTTCCCGCGCGGGGCGACAATGCCCCCAGCCATGAAGATCGAACGCATCGTTTCCACCCGCCTGCCGACGCCCCACGGCGAGTTCGCCATCCACGGCTTCCGTGAAGGCGACAGCGGGCAGGAGCATGTCGTGCTCAGCATGGGCGACCTGGTCGGCCAGCCCGGCGACGAGCCACCGCTGGTGCGCGTGCACTCCGAGTGCATGACCGGCGAGGTGTTCGGCTCGCTGCGTTGCGACTGCCGGCCGCAGCTGGAAAGCGCCATGCAGCGCATCGCCAAGGTGGGCCGCGGCGCCATCGTCTACATGCGTGGCCACGAGGGCCGGGGCATCGGCCTGGTGCAGAAGCTGCGCGCCTATGCCGAGCAGGACGCCGGCGCCGACACCATCGAGGCCAATGCCGCTCTGGGCCTGCCCATCGACGCGCGACGCTACGACGCCGCCGCCTGCATGCTGCGCGCCCTCGGCGTGCACCGCATCCGGCTGCTGACGAACAACCCGCTCAAGATGGCCGCGCTGGCCGAGTTCGGCATCGAGGTCGTCGTGCGCGAGGCGTCGCTGACGGCCCCGGGCCCGGACAACGAGAAGTACCTCCGCACCAAGGCCGAGTCCATGGGGCACCACGACCTGGGGCACCTGTTCGAATAGGGCCGGGCTCACCTGCCGGCGTCGGACGACGCCGGCACCGGCTGGCCCAGCGCTAGCGCCTCCCGGATGGCAGCGACGACCCGCTCGGGCTTGTCGATCTGGATCTGGTGGTCCGAATCGACGATGTGCTTACGCGCGCGCGGGTAGAGCTGCTTGACGAAGTCGCGGGTCGCCTGGTCCTGGTTGATGACACCGACGTCCACGGCCACGGCCGTCTTGTCGGTGGGCACGTTGAAGAGCTGGACGACGCGCGAGTCGTCGAAGGCGGGCAGCGTAAGCATGGACTCGCCGGTGGCGTGGATCTGGTCCACCTCGTCAGCCACGGCGCGCGGCAGCAGCCAGCGCTTGCCCAGCCGGGCATACCAGGGAAAGTCTTCGGGTTTCTTGACGATGCGCGGGTAGACGGCATCCACCAGGACCAGCGCCTGCACCTCCTGCGGGTAGCGGCGCGCAAACCACTGCATGTAGAGGCCGCCGAGCGAGTGGCCCACCAGCACGTACGGCGGCTTCAGCCCCTTGGCGGCCAGCAGCGCACGCAGTTCGCCAACGATGGCCTCGCCGCTGCGCGGTCCGTCGGCCGCCTCGCTCTGGCCGTAGCCGGGGCGGTTGTGCGTCAGCACGGTGGCGTCGCGCGCAAGCACTTCGACAACGGCGCGCCACGTGTCCAGCGTCATGCGGGCACCGTTCTCGAAGACGATGACCGGCGCGCCCTGGACCGGCCCCGCCACCAGCGCCTCGACGCGACGGCCCTGCACGAACTCCACCGTGGCAACGGGCAACGCGGCCCGGGCGGGCGCGAGCGCCGCGCAGAGGACGAGGCCCGCGAGTGCGCGAGCACAGGTGGGGAAAGCAGGGCGTGCAAGGAGGTGATCCGTCATCCGGCGATGCTCGGTCGCCACGAGCCGCCGCTCAAATTCAATGCGACAGGTTGCACGATGGAAGGGGCGAGCCGGCGCCGCGCCTGCCGCGCCGTCGGGGGTCAGGTCGTGCGACGCACCTGCGCGCGGTACGACGACGGGCTCAGCCCGTGGCGGCGCCGGAAGCGCAGCGTGAAGTAGAACGGGTTCGCGAAACCCACCATCTCCGCCACCTCGGCCACGGGCTGGCCGGTGGCGCGCAGGTAATGCGCGGCCATCTCCAGCCGCCGCTCTTCCATGTAAGCCTGCGGCGAGCGGCCGGTGCCGCGGCGGAACAGCAGGCAGAACTGCGAGCGTGACAGGCCGGCGAACGCGGCCAGCTCGTCCACGTTGACCGGCGCGGCCAGGTCGCAGTGGAAGCGCTCCAGCACGTGCTCGATGCGCGGGTCCACCGGGCTCGCGCCGCCCGGGCTGGCCGCGGCGGACGCCACCCGCAGCAGGAAGGCCTCCAGCAGCGCCTCGACGATGGGCTCGCGCTCGGGCAGGTCGGGCTCGGTGAGGTTGAAGCGGTGCGCCGCCTCCAGCTGCGAGGCCAGCTCCACGCGCAGCGACACGTCGCCGACCGCGTGCGCCTGCCAGGGCCGCGCGGGGTCGAACCAGTCCAGCCGCTCGCCCAGCCGGGGCGTCATCCGAAAATGTAGCCAGTAGAACTCCCAGCCCGTCTGCGGGTCGGGGATGCGGTAGGAGCGCGCGTGGCCCGGCGCCAGCAACAGCAGCTCACCCACGCCGGTGGTGACCGCCTGCTGCGGGAAGCACACCTCCCCTTTTCCCCGCAGCGTGAAGTAGCCGTTCCAGTGCGCGAGGTTGCCCTCCACCCATTGCCGCCGCTCGGCCCGGCTGTTGAAGTAGCCGGTCATGGGCATCATGGGCCCGGTCGATCCGATCACGCCGCGCATCGGCCGATGTTATAGGTGGATCGCCCGTGCGGCGATTCACGCGGCGCCGGTGCCGCCCCTAGAGTCGCCGCCGGCCCGACAACAACATCGCTCAAGGAGACTCCCCATGGCCCGACTGTCCCGGCTCGCCGCCGCCGCCTGCGCCACCCTGCTGGCCGGCCACGCCCTCGCGGCCGATGCCGTCACCCAGCGCGCCAACGCGCTGCTCGCCCGCATGACGCTGGAGGAAAAGATCGGCCAGCTCACGCAGCTGGGTGCCGAGGTGCCCGGCCCGAACCAGGAGACGCCGGACGCGCTCATCCGCGCCGGCAAGGCCGGCTCGGTGTTGTGGACGATCGACTCCGACCTCATCGCACGGCTGCAGCGCGTGGCCGTCAAGGAGAGCCGCCTGGGCATCCCGCTGCTGTTCGGCTATGACGTCATCCACGGCTACAAGAACGTGTTCCCCGTGCCGCTGGGCCTGGCCGCGACCTGGGACCCGGCGCTGGTGGAACGCTCGCAGGCGATCGCCGCGAAGGAGTCGTGGGTGGCCGGCATCAACTGGACGTTCACGCCCATGGTGGACATCGCCCGCGACGCGCGCTGGGGCCGCATCGTGGAGGGCGCCGGGGAGGACACCTTCCTGGGCGTGGCGATGGCGCGCGCGCAGGTGCGTGGCCTGCAGGGTCCGGCGCTCGGCACGCCCGAGCGGGTGCTGACCAGCGTGAAGCACTTCGCCGCCTACGGCGCGGCCGACGGCGGGCGCGACTACGACTCGGTCTTCGTGCCCGAGGTGCAGCTGCGCAACGTGTACTTCCCGCCGTTCCAGGCCGCCATCGACGCCGGCGCCGGCACGGTGATGTCGGCCTACATGACGCTCAACGACGTGCCGGCCTCGGGCAACCGCTGGCTGCTGCGCGACGTGCTGCGCGGCGAGATGGGCTTCAAGGGCTTCGTCATCAGCGACGCGTTCGCCGTGCAGTCGCTGGAGAACCACGGCTTCGCGGCGGACAACGCCGACGCAGCCGCCCGCGGCCTGCAGGCCGGCGTGACGATGGACATGGCCAGCAACAGCTACCTGCGCCAGCTGCCCGCGCTGGTGAAGGCCGGCACCGTGCCGCAGCGCGTGGTGGACGACGCGGTGCGCGAGGTGCTGGCGGTGAAGCTGCGCATGGGCCTGTTCGAGCAGCCCTACGGCGCGCCGGAGCGCAAGGCCGCCGTCTTCAACGACCCCGCCCACCGCGCCGCCACGCGCGAGGCGGCGCAGCGCTCGATGGTGCTGCTGCGCAACGAGGGCCGCGCGCTGCCGCTGGCCGCGTCGCTGAAGCGCATCGCCGTCATCGGCCCGCTGGGCGACAGCGGCGAGGACATCCTCGGCTCCTGGACCGTGGAGAAGGGCCCGGGCGTGTCGGTGCTGGCCGGCATCCAGGCCCGCTGGCCGCAGGCCGAGGTGAGCTTCTCGGCCGGCGGCGACATGCAGCGCGCCTACCCGCTGCCCTGGGATGCCGACCAGGGCAAGGCCGCGCCCGCGCTGATGTCCGCGGCCGACCAGCAGGCCGCGCTGGCGAAGGCCGTGGAGGCCGCCCGCCAGGCCGAGACGGTGGTGATGGTGCTGGGCGAGCGCGCCAACATGAGCGGCGAGGCGGCGTCGGTCGCGTCGCTGGCACTGCAGGGCAACCAGCAGGCGCTGCTGGAGGCCGTGGTGGCCACCGGCAAGCCGGTGGTGCTGGTGCTGCTGAACGGCCGGCCGCTGGACATCCGCTGGGCCAGCGAGCACGTGCCGGCCATCGTGGAGGCGTGGTTCCCGGGCAGCGAGGGCGGCCACGCGGTGGCCGACGTGCTGGGCGGCGCCGTCAACCCGGGCGGCAAGCTGCCCGTGACCTGGCCGCGCAGCACCGGCCATGTGCCGGCCTACTACAACCACAACCGCACGCATGCCGATGAGACCGGCCGCACCTTCACGTCGCGCTACGCAACGGACGCGCCCTCCTCGCCGCTGTACCCCTTCGGCCATGGCCTGAGCTACACGAGCTTTGCCTACGGCGACGTGACGCTGGACCGCACGACGGCCCGTGCGGGCGAGCCGGTGAAGGTCAGCGTCACCGTGCGCAACACCGGCGCCGTGGCGGGCGACGAGGTGGTGCAGCTCTACACGCACCAGCGCTCGGGCAGCGCCGCGCGGCCGCAGCGCGAGCTCAAGGGCTTCCAGCGCATCCACCTCGCACCGGGCGCTGCGCAGACGGTGAGCTTCACGCTGGGCCGCGACGAGCTGAAGTTCTGGAGCCCGGTCACGCGCGCCTGGGGCGTGGAACCGGCGGCCTTCGACGTGTGGGTGGGCGGCAGCTCGGCGGCCACCGCGCATGCCGAATTCCGGCTGACGCGCTGATCAGGGCCGGCGCGCGTAGCTGCGCGTCAGCGCCTCCCACGCATGGCCGTCGGGCTCGCGCCAGTAGACGATGCGGCCGCCGCCGTGGGTGTTGACCTGGTAGTCGTCCGGCCCGATGGGCGAGCTGCGCCAGGCGATGCCCAGCGCCTGGAGCCGGCCCATCAGCGCGTCGAACTCGGCGTCGCTGACGCGGAAGGCGTAGTGCTGCAGCGGCACGGCCATGCCCGGCGCCACCTCGTCGAAGTCCACCGTCAGGTCGTCGGACACATAGACCGCGCTGAACGGCCCCACGGCCGCCTGCGCCGACCACGGCACGCCGAGGATGGCGGCCAGCCGCTCGGCGGCGGCGCGGCGGTCGCGGGCGGGGATGAGCAGGTGATCCAGGACGGCGGGCATCTTGAAGCTCTCAGAGCTTGGGAGTTTTTCGGCCGTGCCCGAAAGGCGCGTCAAAACGCCCTCGAACTAGGCGCAAAGCGCCGCCATAACTCGGGCTATGGCGAGCATTTGCAACGACGGGCGAGGGTGGTTTGGCGTGCAAGGCGGGCATGGGTGAAAGGCTCTCAAGCTCTCAGGCGGCAGCACACTTCGTGACGGTATCCCAGGTGCGCGTCGTGATGTCCTGGCCGAAGGTCTTCTCCAGCAGCTGCATGAAGACCGGGCCGCGCTTCTCGTCGGGCACGTAGACGGACAACACCTCGCTGCCCACGCGCTTCAGGATGTAGGCATCATGCATGCCGAGCGGCAGCAAGACCTCTGACACGGCGCCGGGGTTGCGCAGAAAGGTCACGACGCGCTTGGCCCCGGCCGGCAGCTCCAACTCGGCAAAAGGATCGGACTGGATGAGCTGCCGCAGCTGGGCGCTGAGGCGCACGACAGCAGGGAAGCTGCGACCCATGCCATCCTTCATGGCCTTCTCCACGCGTTTCTGCAGCACCGCAGGCGGGAACGTCCGCGCCACCGTGAAGGCCACGTTGCCGCTGCTCAGCAGCGTCTTCACGTCGGCCAGGCCGGCGGCTTCCAGGCTGCGCTTGAGCTCGGACATGCTGCAGTTCATTGGGCTCACGCCTCGGAGCAGGGCGACGTAACGGGGCATGGGGGCGGCAAAGGTGGTGGAGGCTGCACGCTAACGCATCGGCGAGCCGCCGTGCCATCCCGCAATGCCGGTCAGGCCAGCATCAGGCCAGCCGGCGGATAGCGCCGCTGCAGCAGCTCGTCATCGCCGAGCGCCGGCCCCTGCCAGACGCGCGCCCGGCTAGCCCCGGCGCCCAGCGCCAGTTCCTGCAGCGCGCGGATCTCCACGGGTGTCAGCCCGCCCTCGTAGTCGTCCACCGGATGCATGACGATCTCCGGCGACGGCCGGAACACCGCGCGGCTGCCGTACAGCCGACGAATCGCGAACTTCAGCAATTGTTCAGCGACGACGAAGTCGGACACCAGCGTGCGCGGGTGCGCCAGCGGATTGACGACCACGACGTCGCTCCCGGCAGCCTGCGCGCGGGCTTCGGCACCCACGGCGCGGACGGTGGCGCGGCCACCGGCGGGGCGATGGATGGCGACCTCGGGCACCTCGTCGAAACACGCCTTCGAAAGAGGATCGCGCAACACCAACCGTCGCGGCGACAGCTGCACGTAGAGCACGGTGTTGAAGAACTGGCGGAGGAAGTTCATGCGGTGGGGCGTCGATCGGATCCTGATCGTCACCACGATAACGGAACCGTGAGCCGCCCCGCCGCACCTCAAGCCGCGACAGTTGCCAGCGCCTCCCGCGTCACCTCGTCCGTCGGGAACAGGTGCTCCACCTTCAGCGATGCCAGCGTGATGTCCAGCGGCGTGCCGAAGCTGGTGATGGTGGAGAAGAAGCTCAACACGCGCCCGTCCGCGGCGCGCAGGCGGAAGGCCAGCACCGGCAGCTGGCTGCTGCTCTCGCTGACGGTCCACGGCGCCAGTGTCGGCCGCAGCTCGTCCAGCAGCGCGCGCAGCCGCGGCAGGTGCTCGGCCTCGCGGCTGGCGCGGGCCCACATCTCGTCGCACAGCCAGGCCTCGTCCACGCACAGCGTGCGCAGGCCGCCGGGCGCGAAGACGGCGCGCAGCAGGTTCAGCGGCTGAGCCAGCATGGCCTCGGCGTCCAGCCCCAGCAGCGACATCAGCCGCGCCAGTCCGGCGTTGGCCATGACGACGTTGTAGTCGCCGTCCAGCACCAGCGCAGGCGCCGCGCCGTTGGCGTGGATGAGCTGCGCCAGCGCCGCACGCACCGGCGCCATCTCGGGCGCGTCCAGCGCCCGCTCCGCGTGGGCGGGCGCGTAGCCGGCGGCCAGCAGCGCCTGGTTGCGCTCCTCCAGCGTGGCGCCCAGCGCATCCAGCAGCGCCAGCAAGGTCTCGCGGCCTGCACGCGAGCGGCCGGTCTCGATGCAGCTGAGGTGGCGTTGCGAGACGCCGGTGCGCAACGACAGCTCCAGCTGGCTGACGCGGCGCGACTTGCGCAGGGTGGCGAGGGTGGCGGTCATGCAGCGAATTCTGCGGGGGCGCCGGATGCGCCGCCATGACCTCCCAGGTCATTGCGGCCATGCACCCGGCTGCCGAGTATGGCGGCACCCCAACCCCAAGGAGATCGTCATGCGCCCCATCCTCTTCCTCGTCTTCGCTGCGTTCGGCGCGTTCTCGCTGTACGCGATGTGGGCCGTCGGCTACGTCGGCATCTGGCAGGCCGGCATGGCCAGCATCGGCGCCTGGCAGCTGCTGGTGGACTTCATCATCACGTCGTTCATCCTGCTGGGCTTCATCGCACGGGACGCGAAGGCCAGGGGCCGCACGGTGTGGCCCTACGCGCTCATCACGCTGGCCGCCGGCTCGTTCGGGCCGCTGCTGTACCTGCTGCTGGCACCGCGTGAGTCGGGTGCGCCGCTGGGCCGCGAAGCCACGGCCTGAGCGCCGCTCACCGCTAACGCCCCGTTGGCGCGCCACAACGCCGACGGGGCGTTGCGCTTGCGCAAGCCTCCCCAACACCCTCATCATTCGCGCCCTTGCTGAAGGCGCCCACGACAGCGCCCGCAAAACGGAGATCCCTGCCATGTCCTCCCTGTTCATCTCGACGATCGACTGAACACGGTTCCCGAGCCCCGGCTGAACCGTGTCTGTTCACAGATACGGCCTCAGACCGCGCTGGCTAAGCAAAGCCCCGCTGCCCTTGAGCCGGGGCTTTTGCTTTTCGGAAACCGAATGAGTGCACAACTCCGTTCCCGCGCCCTCCAGGAGGGGCGGGTCAAGGCCCTGCGCCGCATGAAACAGCCCATGACGCTGGTGCTCGAAACGAGCATCGGTGCGCGCGACCCCGTCGCCCGCGCCCTCAGCGCACGCGGCTCGCGCGGCGCCGGCCAACACATCCAGAGCCGCGGTGCACAACGCCGCGCCGACCGCGTGGCGCTGCAGGCGCTGCTGCGACGAAAGGACTGGGATGAATGATTCCCTCGAACTGCGCGCGCAGCTGGCGCACAGAAACCAGCAGCTGCAAACCATCGCCGCCCAGCTCAAGACCGAGCTGTTCGGCATCGACGCCCTCATCGACCGCGTCATCGACTCGGTGCGCGCGTGGTACGTGCTGCCCGGGCTGGTGTCACGGCCCGTCGTCGTCTGCCTGTGGGGCCTGACCGGCACGGGCAAGACCCAGCTGGTGCGCCGCCTGGCGCAGCTGCTGGGTTTCTACGACCGCTTCGTCGAGGTGCAGATGGACGGCTTCTCCAACGGCGCCAGCTGGCGCGGCGCACAGAACATCTCCGGCATGCTGGCGCAGAGCGGCGTGCGCGAGGGCGAGCCGGGCATCCTGGTGCTGGACGAGTTCCAGCGCTTTCGCACCATCGACGCCAAGCGCAACGACGTGCGCGTCGAGCGCTACCAGGATGTCTGGGCGCTGCTGTCTGATGGGCGGCTGCCACCGGCGCTGTCGCTGCTGGGTGACATCGAGTCGACGCTGGCCGAGGCCGCCTTCGACGCCGAGCGCGCCGACGAGGACGACGCCCGGCTGCGCTTCAAGCTCAGCAGCTACGAGGCGCGCGCGCTGCGGCAGAGCCTCAAGCTCGACCTGCCGCTGCTGGAGGTCATGGCCTGGACGCCGGAGCAGATCCAGGCCCGGCTGCGCGCGTTCCGTGAGGACGGCGCGCAGCAGTGGGACACCGACTACAGCCGGCTGCTGGTGTTCGTCTGCGGCAACCTCGACGAGATGTACGAAGACCTCGCCACCAGCGTGGACGACTGCGACAGCGACGCCGACACCTTCCACGCCGTCACCGCCAAGCTCAGCGTCATCGACGTGAAGCAGGCACTGAACCGGCGCTTCAAGCCCGAGCAGGTGGCGCGGCTGGGCAACGAGCACGTGATCTACCCGTCGCTGCCGCGCCGCGCTTACGAGCAGCTCATCGCGCAGGGCTGCGAGCGCTATGCCCGCGAAACCAGTGCGCGCTGCGGCTTGCACTTCGAGCTGGACGCCAGCGTGCGCGAGCAGATCTACGCCAACGCGGTGTTCCCGGCGCAAGGCACGCGGCCGCTGTTCTCGTCGCTGCATGCCATCCTCGGCGCCGGCCTGGCCAAGGCGGCGCTGTGGGCGCTCGAGCGCGGCGCGGCACCCGGCGACGGCGTGGGCCTGACGGCCGACGGCGGCCGCCTCGTCGCGCACTGGCGCGGCCAGTCGCACGCCATCGCCGCGCCGTTCGAGATCAGCCGGCTGCGCCAGCGCAACAACGCCGACTTCCGCGCGCTGCTGGCCGTGCACGAGGCCGGCCACGGGCTCGTGCATGCGCTGCTGTTCGGCCGCGCGCCCACCGAGATCAAGATCCACGTGGCCAGCTTCGAGGGCGGCTACAACGCCTACACGTCGCGCAAGGTGTGGTCGCGCCAGAACCTGCGCGACAACCTCTGCACCAGCCTGGCCGGGCGCGCCGCGGAGCTGATGGTGTTCGGCGCGGACATGGCCTCCAGCGGCGCCGAGGGCGACCTGCGCAAGGCCACCGAGACGGCCGCGCGCATGCTGCGCCACCTGGGCCATGGCGAGCGCATCGGCCGCTGCGACGTGTCGGCCGACAGCGAGGAGCACCTGGTGACCGACGTGGAGGCCACCAACGCGCCCATCGAGGCGCTGCTGCAGGCCGAGCACGCCCGCGCCACCCGGCTGCTGGACGCGCACCGCGACGCGCTGCTGGCGCTGGTGGACGAGCTGATGGCGCAGGGCCAGGTCACGCCCGCCTGCTTCGCCGCGGTGACGGGGCTGGCACTGGACCGGCCGGAGGACGCGCTGGACCCCTACGCCCGGCAGCTCGCGGCGTTCCGCGCACCCGCGCCCGAGCGGCGCCGGGCTTAGTTCACAGCCTGTAGCAATCCCGGCGTCAACGGCCGGGCCCGGCGGGCGTTGCAAGCAGACCGGCGGCCCTCCAGCCGCTCGAAGCGAGCCCCCTCATGACCACGCTGACCCTCACTTTCCAAGGCCAACCCGGCGACGCGCGCAAGGCGCTGGGCGGCCTGCTGCAACGCTTCCGCTCCGCCTACTTCGTGGAGCGCAGCGCCAGCGAGTACGCCGTGACGGCCGACGAGGCCACGGCGGCCGAGCTGGCCCGGCAGCCGCAGTGGGCCACGCGCGAGCAGCAGACGCCGGCCTCGTGACGGGCGGGCCCGCTCAGGCGGGCTCCACCACCACGCGCGGCCAGCGCTCGGCGTAGCGTTTGCTCGCGCAGCGCTGGCGGTAGGTCTCGACGCTGACACGTGCCGGGTTGCGCCGCACGCGCAAGCCCAGCAGGTCGGCCAGGCCCAGCGGTGCGATGACGTGCAGCGCGTCGGCCCCGTCCAGCCACACGCCCACCGCGGTGGCGGGCTCGGGCCAGCTGGCCACGGCCTCCGCCAGCGAGTGCAGCGGCGCCACCGCATGGCCGAAGTGCTGCTCGAACCACCGGTGCACGCCGGCCTGGTTGGTGACTTCCCAGGGCAGGTCCACGCGCTGGCACAGCCGCTGCTGCAGCGCGGCGTCGCGCGCCGGGTCCAGGTCGTCGGCGTCGAAGTAGACGAAGTCCACGTCGGCCAGCGCGCTGGCCTGCGCATGGCCGTGCAGCGCGTCCCACACCAGGTTGCGCAGCGCGCCGGCGCCGATGCACCAGCTCGCCAGCCCCAGCTCCCGGCCCGCCCCCAGCGCGGCCATGAACCACGGCGTGCTGCGCACCAGCGCCGTCAGGCGCTCGACGTCGCTCACCGCGCCTTCTCGCGCTCCTGCAGCGCCCGCCACATCACCTTGCCAGCGCCGCTCTTGGGCAGGCTGTCGGCAAACTCGATGAGCGCGGGCACCTTGTAGGCGGCCATGTTGGCGCGGCACCAGTCGCGCAGCTGCTCGGCGCTCAGCGCCTCATGGCCGGCGCGCCTGACGACGAAGGCCTTGACCGTCTCGCCGCGGTAGGCATCGGGCGCCGACACGATGCAGGCCTCGGCCACGCCGGGGTGGCCGTGCAGCAGGTTCTCCACCTCGGAAGGCCAGACCTTGAAGCCGCTGGCATTGATCATGCGCTTCAAGCGGTCGGTCATGAAGAAGTAGCCGTCGGCGTCGACAAAGCCGATGTCGCCCGTGCGGAAGAAGCGCTTGCCGTCGAGCTCGAAGAAAGCGGCCGCCGTCGCCTCCGGATGGCGCCAGTAGCCGTCGAACACCATCGGGCCGTGCACGACGATCTCGCCGGCCTGGCCCGCGGGCAGCTCCTGCTGCGTGTCGAGGTCCACCACGCGCGCATCGCAGCTGATGTAGGGCACGCCCAGGCATTGCTGCTTGGGCGCGTCGTGCGGGTTGCTGTGGCTGGGCGCGGCGGTCTCGGTGAGGCCGTAGCCCTCGGCATAGCGCAGGCCCCAGCGCTGAACGAGCCGCTCGGCGATGGCCTGCGGCATGGCCGCGCCACCGCCGCCGATGTAGACGAGGCTGGAGAGGTCGAAGCTGTCCACGTCGGGGCTGGCCAGCAGGTCGATGACCATCGTCGGGATGTTGGTCCAGCGCGTGATGCGGTGCTGCTGGATGAGCCGCGCCGCGTACTCGCGCTGCCAGCGCGGCATCAGCACCAGGCTGGCGCCCGCCATCAGCGTGCCGTGCAGCACGACCACCATGCCGGTGATGTGGAACATGGGCACGACGCCCAGCACCACGTCTTCGTGGCTGCCGTTGGCCCACAGCGCGCCGGCGAACACGTTGTGCTGCAGGCTGCTGTGCTTGTGCATGCAGCCTTTCGGGTGGCCCGTGGTGCCGCTGGTGTAGCCCAGCAGCGCGAGATCGTCGGCGCCGCTCTCCAGCGCCGGCGGCGGCGCGCTGCAGGCCAGCGCCTCCGCCCAGGGCGTGGCGCCGTCGGGCAGCGCGAGGTCGGCATTCAGCCAGTCGGCCCAGCCGGCCGGCAATCCATCCGGTGCGGCCTGGCCGCCGGGCAGCACCTCGGCCAGCTGCGTGACGAGCAGGTCCTTGGCCGCCATGCCGGCGGCCAGCCATTCGGCGCTGAGGTCCACGCTGGTGATGGCGAGCACGGCGCCGCTGTCCTCGATGAGGTGGCGCAGCTCCGCCGCCTTGTTCATCGGGTTGACCGGCACGACGACGGCGTTGGCGCTGAAGATGGCGTAGTGCGCGACGACCAGCTGCGGGCAGTTCTGCAGGTCCACCAGCACACGGTCACCTCGCTTCACACCGCGCTGCGCCAACCAGGCGGCCAGGTGCTGCACCTGCGCGTGCAGCTCGGCATAGGTCGTCACGTGCCCCAGGAACACCAGCGCCGGCCGGTCGGGAAAGCGGCGCGCGCTGACGAGCAGGTTGTCGGCCAGCGACGTGGCCGGCGGCGTGATCGCGTGCGGCACGCGGGGCGGCCAGAAGGCGTGGTGGGCTCGGGTCATGCAGACGTCTCCGGTTTCCTCGCGACGACGAGATAGACGCCCAGCAGCGTCACGCCCATGCCGGCGATGGCTTGTGCGCCCAGTGTCTCGCCGAACAGCAGCCACGCCATCACCGAGGTGACAGAGGGCACCAGATACATGGTGCTGGACACGGCCGTCACGCGGCCATGCCGCAGCATGTAGAACATCAGGCTGATGCCGCCGGCCGTCAGCACGAGGATGCTCCAGGCCATCGCGATGACGACGTCGCGGTTCCACTCGATGCGCATGGGCTCCAGCGCCCAGGCCAGCGGCAACGTGACGGCCAGCGCGGCGGCGAACTGCACGACCTGGCCGGTGCGCAGGTCGAACTGCGGCACGAAGCGCTTCTGGTACAGCGTGCCGCCGGTGATGGCCAGCAGCGACATCAGGCACAGCGCCAGCGGCGGGCCGTAGCTGGCGCCCAGGTTGAGCTTGTGCCAGATGACGAGCACGACGCCCGCCAGGCCCAGCGCCACGCCCAGCCACTGCCGCGGCGCGACGCGCTCGCCGATCAGCGGCGCCGCGGCGGCCACCAGCACCGGCTGCAGGTTGACGATGAGCGCCGCCGTGCCGGCCGGCAGGCCTTGACGGATGGACACCCACACGCCGGCCAGGTACAGCGCCTGGATGCCCAGGCCCGCGACAGCCAGGTGGCCCATGTCGCGCCGCGACGGCCACGGCGCGCGCGCGGCCAGCGCCAGGCCCAGCATCAACGCGACGACGCCGGCATAGCGCCAGCTCAGGAAGGTCAGCGGGTCGGCATAGGGCGCTGCGAGCTTGGCGACGATGTAGCCGGTGGCCCAGATGAAGATGAACAGCGGCGGGGCGAGACGGTCGAGGGCGGTCATGGGCCGGCCATCATGCCTGCACCGGCTGCAGCCGCTCAGTGCGGCGCAGCATCGGCGTCGACGAGCTCGCGCAGGCAGCGCAGGCACAGGCAGCGGTCGGGGTAGCGCGCCGCCAGCTCGGTGCGCAGCCGGTCGGTCAGGTGGATGCCGAAGCAGTCGCAGCGGCCTGCATTGGCGCCGCACTCGAAGCCGCCGCCACAGCGCGGGCAGCGGGTGGCCTGCATGTCGGCCTCGGTCGGGACGGTCTTGTGGCCCATGGCGGCTCCGAGTCAGAGCGGTGATTGTGGATCGTCGTCCTGCGGCGGCAGCGGCGTCGCGCGGGCCAGGGCCATCCACGTCGCGAAATCGGGCTTGCAGGTGCGCTTCGGCGCGGGCCGTGCCAGCTCCAGGTGCGTGCCGTGGCCGATGAGCACGCCGTACTCGGGCGGGATCTCTTCCGCCTCGGCGATGCCGGCCTGGATGACGAACCAGCACTGGCCGCACAGCGCGCGGTAGGCGGCGGACTTGGCCGGCCGGCGCAGTTCTCCCAGCAGGTCGGCGCGGCTGACCTTGATCTCGTGGATGGCGGGCTCGAGGTAGTCCTCCACCGTGCTGTGGCGGATGGAGTAGACGTCGGGCATGGCGTTGACCCACTGCGTCCTGCCGTCGTCCTGCGGCAGCCCGGCGCGCAGCGTGAGCCCGCGCCAGGCAATGCGGCCGGCGCGCTGCATCTCGGTGGCGACGCGCTCGACCAGCAGCTCGTGCGCGTCGCGCGCCGCGCGGTTGCGGGTCAGCGATTCAGCGATCAGCGCGACGCCGGCATCGGTCACGCGCAGCCGCTCTCGGCCGCCGGGCTCGGGCAGGCGCTCCACCCAGCCTGCCGCCAGCAGTTCCACCTCGACGAGGTCCTGGCTGGGCCAGCCGGCGCTGCGCCACAGCTGGCGCAGCCGCTGCAGATGGAAGCGGGTGGGGGCGGACATGGCGCCATCATCGTCGCGCAGCCAACAAAAAACCCCCGGCCGAGGCGCGGGGGTTTGTGGGCTGAAGCGGCGGGCCGCTTACGGGCGCTCGCGCTTGGGCACGGCGGCCATGCCCGGCACGGGCAGGTTGGTCGTGGCCGCGGTGGCCGTGTTGGGCACGGCGAAGAAGGTCCAGACGCTACCCGACGGGAACACCAGCGCGGAGTTCGTGTAGATGGACAGGGCCGTGGACGGCACCGTCACGTCGACCTGCGCACCCGTGGACGCGTTCGTGATCGAGCCGGACACCGCCGGCGAGGCCGAGCCCGCGGCGATGTTGGACGCGATGGTGCCGTAGCCCACGCTCAGGCCCGCGCCGTTGGTCTGCAGCGCGTTGACGAGGCGGATCTTGACGTCGGTGGAGACGGTGGGCAGGCGGTTGTCGTCGTCGATGACAGCCAGCTTAGGAGCGGCCGGGTCACCCCAGACCATCAGCGTGGTGTCCTTGCCGGCGGCCAGCGTCGGCGCGGTGAAGCTGACGTTGGCACCGTTGACGGCCACGCTCAGCGTGCTGGCGCCGGCGTTGGTGGTGACGTAGTCGCTGATCAGCGGGCTGACGGCCGAGCTGCCGAACATGGCCTGACCGTTGATGGACGACGTGACGGCGCCACCGCTGGCCAGCGCGGCGACGGTGCGCACGCGGCTCTGCGTGTTGGGGAAGCTCTTGACCGCGCCCTTCTGCACCATCGTGATGCCGTTGACCAGCACGCCGCCGTCGGTGGCGGTCAGGATCAGCGTGTTGACGCTGGCCGAGTCCAGCGTGATGGCCGGGATGGCCAGGCGCAGGTCGTTGGGCTTGTTGTAGCCGGTCACGCAGACACGGAAGGTGCCCGAGTTGATCTGGATGTAGCCGCTGCCGGCGCCACCGGCCAGGTTGCTGCTCAGCGCGGTTTCGTTGCTCAGGCTGCAAGTGGCCGCCGAGGTCACGTAGGTGTCCAGCGCGCCGGCGTCGGGCGCCAGGTTCAGCACCAGCAGCTTGGCCTTGTTGGCCTCAGGCGCGGCCTGGGACTCTTCCAGCAGCGTCGTGCGCGCGACGGGCGCGAAGCCGTAGGTGATGTAGGTGTAGTTGCTGTTGGCGTTCAGCGTGGGCTGCGTGGCCGACACGCTGGTGCCCACGTCGCTCTTCAGCACCTTGGACGCGGTGGAGCCGGTGTCCACGCTGCCGTACTCGCCGGCGGTGGCATAGGCGACCTTGCTGTTGATGGTCTTGTCGTTGACCGTCAGGTCCAGCTGATCGTAGGAGCGCGTGGCATTGAGCAGGCGCACTTGGGTGCTGCTGCCGCCGCCGCCGCTACCGCCGCAGGCGGTCAGGGCAGCCATTGCCGACAGGCTCAGCGTCAGGGCCAGCCGGGTGGCCCAGGGGGTGAATCGCATCGAGAATCTCCGAAAAAACCAGGTCGCCGGGCCTTGGTGGCAAAGGTGCGGCCAAATACGCGGACTCGCGATTAGAACCCAAGCCAGGGGTGCTGCCATTTCCGCCGTCTAGCACCGGGTGAAGAACTGTTGCTGGAAAACCCGGGGGGCCATTGGTGAGACGCCTCCAATCCAGCCAGGGCCGCGCTGTTTAGCATCGGCGCGATGAACTATCCGCACCTGCTGGCCCCGCTGGACCTGGGCTTCACGACGCTGAAGAACCGCGTGCTCATGGGGAGCATGCACACCGGGCTGGAGGACGGCCGCAAGCATTTCGAGCGCATGGCGGTGTTCTTCGCCGAGCGCGCGCGCGGCGAGGTGGGGCTGATCGTGACGGGCGGCTTCGCGCCCAACATCGAGGGCTGGGCCAAGCCGTTCGCCGGCACGTTGGCCACCTCGGGCGCGGCACGGCGGCACAAGCTCATCACCGACGCCGTGCACGCCGAGGGCGGCAAGATCGCGCTGCAGATCCTGCACACGGGCCGCTACGGCTACTCGCCGCTGTGCGTGGCGCCGTCGCGCATCCAGTCGCCCATCACGCCGTTCACGCCGCGGGAGCTGTCGCCGCGCGGCATCGAGCGGCAGATCCGCGCGTTCATCCGCTGCGCGAAGCTGGCCCGCGAGGCCGGCTACGACGGCGTGGAGGTGATGGGCAGCGAGGGCTATTTCATCAACCAGTTCCTCGTCACGCACACCAACCAGCGCACGGACGACTGGGGCGGCTCGTACGAGAACCGCATGCGGCTGCCGCTGGAGATCCTGGCGCGCATGCGCGAGGCGGTGGGGCCGGACTTCATCATCATCTACCGGCTGTCCATGCTGGACCTGGTGCCGGGCGGCAGTTCGTGGGACGAGGTGGTGGAGCTGGGCCGGCGCGTGGCGCGCGGCGGCGCGACGATCATCAACACCGGCATCGGCTGGCACGAGGCGCGCGTGCCCACCATCGCGACCAGCGTGCCGCGGGCAGGCTTCGCCTGGGTGACCGCAAAACTTCGCGCCAAGCTGCGGGAAGAAGGCATCACCACGCCGCTGATCACCAGCAACCGCATCAACACGCCGGAGGTGGCCGAAGGCGTGCTCGCGGACGGTTCGGCGGACATGGTGTCGATGGCGCGGCCGTTCCTGGCCGACCCGGCCTTCGTGCAGAAGGCGAGGCAGGGCCGCGCCGACGAGATCAACACCTGCATCGCCTGCAACCAGGCCTGCCTGGACCATACCTTCGCGCAGAAGATCTCCACCTGCCTCGTGAACCCGCGGGCGGCGTACGAGCAGGAGATCGTGCTGCGCCCGGTGGCCGGCGGCGCGAAGAAGCGCATCGCCGTCGTCGGCGCCGGCCCGGCCGGGCTGGCCGCGGCGACGACGCTGGCCGAGCGCGGCCATGCGGTGACGCTGTTCGACGCGGCGGCCGAGATCGGCGGCCAGTTCAACATGGCCCGACGCGTGCCGGGCAAGGAGGAGTTCAGCGAGACGCTGCGCTACTTCGGCCGGCGCATCGAGGTCACCGGCGTCGAGCTGAAGCTGAACTGCCGCGTGGGTGCCGACGACCTCAAGGGCTTCGACGACGTGCTGCTGGCCACCGGCGTCAGCGCGCGCGACCCGAAGATCAAGGGCCAGGCCGAGGGCGTCGCGCGCGGCCAGGTGCTGAGCTACATCGACGTGCTGCGCCACGACAAGCCGGTGGGCGCGCGCGTGGCCATCGTCGGCGCGGGCGGCATCGGCTTCGACATGGCGGAATACCTGCTGGAGGCCGGCCACTCGCTGACGCTGGACCCCGCCGCGTGGCGCAGGCATTGGGGCGTGGGCGACCCGGAACAGGTGCGGGCCGGCCTGCTGCGGCCGGCACCCGACGCGCCGAACCGCCAGATCACGCTGCTGCAGCGCAAGGCCGGCAAGCCCGGCGCGGGCCTGGGCAAGACGACCGGCTGGATCCACCGCGCGGCGCTGAAGATGAAGCAGGTGGACATGCTGGCCGGCGTGAACTACGAGCAGATCACGCCCGAGGGGCTGTGGGTGAGCTACGGCGAGAAGCGGGCCGACGCCCAGCTCATCGAGGCCGACACCATCGTGCTGTGCGCCGGGCAGGAGCCGCTGCGCGAGCTGGAGGCGCCGCTGCGGGCGGCGGGTGCCAGCGTGCACCTGATCGGCGGGGCGCTGGAGGCCGGCGAGCTGGACGCGAAGCGGGCCATCCTGCAGGGCACCAGGCTGGCCTGCTCGCTGTAGCCGGCGCCGGGGCCCAGACAACCGGGCTCAGCGGCGCGACATCTCCCACAGCTGGTACAGCGTGTGGTCATCGTCCTCGACGACCTCCAGGCCGCGGGCGAGGTCGAAGCTGGAGTCGTACCAGCCGCAGTCCAGCTTGCGCGCACCGGCCGCCGCGCCGGCCCCCTGGCCCGCCGCGACCTGCGGCAGCTTGGCGTTCACGAAGGGGAACTGCGAGGAGCTGAAGAATTGCATGGTGGGTCTCCGGTGCTGAGGGGTTTGACTGTGGAAAACGTCACACCGTCAGCATCGGCGCCAGGCCTGTTTCGCGACATCACCCAGAGGGTGGGACGACGGGGGATGCCGCCGCAGCGACTCCCCCCGAACACCCCCCGTCCCCCTCCAAAGAGGGACAAGAAAATGGGGTCAGGTTCATTTTTCTGGGTCGGCCGAACGCGGCCGCGGGGTCGGCACCGAGGCGCTAACGCCTACGGCACGCTCCGCTGGGCCAGCTCCCGCCGCGCATCGCTGCCTATCCAGCGGGCCGACTTCTCCTCGCGCCCGCACAGCCGCTCCGCCACGGTGAGTGCTGGCTCACGCAGCGCCGCACTGCGCTTGCCCGTCTGGCGCAGCGCCCAGTTGACGGCTTTCTTGACGAAGTTGCGGTCGTCGTCGGCGGCCTGCTCGACGAGGGGCAAGCGGGCGAGGAAATCGGCGTCGGGGCGCTGCTTCTGGTGCACGGCCGCCACGGCCAGCAGCGAGAAGCCGGCGCGCTTCTCGAACTCGGGCTCACGCGCCGCCCAGCGCGGGATGGCCGCCCATGCCAGCGGGCTCTTCACGAACGCGTTCAGGCAGGCCTGGTCGCAGACGTCCCAGGCGCGCAGGCCGGCCACCCAGTGGTCCATCTGCGCCACGGTCAGCTTCGCAGGCTCGGCCACCATGCCGGCGAGGATCTGCGCGTCGGGGATGCCGGTGTCCCACAGCGCGAGCGCGAGGTCGTGGTCGCGCCTGAACTCGCGCGCCAGCGCGCGCAGCGTCGGCACCGCCAGGCCCAGCCGGCCGTCGCCGGTCAGGCCGAAGCGGGCCATGTCGGCCAGCGCCTCGGGGCGCGCGGCGGCGCGCAGGCGAGCCAGCACGTCATCGAGCCGCGGGCTGCCGATGGCGGCTGGCACGGCCGCGCGGCTCAGCGGGCCGCGCGGCGGCGGCCCCAGCCGGCCAGCACGGCCACGCCGGCCAGCGCCAGCCAGCCGGTGGCCGGCTCGGGCACGGCGGTGACGGACACGTTGTCGATGAGGCCGCCGGCCATGTCCGACGTGCCCGTGGCGGCAAAGCGCAGCACCGCGCTGCCGCCGCTGCCCAGGTCGACCAGCGCGCTGAAGCGCTGCCAGTTCGGCACCGAGCCGCCGGCGACGCTGTCCATGACCGTGCTGGAGAAGCTGCCCAGGCTGACCTGCACGCCGTGCGTGTTCGCGCCCCAGCCGATGCGCGGCGTGTACCAGAAGCTCAGGCTCACCCAGCCGGTGGCGTTGATCGTCTGGCTCATCGCGCTGTTGCCGAAGGTGTCGAGCTCGACGAGTTGGTTGCCGTCCTGCGGCAGGTTGCCCTCGAGGTGGTTCTGCAGCTCGATGTCCGGGGCGCCGGTCCAGCCGGTGATGTTGGCGCGGATGTCCCAGCTGTTGGCGGCAATCGGGTCGGCCTCGAAGCTGCCGTTGACGACCAGGTTGGGGCCGGCCGCCAGCGCGGGGGCCAGGCACAGGGCCAGCACGGCGGCGGCGATGGCGGTTCTCATGGGGTCTCCTGAAATGACGCGCGCGAGTCTAGACAGCCGCGGCCGCGCGCGCCCTCCCTATGAGTTGCGCGCTCATGCGGCCGCCGCATGAGCATCTGAGAAACCCGCAGCGCCGGGCAGGCCACGAAGCCCCGGACAATCAGTCACCCCTTTCTCACCGCCGGACATGAAGCTGTCACCCCTCTTCGCGTCGATCGCGCTGGCCCTGACCCTGGCCGCCCTCCCTTCCCTGCCCGCCCACGCCGCCGCCGGCCCGGGCGTGTCCTGGCAGGCCGCCGCGGCCGATGCCGACATCGACCGCGCCTTCACCCAAGCCAAGGCGGAGAAGAAGCCGGTGCTGCTGTACTGGGGTGCCAAGTGGTGCCCACCGTGCAACCAGCTCAAGGCGACGCTGTTCAACCGCGCCGACTTCATCGAGCAGAGCAAGGCCTTCGTGGCCGTGGGCATCGACGGCGACGCGCCCGGCGCGCAGAAGCTGGGCACGCGCTTCAAGGTGCGCGGCTACCCGACGCTGATCCTGTTCAGCCCCGCGGGGCAGGAGATCACGCGCCTGCCCGGCGAGGCCGACGCGGCGCAGGTGATGAAGGTGCTGCAGCTGGGCCTGTCCAGCGGCCGGCCGGTCAAGGCCGTGCTGGCGGACGCCCGCGCGGGCAGGAAGCTCAATGCCAACGAATGGCGGCTGCTGGGCTTCTACGGCTGGGAGACCGACGAGCAGCAACTGCTGCCCGCCGCCGAGCGCCCCGCCACGCTGGCGCAGCTGGCCCGCGCCAGCGAGGGTGCCGACGCCGAGACCGCCACGCGGCTGTGGCTGAAGTCCGTTGGCGCACTGAGCGAAGGCCAGGCGGCCGACCCGGCGCAGCTGCCGCGGCTGCGCGCCGTGCTGGCCGACGCCGCGCAGGCCCGCGCGCAGATGGACGTGCTGGCCAACGAAGCGCCCGACCTCATCAAGGCGCTGGCCCCCGCGCCCGGCGACGCACGCCGCCAGCTGGTGGCGGAGTTCGACGCCGCGCTGAAGCGGCTGAATGCGGACGCGACGCTGTCCCGCGCGGACCGGCTGAACGCGCTGCAGGGCCGCATCGAGCTGGCGCGGCTGGACACGCCCAAGGACGAACCGCATCCGCGCACCGTGCCCGCCGCGCTGCAGGCCGAGGCGCGCGAGCAGGCCACCCGCGCCCACCGCGAGATCACCGATGGCTACGAGCGCCAGGCCGTCATCACGCAGGCGGCCTACCTGCTGGGCCGCGCCGGCCTGTGGACGGACAGCGACGAGCTGCTGAAGGCCGCGCTGGCGCGCAGCCACTCGCCCTACTACCTGATGAGCCAGCTGGGCGGCAACGCGAAGAAGCAGGGCCGCACGGCCGACGCGCTGCGCTGGTACGAGGAGGCCTTCAACAAGAGCGAGGGCCCGGCGACGCGGCTGCAGTGGGGGTCCAACTACCTCGGCGCGCTCGTCGAGCTGAGCCCCGAGGACACGGCGCGCATCGAGAAGACCGCCGCCCAGCTGTTCGCCGAGGCCGAGAAAGACCCCGGCGCGTTCTACGAACGCAGCGAGCGCTCGCTGAAGAAGGTCGCGACGCTGCTGGCGGGCTGGAGCAAGACCCCCGCCCAGGCCGCCACGCTCGGCCGGCTCAAGGCGCAGCTGGACGGCGTGTGCGGCAAGCTGGACGGCAGCGACGCCAAGGCGCGCGCGGCCTGCCAGGGCCTGATGGCCCCGGCCGCCCGCAAGGCCTGACACCGGCCAACCGCGATTTCGGGCCGCTGATGCGGCCCCATCCGCCATTCACACAAGCGCCGCGGCGCCGGCACCGGCGCGCCCGGATACTCCGCCCCACTCCCAACTTCCCGAGTGAAGGCATGCGTGAATGGCGTGGGTGCCTGCTGGCACTCCTGACGATGACCGGCCTGGGCACGGTCGCGGCGGCTGCGCCGCTGAAGCCGTGCCGCATCGACGGCATCCCCAACGAGTTGCAGTGCGGCAGCCTGCAACGTCCGCTGAACCCGGCGCGGCCGGACGGCGCGAAGATCGACGTGCACTACCTCGTCGTGCCGGCGATGGCGCGCAACAAGCAGCCCGACGCGGTGCTGATGCTGGCCGGCGGCCCCGGCCAGAGCGCCATCGGCGTGGCCGCCCGCATGCTGCCGAGGCTGTCGCGGCTGGGCAACCGGCGCGACATCGTCTTCATCGACCAGCGCGGCACCGGCAAGACCGCCCCGCTGCAATGCCCCGACGACAGCAAGCTGCCGCTCACCGAGCAGCTGGACACCGCCGCGCAGATCAAGCGCCTGGACGCCTGCCGCGCCGCGCTGGAGAAGCTGCCGTACGGTGACCTGCGCTTCTTCACGACGACGATCGCGATGCAGGACATGGACGCCGTGCGCGAGACACTTGGCGTGCCGCAGTGGAACCTCATCGGCGGCAGCTACGGCACGCGCGCCGCACTCGACTACCTGCGCCAGTTCCCGAGCAAGGTGCGCCGCACCGTCATCGACGGCGTGGCGCCGCCCGACATGGTGCTGCCCGCCAGCTTCTCGCCCGACACGCAGGCGGCACTGGACAAGCTGCTGGACGCGCACACCAAGACCTACCCGACGCTGCGCGCCGACTGGCAGGCGCTGCTGGCCTCGCTGCCGCGCCAGGTCACGGTGGCGCAGCCGCTGACCGGCCAGCCCGAGCGCTTCACGCTCGACCGCGAGCTGCTGCTGCGCGCCGTGCGCCCGCCGCTGTACCAGCCGGCGCTGGCCGCCGCGCTGCCCGCCGCCATCCAGGCCGCGGCGCGCGAGGGCCGCTTCGACGGCCTGTTCGGCCTGACCTCGGCCTTCGGCGGTGGCAAGGAGCTGCGGCTGGCGATGGGCATGCACTTCTCGGTCGTCTGCGCCGAGGACATGCCGCGCCTGGCGGAGTCGACCGACAAGCCCGGCGCGGACTTCCAGCGCGTGGACGCCGAGATGTATGCCCGCGTGTGCAAGACCTGGCCCCGCGGCGACGTGCCGGCCGATTTCTACAAAGTGCCGCCCGCGCCCAGCCCCGTGCTGGTGATGAGCGGCGGCGCCGACCCCGCCACGCCCCCGCGCCACGGCGAGCGCATCGCCAAGGCGCTGGCCGTGGGCCATCCCGAGCGCGTGCAGCACCTGGTAGTGCCCGAGGCCGGCCACGGCGTCATGAGCGTCGGCTGCGTGCGCGACCTGCTGTTCCGCTTCATCGACGCCAAGACCGACGCCGCGGCGCTGCCGCAGGACGCCAGCTGCGCCACGCGCATCCCGCGCCCCGTCGCCTTCCAGCCCATCCAGGCCCCGACGAACGGAGCCGCGCAATGATCGAGATTCACGACGTTCACAAGCACTTCGTCTCGCGCACCGGCGCGGGGCTGTTCAAGCGGGGCGACAAGCGCATCGTGCAGGCGGTGCAAGGCGTCAGCGTGGCGGCGGCCGATGGCCGCATCACCGGCCTGCTGGGCGCCAACGGCGCCGGCAAGACGACGACGCTGCGCATGCTCGCCGGGTTGTTCGCGCCCGACAGCGGCCGCATCACGGTCGACGGCATCGTCGTGCAGGAGGCACCGCTGAAGGCTCTCGCCCGCATGGGCATCCTCGGCGACGCACACGGCCTGTACCCGCGGCTGTCGGCGCGCGAGAACATCGCCTACTTCGGCCGGCTGCAGGGCATGGACCCCGACGCCGCCAACGCGCGCGCCGAGGAGCTGGCGCGGCTGCTGGAGATGCAGTCCATCCTGGACCGCCGCGCCGACGGCTTCAGCCAGGGCGAGCGCATGAAGACGGCGCTGGCCCGGGCCCTCGTGCACGACCCCGCCAACATCGTGCTGGACGAGCCCACCAACGGGCTGGACGTGCTGGCCACGCGCGCGCTGCGCGAGGCGCTGCGCTGGCTGCGCAGCCCCGAGGGTGGCGCCAAGTGCATCGTCTTCTCCACGCACATCATGCAGGAGGTGGAGCAACTGTGCGACGAGGTGGTCGTCGTGTCCCAGGGCCGCAGCGTCGCGCGCGGCAGCGTGCCGGAGCTGCTGGCGCAGGCGGGTGAGACCCGCTTCGAGGATGCATTCGTGAAACTGGCTTTCCCTGCCGAGGTGGCTGCATGAAACAGGCGTTCATCGTCTTTGCCAAGGAACTGGCCGACGCGCTGCGCGACCGCCGCACGCTGCTGCGCATGCTGCTGCCCGCGCTGCTGATGGGGCCGCTGATGCTGACGGCGCTGTCCGCGCTGATCGCGTCGTTCGAGGAGCGCGCCGAGAAGCGCGAGGTGCTGGCGGTGGGCATCGAGGCCGCGCCGACGCTGAAGAACTTCATCGAGCGCCAGACCTTCACGATCAAGCCCGCGCCGGCCGACTACGAGGCCCGGCTGCGCGCGACGACGCTGCTGGAGCCGGTGATGGTGGTGCCGGCGGACTTCGAGGCCCAGCTGCTGGCCGGCGAGACGCCGACGGTGGAGATTGTCAGCGACAGCGCCAACCAGCGCGCCGGTGCCGGCGTGGGCAGCATCCACCGGCTGCTGGGCGGCTTCAACCAGGAGCGCGCCGCGCTGAACCTGGCGATGCGCGGCGTGTCGATGGAGCTGCTCAAGCCCATCGAGGTCGAGGAGCGCGACCTGGCGGGCGTGCAGGCCCGCGCGTCGCGGCTGACGGCCATGGTGCCGATGTTCATCATCATGGCCGTGCTGTACGGCGCGCTGACCGCGGCGCTGGACAGCACCGCCGGCGAACGCGAGCGCGGCTCGCTGGAACCGCTGCTGATGAACCCGGTGCCGCACGGCGCGCTGGTGGTCGGCAAGTGGGGCGCCGTGGCGCTGATGGGCATGGTGGTGGCGCTGCTGTCGTCCTTGAGCTTCGTGCCGGCGCAGTGGCTCTTGAGAAGCGACAGCCTGCAGGCGATGTTCCAGTTCGGCATGGGCGAGGTGCTGGCCTTCTGGCTGCTGCAGATCCCGCTGGCGGCGGGCCTGTCCGGCCTGCTGATGGCGCTGGCCATCCGCTCCAAGACCTTCAAGGAGGCGCAGGCCGGCAGCACGCTGGTGGTCACGGTCGTCAGCCTGATGCCGATGGTCACGCTGCTGAACCCGGGCGGCGACGCGCCCTGGTACCTGTGGGTGCCGGGCCTGGCGCAGAACACGCTGATGCTGGCCGTGCTGAAGGGCGAGGCGCTGCGCTGGGGCCAGGTGTTGCCCGGCGTGCTGACCGGCTTTGCGCTGGGCGCCGTGGGGCTGTTCTACGTCGCGCGGTCCATGCGCGCGGCGGTGGCGCGCTGAGGGCGGTGCCGGCTCAGCACGGGCCGGCGTCCCACTCCCACTTTCCGAAGTTGAACTTCTGCTGCGCCTGGATGTTGACCTTGCGGCCGTCGTCATACGTGCGCTTGCACGACGCATTGACGCAGCTGGTGTTGCAGCTGACGACGCCGGGGCGCTTGGCCGGGCGGGCCGGGAAGCCGTCACCGGCCGGCTCGGGGCGCACCGGCTCGGCGGCCGCGACGGGCCGCTTGGCCGCCGGCTGGCTGCGCAGGCGCTGCGCGATGGCGGCGGCGATGCCGATCTTGGGGTCCAGCATGCGGCGGGTCAGCGCCTGCGCCTGCTCGACCTCGGCCGGGCTCAGCTCGTCCAGCAACGACTTGCGGTTGCCGGGTGCCTTGTTGTCGTCGGAGCCATCGAGGCTGGCGGACACGTTGTAGAGCGCGTAGGCCACGACCGGGTCGCGCGGCACGCCGCGGCCGCGGCCATAGGCCACGCCCAGGTTGTTCGTCGCGGAGGCATGGCCCTGTGCCGCCGCCTTGGCATACCACTCGGTGGACTGCTCGAAGTCCTGGGGCACGCCGCTGCCATCGGCATATTGCACGCCGAGGTTGAACTGCGCTTCGGGCAGGCCCTGGTCGGCCGCCTTGCGGTACCACTCGCTGGCGCGGCGGGCGTCCTTGGCCACGCCCTCTCCCATGTCGTAGGCCAGCGCGACGCGGAACTGCGCGCCGCTGTCGCCCTGCTCGGCCGACTTGCTGAACCACTCGAAGGCGGTCTTGAGGTTCTTGGGCACGCCCGTGCCGTCGCGGTAAAGCCAGGCCAGGTTGCGCTGAGCGAGGCTGGACCCCTGGTCGGCGGCCTTGCGGTACCAGTCCGCCGCGGCCTTGTGATCCTGCGGCACGCCCTGGCCGCGGTAGCTGGCCACGCCCATCAGGTTCTGCGCCGTGGCATTGCCCGCCTCGGCCGCCTTGCGGGCCCAGCCGATGGCGGCGGCCACGTCCTGGGCCACGCCCTTGCCGTGCCACAGCGCCAGCGCCAGTTCGGCCTGCGAGACGCTCATGCCCTGCTCGGCCGCCAGCGTGAACCACCGGGCGGCCTGCACGGCATCGGCCTTGACGCCGTTGCCCTCGGCATAGACGAAACCCAGCGTGTTCTGCGCCTCGGATGACCCCTGGTCGGCCGCCTTGCGCAGCCAGGCGAGGCCGGCCGGCTTGTCCATCTTGATGCCCTCGCCCCACAGCAGCATCCAGCCCATGCGCACCTGCGCCTGCGCATCGCCCTGTTGCGCGGGGCCGCGCAGCTCGGCCAGCGCGTCGGCATAGCGCTCGGCGCGGTAGGCCTCCAGGCCCTCGGGCACACCCGCCACCGCGGGCAGCGACACGCAGCCGATCAGGCCGCAGAACAGGAGATGGCGCAGGCGGGGCAGTCGCAGGAGCGGCGAGGGCATGGGAGCGATCGGGAAGTGGCGAACGGCGCTCATTGTGGGAGGCGGCGCCCCGGCGCCCGGGCAGTCCACCCGGCCGGCGCGGCGCTGGCGTGAAGAATTGCATCCTCCGCATGGCGCACACTTCGCCGCATGACCACAACGCCTCTCACCCCCGGCCTTGCGATGGCCTGCCTGGCCGCGGCAGGGCTGCTGGCGGGCTGCGCCAGCGCCGGCAGCTTCTCCGCCTTCGAACCCGCGGCGCCGGCCGACTACACCGGCCCCACGGTCAACGTGGCCGACCAGGCCGTGGCCGTCGGCCCGCAGCGGCTGCATGTGTTCGAGATCACGCAGGTGGACGGCCGCCGGCTGGCCAGCAGCAGCGTGGCCACCACGCGGGCCGGCCAGGGCGGCGCCATGACGGTCACCGCCGTGGCGCTGAGCAACGAGCTGGCCGTGCGGCCGGCGCGCGTGCAGCTGCAGGCGGCCACGCAGTACGCGTCGCCGGTGGTGGCGCTGGCGAACCCGACCTGCCGCACGGTGGGCGACGTCCGCTTCGCCCCGGAGGAAGGCCGGCGCTACGTCGTCAGGGGCCGCATCGAGGCCGAGGCCTGCGAGGTGTGGATCGAGGACCTCGCCACCGGCCAGCCGGTCACGGACAAGGTCACCGGCCCGGGCACCCAGCGCTAGGCCAGCCGCCGCGCCGCGGCGGCCAGCAGCGCGCGCGAATACCCGCGATGAAAGCCCAGCAGCGCGTGGAACACCCGGCTGAAGCGCGGCTCGCCGCCCGGGCCGCGCCGGCGCGGCACCACGGCCGAGCCGAACCACAACGTCGTGCCGCCGCCCTCGCCCGCCTGCACCTGGAACCAGGAGCGCGTGGCGCCGCTGTCCTCGTGCATCAGCAGCTCGTTGCCCGCGCGGGCCTCCACGGTCCAGACGGCGATGCGCTCGCCCTCCCCCCGCGCCACGGCCCGGGCCATCGCGTCGCTGGACGGCTTGCCCAGCAGCGCGATCAGCGCCCGCTCCAGCTTGAACAGCCGCGTCGTGTAGAACGCTTCGACGAACTCCGCCAGCGTGACGGGCCGCGGCAGGTACAGCGCATAGGCGTCCGCAAAGGCGCCGCGCTCGGCGGCCAGGCGGCCCAGCAGGCTGTCGGCGGGAACCGGGGCGTCGGCAGATGTCATGGCGGCACAGCGTAGACGCTGATCGATGGCATAGCCGCAAGCAATTGGCCGCCACCGATGAGAATCATTAGCATTTAGCTATTCGATTCAATCAGGCGATAGACACCATGGCCAAGACCGTCAGCTTCGGCATCCTGCACCTGGGCACCTCGTTCACGGTGACCTATGCGCTGACCGGCAGCCTCACCGTGGCCGGCGCGGTCACGTTCATCGAGCCGCTGGCCAACACGGTGCTGCACTACTTCTTCGACAAGTACTGGGACCATCCAAGCGCGCAGGCTTTCCGTGCGCGCTGGGGCGGCGGCCGGCCACGGCTGGCGGGCGGATGAGTCAGCGCAGCCCGTCCAGCAGCGTGCGGCGCAGCGTGGCCTCGTCGGCGATGCCGTCCTGGCGGCGCATCAGCTGGCCGTCCTTGAACGTGAAGTAGGCCGGGATGCCAGTGACGCCGAACTGCCGGACGAAGTCGTTCTGCCCCACCGTCTTCCACGGCTGGAAGGCGACGCGCGCGAAGCTCGTGCCCTGCGGCGCCTCGGCCGCGGCCAGCGCGTTGAAGGCTGGGTTCGAGCGCACGCAGTAGCCGCAGCCCGGGTCGTACGAACTGAGCTGCAAGACGACCCAGCCCTTGCTCTGCCGCACCCAGGCGCTGATGTCGGCGGGCGCCACGCTCTGAACGCCAGGCGCGTTGGCGGCCGCGCGACCGGGCGGGGGCGGCAGCGGGGCATCGGCCACCGCCGGGGCCTTCTGCTGCTCCACGTAGGCCAGCAGCGGCGCGCGGTCCAGCTGCGGGGTGGTCACGGTCTTGACGACGGACGCATAGCCGTCCGCATAGACGCCCACGCGGATGGCCACCACGGCATCGGCACGGTGGGCCATCAGGTACATGCCGCGGCCGCCAAAGGCGCTGTACTGAAGCCGCTTGGCCGGGTCCAGCTCGTGGGACCAATAGATGGACACGTCCGCGCTGCCGGAAGGCGAGGTGCAAGGGATGTCGCAGATGGTGACGAGCTCGAACCCCTGCTCGCGCAGCTGGCCGGCGTAATGGCGTGCGATGAGCAGCGGGCTGTCGTCGGCCGGATGCCTGTACTGCTGCATGGCCACCTTGCCCTCGTAGGGCAGCCGCCAGCGGCTCTCGTTCCTGCCCTTGGCGCGCTCGGGCGGCGAGATCGGCAGCGCGCCGGCCTCCAGCGGGTTGTCGTAACGGCCCAGCTCCTGGGCGCGCGGATAAGGCCGCAGCTCAACGGACTGGGCGTGCGCGACGGCCGCACCCAGCAGCATGGCGACGGCGGCCGGGCCTTGGTGGAATTTCATGGGGCTCCCTGAGTCTGACAAGCCGGCCCATGGGCGCGGCGCGGCAGTCTAGGAGGTCGGCCAGGTGGCGGCGCCCAACGACCTAGGGAGTCAAGGTGACAAGCCGTGTGCCGGCGGGCTGGCGGCCGGCGCCGTCTGTTCCTCCATCCAGCCCAGCCAGCGCATCGCCTGCTCGCGGCTGGCGCCGCACATGTCCTCGTGCGGCTGCAGCGAGCCGCACACCGCCGGCCGCTCGGGGCGGCCGAAGATCTTGCAGCGCAGCTCGTCGTCCAGCTGCGCGCAGCGCACGCCGGCGGGCTTGCCCTGCGGGTGGCCGGGGATGGGCGAGCTGATCGACGGCGCGATGCAGCAGGCGGCGCAGCGAGGACGGCATTCCATAGGGGCGGAATTGTCCCTGCCGGGCCGGCCCGGACAGGGTGACTTATCCACAGCTGCTTCGTAAAATTCGGGGTTTGCCCCAGCGCTCGCGCGGGCTTGCTGTTCTTTCCAGGACCCAGATGCTTTACCCCAAGGAATTCGACGTCATCGTCGTCGGCGGCGGCCATGCCGGCACTGAAGCGGCGCTTGCCGCGGCGCGCATGGGCGCGCAGACGCTGCTGCTGACCCACAACATCGAGACCCTGGGCGCGATGAGCTGCAACCCCAGCATCGGCGGCATCGGCAAGGGCCACCTCGTGAAGGAGGTGGACGCGCTGGGCGGCGCGATGGCGCTGGCCACCGACGAGGGCGGCATCCAGTTCCGCATCCTCAATTCGTCAAAGGGCCCGGCCGTGCGCGCCACCCGCGCCCAGGCCGACCGCATCCTCTACAAGGCCGCCATCCGCCGCCGGCTGGAGAACCAGCCCAACCTGCAGCTGTTCCAGCAGGCCGTGGACGACCTGATGGTGGAAGGCGACCGCGTGGTGGGCGCCGTCACGCAGGCCGGCATCCAGTTCCGCGCCCGCGCCGTCGTGCTGACGGCCGGCACCTTCCTGGACGGCCGCGTTCACGTGGGCCTGCAGAACTACGCCGCCGGCCGCGCCGGCGACCCGCCGGCCGTGTCGCTGTCGGCCCGCCTGAAAGAGCTGAAGCTGCCGCAAGGCCGGCTCAAGACCGGCACGCCGCCGCGCATCGACGGCCGCACCATCGACTTCAGCAAGTGCGAAGCGCAGCCGGGTGACCTGACGCCCGTGCCGGTGTTCAGCTTCATCGGCAACCGAGAGATGCACCCGCAGCAGGTGCCGTGCTGGATCACGCACACCAACGCCCGCACGCACGAGATCATCCGCAGCGGCTTCGACCGCAGCCCGATGTTCACCGGCGTCATCGAGGGCGTGGGCCCGCGCTACTGCCCCAGCATCGAAGACAAGGTCAACCGCTTCGCCGACAAGGACTCGCACCAGATCTTCCTGGAGCCCGAGGGCCTGACGACGCACGAGTTCTACCCGAACGGCATCTCCACCTCCCTGCCCTTCGACATCCAGCTGGCCGCGGTGCGCAGCATCCCCGGCCTGGAGAACGCCGACATCCTGCGCCCGGGCTACGCCATCGAGTACGACTACTTCGACCCGCGCGGGCTCAAGGCCTCGTTCGAGACCAAGGTCATCCAGGGCCTGTTCTTCGCCGGCCAGATCAACGGCACGACCGGCTACGAGGAAGCGGCGGCGCAAGGCCTGTTCGCCGGCCTGAACGCCGCGCTGCAAGTCCGCGGCGACGGCCCGTGGACGCCGCCGCGCGACCAGGCCTACCTGGGCGTGCTGGTGGACGACCTCATCACCAAGGGCGTCACCGAGCCCTACCGCATGTTCACGAGCCGCGCCGAGTTCCGGCTGCAGCTGCGCGAGGACAACGCCGACATGCGTCTGACCGAGACCGGCCGTCAGCTGGGCCTGGTGGACGACGAGCGCTGGGCCGCCTTCAACCGCAAGCGCGACGCTGTTTCACGTGAAACAGAGAAGCTGAAGAGCACGTGGGTCCATGCGGGGATCCTGCCGGCGGCGGACGCGGAACGTCTCGTCGGCAAGGCGCTTGAGCGTGAGTACACGTTGGTCGACCTGCTGCGCCGGCCCGGCGTGGTGTTCGACACGGTGGCCGAAGTCGCGGCCATCGCCCGCCCCGAGGCCGGTGTTTCACGTGAAACGTTGAATGCTGAGCTGGGCGAAGAGCTGGCGGCGCTCGTCACCGAGCAGGTTGAGATCAGCACCAAGTACGCCGGTTACATCAACAAGCAGGTCGACGACGTCGCCCGCGCCGCACACTTCGAGCATCTGAAATTGCCCGAGGAGCTGGACTACGGCCTTGTCCACGCCCTCTCCTTCGAGGCGCGTCAGAAGCTGAACAAGCACCGCCCCGAAACGCTGGGCCAGGCCTCGCGCATCTCCGGCATCACGCCGGCCGCGATCTCGCTGCTGCTGGTACACCTGAAGAAGGGCAAGTTCAAGGGCTTCACCGAGGCGGAAGCGGCATGAGGGACACGCTCCAGGCGGCAGCCACCCAACTCGGCCTCGAACTCAGCGACACCCAACTCGACCAGCTGCTGGCCTACCTGGCCCTGCTGCAGAAGTGGAACAAGGTCTACAACCTGACCGCCGTGCGCGACCCGGCGCAGATGCTGAGCCACCACCTGATCGACAGCCTGTCGGCCCTGCCGCCGCTGCTGCGGCATGGTGCAGCAATTCGGACGCCGGGCCGCCCCAAGGCCGAATTGCCCTCCCTCGGGGAGGTGCCTGCGTACTCGCAGGCGGAGGGCCAACATGTCTCACGGCTGATGGATGTGGGCGCCGGCGGCGGGCTGCCCGGCGTGGTCATCGCCATCTGCTGCCCGCGTACCGACGTGACCTGTGTGGACGCCGTCGCCAAGAAGGCGACCTTCATCCAGCAGGTCGCCGCCGAGCTGAAGCTGCCCAACCTGCGCGGTGTGCACAGCCGCGTCGAGCAACTGACGACCGAGCCGTTCGGCGTCATCACGTCCCGCGCGTTCGCATCGCTGGTGGACTTCACCGGCCTGACCCGCCAGCACCTCGCCGAAGGTGCGGTGTGGATGGCCATGAAGGGCCAGCACCCGGCCGACGAGATCGCCGCACTGCCCGCGGACGTCGAGGTGTTTCACGTGGAACAACTGGCCGTGCCGGGCCTGGACGCGCAGCGCTGCATCGTCTGGATGAAGCCTCGCTGAGGCCGCTTCACGGGTCGCGCCCGAGGGTCGACCCGCCTTCCGCCCGGTACGATGCCGGCTGATCCCGGAACCCCAGCCATGGCCAAGATTTTCTGCATCGCCAACCAGAAGGGTGGCGTCGGCAAGACCACCACCACCGTCAACCTCGCCGCCGGCCTGGCCCAGATCGGCCAGCGCGTGCTGGTTGTCGACCTGGACCCGCAGGGCAACGCCACCATGGGTTCCGGCATCGACAAGCGCAAGCTGGAGATGACCGTCTACGACGTGCTGCTGGAGTCTGCCTCCATCGCCGAGGCCAAGGCCCATGCCGAGAAGGCCGGCTACGACGTGCTGGGCGCCAACCGCGAGCTGGCAGGCGCCGAGGTGGACCTGGTGGCGCTGGAGCGCCGCGAGGCGCGTCTGAAGGCCGCGCTGGCCGAAGTGGGCCAGGACTACGACTTCGTCCTCATCGACTGCCCACCGTCGCTGTCCATGCTGACGCTGAACGGCCTGTGCAGCGCGCACGGCGTCATCGTGCCGATGCAGTGCGAGTACTTCGCGCTGGAGGGGCTGACCGACCTGGTCAACACCATCAAGCAGATCCACGCCAACCTGAACCCGGACCTGGAGATCATCGGCCTGCTGCGCGTCATGTTCGATCCGCGCATCACGCTGCAGCAGCAGGTCAGCGACCAGCTCAAGGCCCACTTCGCCAACAAGGTGTTCGACACCGTCATCCCGCGCAACGTGCGGCTTGCCGAGGCGCCCAGTTACGGCCTGCCCGGCGTCGTGTTCGATCCCAGCTCCAAGGGCGCCCAGGCGTTTGTCGACTTCGCCAGGGAGATGGTGAAGCGGATAGAGACGATGCGGTGAACGCGGCGGCCTGATGCGCTGGAAGCGTGTACTCGGCTGGACCGCACTGACCATCGTCGTGTTGATCGGCGGCTGTACCGTGCTGCTCGATCGACTGCTTCCGGCCGACCTCTGCACGACGGCGGTGTTCGCCCAGGTGCCATCGCCGCGTGGGTGGCGCACGGCCGTCGTCTACGAAATCGACTGCGGCGCAACGACAGGGTTTTCTCGCCAGGTGGTGATCATCCCGACGCCCGAACGGCGAACCGACAGCGACGATCTTCCGCGCGGATTCTTCGCCGTCTCGTTGGGCTCGGGGGTGGACTCCCGTCTGTCCATGCGGGACAGCCTCATCCACCTTCAATGGCTTTCGGAGAAGCAACTCGACATCGCCTACCCTGCGGGTTCCCGCCTGATCCGGTCCGCTGGCCGCAGCGATGGCATCGACATCACCTACCGCACCTACGCCACGCCATGAGCGCCTCGTCCCTGCGCCGCATGACCCCGGCCGACGCCGATGCCGTCGCCCTCCTCCACGCCACCAGCTGGCGCAGCGCCTACCGCGGCATCGTGCCGGACAGCTTCCTGGACCATGACGTCTTCGCCGAGCGCCAGGCCGTCTGGCACGAGCGGCTGCAAGGCCCGGCCACGGCACCCGCCTTCGGCATCGTGGCCGAGGACGCTGCCCGCCACATGATCGGCTTCGCCTACGTGCTGCCCGGCCACGACCCGGTCTGCGGCACGCTGGTCGACAACCTGCACGTGCACCCGGCCCACAAGGGCGGCGGCCTCGGCCGCCGGCTGCTGCAGGCCGTCGTCCGCGAGCTGGGGCCGGGCCACACGCAGCCGCTGCACCTGTGGGTGCTGGACCAGAACGAGCCCGCCAAGCGCTTCTACGCCCGGCTGGGCGCCGAGTTCATCGACCCCGGCATGACCGGCCCGTTCGGCGGCGTGTCGCTGCCGGAATGGCGCTGCCTGTGGCGCGATCCTCAGGGACTGTTGCACGATGCTTGACCCCCTCGCCCTGCGCGCCGAGCTCGCCGGCCTGGACGCCTCCGCCCCGCCGCAGCAGGCCGACATCGACGGCTGGTTGATCCGCCTGTCGCCCGGCAAGGCCAAGCGCTCGCGCTGCATCAATGCGCTGCGCCAGGGCACGCTGCCGCTGGACGAGCTGCTGGCCCGCTGCCAGCGCGCGTATGACGCCGCCGGCCTGCCACTGGCCGTGCGCGTGACGCCATGGAGCCAGCCGGCCGACCTCGATGCCCGCCTGGCTGCCAAGGGCTGGGGGGCGTTTGACGCGGCCGACGTGATGGTGCTGGCCACCCTCACGCCGGACTCCGCGCCCGCCGCGCTGCAACCGCTGGATGCCGCCGGCTACGCCGCGCTGGTCGGCGGGCTGCGCGGGTCGTCTGACACGGCCATCGCCGCGCATGCCGAACGCATCGCGACCGCACCGGTGACGTACCAGGGCTTTGCGCTGAACGACGCCGCCGGCGCGCTGCTGGCCTGCGGGCAGATGGTTGTCGACGGCGATCTCGTCGGTCTGTACGACATCGCGTCGGCCCAGCCGCGGCAAGGCCACGGCGAGCGCCTGTGCCGCGCGCTGCTGGCCCTCGCCCACGCCCAAGGCGCCCGCCAGGCCTACCTGCAGGTGGGCAGCGACAACGCCGTCGCCCGGCGGCTCTACGCACGGCTGGGCTTCGTGTTCGTCTACCGTTACCACTACCGCAGCCCGGAGGCGGAGTTGACATGAACGCATGGCCCCCCACGCTCGCGATGCTCGCTGCCCCCCGAGGGGGCGATCAGCGGTTACGGGCGGCCGGGCACCGCTGATGCTGCGCCGCCTGCGCCCGGCCGACCTGGCCGACTTCCAGGCCTACCGCGGCGACCCCGAGGTGGGCCGCTGGCAGGGCTGGCGGCCGCAGGCCGATGCGCAGGCGCTGGCCTTCCTCGAAGAGATGGCCGGCGGCCCGCTGATCCAACCCGGCACCTGGACGCAGCTGGGCATCGCCGATGACCTGACGGGCCAACTGATCGGTGACCTGGGCGTCCACGTCAGCGCCGACGGCCGCGAGGCCGAGTTCGGCTTCAGCCTCGCCCGCGCGGCGCAGGGCCGGGGGCTGGCCAGCGCCGCGGTGCGCGCGGCCATCGCGCTGGTGTTCGACCAGACCGCCGTCCAGAACATCCACGCGCAGACCGACGCGCGCAACGCCGCCTGCATCCGGCTGCTGGAGCGGCTGGGCGCCACCCGCATCGCCACCGTGGCCACCGAGTTCCGCGGCGAGCCCTGCACCGAGCTGCGCTACCTGCTGGCGTACCGCCCGGGCTGACGCGCGCCCCTGCCGTCAGACCGTGCAGCGGCGGCTTACGTCTGGCTACAAAAACGGCGCTGCCGGCGGCCCACCGTCCCTTGTTTGAAGGCCATCGGCGAGCCAGCGCGCTCCGTTGACGGCGGCACCATCGCCGTCCTCGGAACACAAGGCTCCTCATGACGCCCCTGCGCACCGCCCTCGCCGCCCTCACGCTGGCCGCCGCCACGCTCGCCACCCCGGCCTTCGCCGACGCCCCCAAGGCCGACGTGGCTGGCAGCGCCGACCACCCCGTCCTCAAGCGCTTCACCGGCAGCGTCCTCGTCGGCTACGCGCAGCAGGACTGGGACCAGCGCAGCTTCCCCGACGCCAGCGGCGTGTCCAAGACCGAGGACAAGTTCGCCCGACCGGTCAGCGTCGAGGGCAAGGTCACGCGGCTGTTCTACCTGTCGCCGCTGGGCAAGAGCACGCTGGAGGTCTACCGCAACCACCAGCAGGCGCTGGCCGCCGCCGGCTTCAAGCCCACCTGGGGCTGCGAGAACGAGGCCCAGGGCTGCACCAAGGCCTACTTCGCGCTGGACGGCTACGAGCGCGCCAAGGGCATGCAGTGGGCCGAGGGCGACCTGCCCGCCGCTGGTGGCCAGCACCGCGGCAGCAGCTGGCCGCTGGCCATGTCCATCACCTATGACCAGGCGCGCATGACGGTGGGCACGCTGAGCAGCGGCGGCCGCACGCTGCACCTGCTGCTGTTCACGTCCATGGCGTCCAACGAGCACACCAACGAGCGCGCCAAGGGCATGCAGTGGGCCGAGGGCGACCTGCCCGCCGCTGGTGG
>JAYSCT010000002.1:0-85306 GCA_041914785.1 Roseateles sp.
CGCCCCGGGCCGGGCGCGCCCGGGGTGGGGGGGTGGGGGGGGGGGGCCGCCCCGGCCCCCCCCCCCCCCCGCCGGGGGGGGGGGGGGGGGGGGGGGCCCCCCCCCCCCCCCATCGCCGTCCCCTCGGGGGACCGATCAGCCTCGCCCGCGTTCAGCGCGGCGAGGCTGAGCGAGGGGCATCATTTCGCTGCGATCTGCGCGTCCAGCTCCTTGCAGGACGGCGAGCACACCGGCTGAGACTTGCCCAGCAGTTTCTTGGACTTCAGCATCGCGCGCGGGCGGTGCTTGCCGCAGAGGAAGCAGGACATCGTCGCTGCGCCGAAAGAGGAGGTCGCCGCGAAGGGCGAGCCCGGGGCTTTGGAGCGGTAGCGCAGACCATCCGCTTCGATGGTGGTCTTGGTGGTTTCTTTGGCCACGCTGGTCCTGTCGAAGAGTTGTAAGTGGGGAACGCCGGGCAGGCGCTGGGGCCCTGTATTTTCCACCATGTCGGCAGACCCCGGCCTAGGGCTTTCAACACCCCTCGAATTTGGGCGCTCTTTTTGCGGCCCAGGCGGCCTGCCCCTCGGCCAGATCGCGCGAGTCGCGGGCCGTCAGGATGTCGGCCGCAAGCCGCTGTTCATCGAGCCTGCCGGCCGCGATGGCGTTGAGATGCTGCTTCATCGGCAGCAGTGCCAGCGGCGCCATGGCCAGCAGTTCGGCCGTCAGCGCGGCGAGTGCCGCGTCCAGCGTGTCGACGTCGGGCAGCAGCTGGTCCAGGTAGCCGCAGGCCAGCAGCGCGGGCGCGTCCAGCGTGCGGCCGGCCAGCAGCACCTGCTTGGCGGTGGCCAGGCCCAGCCGGCTGACGAAGCGCTTCAGCCCGCCCGCGTAGAAGTGCAGGCCGATGCGCGCCGCCGGCACGAACATCTCCACGGCCGGTGCGCCGAGGCGGAAGTCGCAGGCCAGCGCCAGGTCCGCCGCGCCGCCATAGACGCCGCCATGCAGCCGCGCGACGGTGATGGGCCGCGCGGCCTCCAGCGCATCCGCCAGCTCGCCGAAGCGCGCGCCGGCGTCCACGCTGCCCAGCGCGCCCAGGTCGAAGCCGCTGCAGAAGTGCCGGCCCTCGCCCGCCAGCACCAGCACACGCACGGCGGCGTTCGCATCGACCGCGTCGATGAAGCCGCGCAGCGTGGCCAGGTCGTCCACGCTGAGCCGGTTGGCCTGGCGCGGGCGGCGCAGCGTGATGCGGGCGACGCCGCCCTCCACCGTCAGCAGCGGGCTCACGCGCGCCGCCTCGCGACGCGGTTGCGCAGCGCGTAGCCGTCGTTCAGCCGCGCGAACGTCGCGCTGCGCTCGGCCTCGGCCAGCTCGCGCAGCGCCTGGATCTGGCTGGGGCGCAGCCGGGCGTCCTGATGCAGCACCAGCTCGGCGATCAGCACCCAGTCCGCCTCCAGTTCGGCCGGCCAGACCCTGGCCTCAGGCGGCAGTTGTGCGAGCAGCTGGTGCAGCGCGCCAAACGCCGTCTCGGCCGCCGTCAGCGTGGCCAGCTCGGGCCAGCGGCCCAGCACCGGCGCGTCCAGCCGCTGCGGCGGCCACAGCGCGCACAGCCACTGCGGCGCGTGGTTCTCGACGACGGGATGCCCGGCATGGCCGGTCACGAGCTCGGACGTCGCCCCGCGCACGCGCCGCACCACCGCCGTCCAGGCCCGCGGTTCCCAGGCCGACAGCAGCTGCGCCGGGCGGTCGGCCCGCGGCACCGGCAGGTTGATGCGCGGGATGTCGTTGACGGGCGGTGGCGGCGCCACGTGGGGCAGCTCGATGTCCTCGACATCCTGCATCGCATAGCCCCGCGTCTGCAGCCGCGCGCGCTTGGTGGCGTCGATGCTGGCGCGGCCGGCATCCAGCAGCCGGCCCAGGTCCAGGTCGTCCAGCGGCGGCGGCGCGGGCGCGCGCCAGCCGTCCAGGACGCGAGCGGGGTCGAAATCGTCGGTCTTGGCCATGGCGATGCTGGCGGGCATTGTGACGACGTAAGCTCCCATCCCCGATCCCCTGTTGTGAACCCACCATGTCGATGCACACCCGCCGCCGCCTGCTGGGGCTGGCCCTGGCCACCGCCACCCTTGCCGCCTGCACGACGACGCCCACGGCACCCACCGCCCCCACCCCCTCGTCACCCAAGCTGCTGGTGCTGGTCGTCATCGACGGCCTGCCCATGCGCCAGGTCACCGGCTACCGCGACCAGCTCGCGCCCGACGGCTTCGCGCGCTTCCTGGAGCGCGGCCGCTGGTTCTCGGACGCCCACTACGGCCACGGCCACACCGTGACGGCGGCCGGCCACTCGGTGATGCTGACCGGCGCCTACCCGCAGCGCAGCGGCATCATCAGCAACGAATGGCGCGACCCGGCCACCGGCGCCCCGGTCTACAACACCGGTGACGCGGCCTACACCTACCTCGACAACCCGACGGCACCGCTGTCCGGCACCAGCCCGCGCAGCCTCAAGGTCGAGACGCTGGGCGACGTGCTGCGCACGCGCTCGCCCCAGTCCAAGGTCATCGGCATCTCCGGCAAGGACCGCGGCGCCATCCTGCCGGCCGGCCACAAGGGCACCGCCTACATGTACATGGGTGAGACGGGCCAGTTCTCGTCCAGCACCTACTACATGGCCGCGCTGCCGGCCTGGGTGAAGGACTTCAACGCCGGCAAGCCGGCCGACGCGTTCTTCAAGAAGAGCTGGGCACCGCTGCTGCCGGAATCGGCCTACGCCCGCTCCGTGCCCGACGGCCAGCCCTGGCAGGTCGCCAGCGGCAACGGCAACCGCCTGCCGGCCGTCATGGGCGACAAGATGGACGGCCCCGGCCCTCGCTTCTACGGCAACCTGCTGGCTTCGCCTTTTGGCGACGAGCTGACGCTGGCCTTCGCGCGCGCCGTCGTCACGAACGAGCAGCTGGGTCGGCGCGGCGTGCAGGACATCCTGTCGGTCAGCCTGTCCAGCCATGACTACGTGAACCATGCGTTCGGCCCCGAGTCGCGCCTGTCGCACGACCACACGCTGCACCTGGACCGCCACCTGCAAGCCTTCTTCCAATTCCTCGACAAGGAGGTGGGTGCCGGCAACTACGTGCTGGCGCTGACGGCCGACCACGGCTTCTCCGACACGCCGGAATGGGCCGCCACCCAAGGCCGCGACGCCGGCCGCTTCGCGTCGGCGGCGTCGCTGGCGCTGGTCAACGCCGCGCTGTCCGCCAGGTTCGGCGTCGACAAGCTGGCCCGCGACTTCTCCGCCGCCGGCCTGCTGCTGAACGAGCAGCTCGCGGCCGAGCGCGGCCTGAAGTTCGCCGACGTGCAGGCGGCCGCCCGCGACGAGCTGCTGAAGCTGCCCGGCGTGGAGACCGTCTTCACGCGCGAGCAGCTGCTGGGCAGCGACACGACCACGCCCTACCTGGCGCAGATGCGCAAGTCCTTCGACCCGACGCGCGCCGCCCAGCTGCAGATCGTGCTCAAGCCCAACTGGATCCACAGCTACCGCCCGGGCGGCAGCAGCCACGGCAGCCCGCACCGCTACGACACGCATGTGCCGCTGCTGTTCTGGGGGCCCGGCTACGTCGGCCAGGGCGAAGAGAAGGCCCGCGTGGAGATCGCCGACCTGGCGCCCACGCTGGCCGGCATCGCCGGCCTGCCCGCGCCCGCGCAGGCCCAGGGCCGCGACCTCAGGCTCGCGCCAGCAGCTCGGTAGCCGACTCGCCCCACTGCGCCTCGGTGAGGCGCAGGCCGCCCAGGCGCCCGCACAGCGCCGCCGCCTGGGCCGGCCCGGTGGACGGCAGCATCAGCAGCAGCCGCCCGTCGGCCAGCCGCGCACAGCCGTCGTCGCCGCGGATCAGCGCCAGCAAGGCCTGGTCCGGCACGCCGGGTGCCGTCGTCGCCACGCACAGCGGCCAGGCGCGCGAATCGCTCAGCAGCGACTGCAGCAGCGCCAGCCCGGCCACCGTGTCCAGCACCTGCCCGGCCGCCGGCCGCGGCCGCGCCAGCGCGCTGATGTCCACGCCCGTGCAGACGCGGCCGCCGTCCGGCGTGGCCTGCTCCACCCACCACAGCCGGCGGCCATCGCGCCAGGCCTGCTCGTAGCCCGAGCGCGCCGCCCGCGCCCGGCGCCCCGGCGGGTCCACCGGCCCGGCGCCGGCAGCCAGCGCGGCGGTGGCCATCGCCTCGCGCGTCGGCGCGTCCTGCTCACCCAGCGCCCACGCGGCGCGGTAGGCCGCGTTGGCCTGGCACAGCCGGCCCTCGGCATCGAACCGCGCCAACAGCACCGGGCCGTCGGCCAGCGCCTGCCACCAGAAATCGCTTGAAGTCACCCAGGCATTGGAACCCAGCCCGCCGTCAGCGGCGGTGGATTTCGCCCGAGCCCGTGACGCTTTGGCGCAACTGCGGCCGGCCGGCGTAGCTGAGGTCGCCCGATCCGCTCAACCGCGCGTCCAGCTGCTCGGTGACGCCCAGCGACACGTCGCCCGAGCCATGCAGCTCGACCCGCGCCGCCCGGCCGGACAGCGCCGTGGCGTCCACATCACCCGAGCCATGGACCTTCCACTGCTGCTGCTCGGCCCGGCCGGCCACGCGCACGTCGCCGGAGCCGTGGATGTCCACATTCAGCTCCTTCAGCTCCACCAGCCCGAGCGCCACGTCGCCCGAGCCCTCCACCCGCAGCGCCAGCCGGTCGGCCTTGAAGCGCTCGGCGGACAGATCGCCGGAACCGTTGATCGTCACCGCCTGCAGCGCGCGGGCGTCGACGCGCACCGTCGGCGACAGCCGCGTCGTGAAGCCGGCGTCGCGCTTCAGTCGCACGACCAGCGTGTCGCCCTCCACGACCGTCTCCACCAGCGGCTCGATGTTGTCGTCGGCCACGACGGTGGCCTGGTCGCTGCCCGCCTGCGTCAGGCGCACGTCGAACGGCCCGTCGATGCGCAGGCTGGTGAACGCCGCCAGCGCCCGCTGCTTCTCGACCTTGACGCCGGATCCGCGCAGCCGGTGCTTGCCGCTGCCGTACTCGATGGGGCCACTCAGGCGGGCCGTCCAGCCGTCGGCCTCCTTCTTGATGTGCAGATGCCAGTCGTTGTCGCCGGCCAGCGCGGTGCCGCAGGCCAGCGTGGCGCTCAGGATCAGCAGGGCAAGCTTCTTCATCTCGGGACTCCGGGTTCTGCAATGCGGCGGCAGTGTGGCCAGCCCGCGCCCGAACCGCCCGCGCGGCGCGACGAACTGCAGCGCCGCGGGAATGGGCCGTAGGATGGGCCGATTGCCAGGAGAACTGCATGAAGTGGGAAGGCCAGCGCGAGAGCGAGAACGTGGAAGACGCCCGGGGCGGCGGCGGAAGAGGCGGGCTTCCCATCGGTGGCCGCGGCCTGGGGCTGGGCGGCATCGTCATCGCGCTGCTGGCGTCGTGGGTGCTGGGCGTCAACCCGCTGACGGTGCTGGGGCTGCTCAGCGGCGGCGGGGGCGGCGCGCCGGTGCAGGCGCCGGCCGGGGACTCGGGGGCCAACGACCCCGGCTACGTCTTCGTCAAGCGCGTGCTGGGCAGCACCGAGGACGTCTGGGGCGCCTACTTCCAGCGCAGCGGCCAGCAATACGCCGCACCGAAGCTGCGCGTCTTCCGCGGCAGCGAACCGACCGCCTGCGGCCGCGGCGAGGCCGCCATGGGCCCGTTCTACTGCCCGGCCGACCGCAAGGTCTACATCGACCTCGGCTTCTACGACACGCTGCGCGACCGCCTCGGCGCCCCGGGCGACTTCGCCCAGGCCTACGTCATCGCGCACGAGGTGGGCCACCACCTGCAGAACCTGATGGGCACCAGCGAGAAGCTGGACCGCGCCCGGGGCCGGGTGTCCGAACGCGAGATGAACGCGATGAGCGTGCGGCTGGAACTGCAGGCCGACTGCTATGCCGGCGTCTGGGCGCGCCTGTCCCAGCAGGCCCAGGGCTGGCGGCTGGAGCCCGGCGACGTCGAGGAAGCGCTGAACGCGGCCGCCCAGATCGGCGACGACACACTGCAAAAGCGCAGCCAGGGCACGGTCGTGCCCGAGAGCTTCACCCACGGCAGCAGCGCCCAGCGCGTACGCTGGTTCCGGCGCGGCCTGGATGCCGGCGAACTGCGCGCCTGTGACACCTTTTCGTCAGCCTCGCTCTGACACCCCAAATAACCCCGAAAATCGCCCACCCAATCAAGGGGGCGGCCGGCACCGCCCCGTCGGCTTTGTGTGAAACACTTCCAACCAAACTGCTGAGTGCCACGCCCCGACGGGCTCCGGCCGCCTTCTTCAGAGAGCAAATCGGTTCCACGAGGCCCTTGTCATGAGCGAACACCATCCCCGCGACCCGCAGCACACGCCCGAGCAACCGGCGGCTGTGGCCGCACGTGGTGTGTCCCAGACGCGCCGCAACCTGCTGCGCGCCGGCGCCATCGGCGCCCCGGCGCTGGTGACCCTGAAGCCCGCCTCGGTCGTCGCCTGCTCCTGCAAGCTGCCGTCCGGCTTCTCGGTGTCGGGCAACCTCAGCCGCGGCCCCAAGACCTGCGCCGACCCGTCCGAGCTCGCTTCCATCTGGCGCCCGCGCACCACGGCATGGGAGATTGCCAAGGACGGCAAGGGCAACCCCATCTACGAGTACCGCTACCGGACCAAGAACAACGTCGTCCTGACCATCCACAAGGGCACCTTGCTGACAGCGCTGGGCGTCAAGGCCGGCAGCTACGGCGGCACGACGGTCAGCGACTGGATGGCCGCGGCCGACGACAGCGACACCGGCATGTTCATGGCCTGCTACGTGACGGCCTGGGCGCACGCCAACGGCTCCAACTTCCCGCTCAAGGATACGCTGCGCGACATGTGGAATGCTGCCGTCATCGACGGCACGGGCTACACGGTGCCGAACCAGAACAAGAAGTGGAACAAGGCACAGCTCATCGGCTACCTGAGATTCCTGAGCGGTCTGCAGCCTCTCTGAGCCCCATGTCGGCGGGCGACACCGCGCAAACCGGTTGGATTGCCAGCGCTTCTGCACTGAGCCTGCTGTTTCGGGAGTTTCCCGACGGCACTGTGTGCTTCGACCCCGCCACCACCGAAACCCGCTTGCTGGCGCCGTTGACCAGCTTCCTGCTCGAATGCCTGGCCGGTGACAGCCCGCAGGCCGTGACGGCCGCCGACCTCGTCGAGCGCGTGCTGGCCGTGGACGAATCCGGCGCTGACCCGCAAGCCGCCGCCAACGCGGTTGACTCGGCCCTGGCCGAGCTGGCCCAGGCCGGCCTGGCTCTTCCCGGCGAGGCAGCTTGCGGCGCCTGAAAGAGCTGGACCCCGGCGAGACCCGCAGCCGACTTGCCGGACCGGGCCTGCGGCTCGTGACGGGGCCGTTCAACTGCTCGCTGCGCACCGACGTCGATGGCATCGCCGACGAGCTGCTGACGCTGTACGGCGAGCACGAGCTGGCGCCGGCGCAGGACATGATCGACTTCCATGTGGAGGTGTCGTCCGTGCCCGGCCCGCGCCGCTGGCTGCGCCCGCAGGTGCGGTTTCTGGCCGATGGTGTGGCACCGTTCACGCCGCTGCCCCGCGCCCAGGCGCTGCCGATGCTGGAGTGGGGCCTGAACTGGTGCGTGACGGCCTACAGCCATCATCTGCTGGTGCTGCATGCGGCCTGCGTGGCGCGCGACGACCGCGCGGTCATCCTGCCGGCACCGCCGGGATCGGGCAAGAGCACGCTGTGCGCGGCGCTCGTCAACCGCGGCTGGCGCCTGCTCAGCGACGAGCTGACGCTGGTGGACTTCGACGCCCGCCGCGTCTGGGGGCTGGCGCGGCCGGTCAACCTGAAGAATGCGTCCATCGACGTGATCCGCCGGTTCGCGCCCGAGGCTTTCCTGACCCGGCCGGTGCACGACACGGCCAAGGGCACGGTCGCGCTGATGGGGCCGCCGGCCGCCAGCGTCCACGCCGGCTCCCGCTGCGCGGTTCCCTGCTGGATGGTGCTGCCCAGGTACGAGGCCGGTGCCGCGGCGACACTGACGCCCATGCCCCGCGGACAAGCCTTCCTGCAGATTGCCGACAACGCGATGAACTACGCCGTGCTGGGCCGGCAAGGTTTCGAGGCGGCCGGCGAACTGACCGCGCGCTGCGACCATTTCAGCTTCCGCTACGGCCACCTCGACGAGGCCATGCAGGTCTTCGACGACCTGGCCCGCAGCCACCCATGACGCCGCCGCTGTTGCACCAGGTGCTGCGCGATGCAGGCGCGGCCCGCGAGCTGCCGCTGACCGCGTGGGATGTGCTGGTACGCCAGGCACGCCACGCGAACCTGCTGGGCCGACTGCACCACCAGCTCGCCGACGCCGGCGTGCACGTGCCGGAGCGGCCGGCCCGTCACCTGCAGTCGGCAGCGACGATGGCGGCGCGACAGCATCTGTCCGTGCGCTACGAGGTCGCACAGCTGCAGCGCGTGCTGGCCCCGCTGCAGGCGCCGCTGATCCTGCTCAAGGGCGCAGCCTATGTGATGGCGGGCCTGCCCGCCGCCAGCGGTCGGGTGTTTTCCGACGTCGACATCCTGCTGCCGCGCCGGGTGCTGGACGAGGCGGAGTCCCTGCTGGCGCTGAATGGCTGGACCGGCGAGAAGCTCGACGCCTACGACCAGCACTACTACCGCCGCTGGATGCACGAACTGCCGCCGCTGATGCACCTGTTCCGCGGCACGGCACTGGACGTCCACCACACCCTCCTGCCGCCCACCAGCCGCAGCCATGTCGACACCGACGCCCTGCTGCGCGACAGCATCGAACTGCCGCAGACGCCGGGCGTGCGCGTGCTGTCGCCGGTGGACCTGGTGCTGCACAGCGCCGCTCACCTCTTCCATGAGGGCGAGCCCGACAACCTGCTGCGCGACCTCAGCGACCTCGATCTGCTGATGCGGCATTTCTCGGCCGCGGCGGACTTCTGGCCGCGGCTGCTGGCGCGAGCGCAGGCACACGGGCTTCAGCAGCCGCTGCGGCTGGCGCTCCGCTACTGCCGGCAGACCCTGCTGACGCCCATCCCGGCCGAGGTGCTCGAATCCAGCCGCGCCGCACACGCCGTCGGCTGGCGCGAGCGCATGCTGGATGGCATCTATGCCCGCGCGCTGCGCCCGCAGCACGAGAGTGCGGCCGACCGGTGGACGTCATGGGGCAACCGGGCGCTCTACGTCCGCTCGCACTGGCTGCGAATGCCGCTCGCACTGCTGGCCTACCACCTGCTGCACAAGGCCTTGATGCCGCCACGGACGCAGGCGCTGGACGCCCGCCGTTAGCCCAGAAGCCCGAAAGCCCTCAGGCCGTGCGGCGCGACAGCCAGCTCAGCGGAGAGTCCTGCACGGCAGCCCGGCCGGCCTGGGATTCCAGGAATTCGGCAGGCGGCTGGTGGCGGTATTCGCTGATGCCACCGCCTTCCAGGCAGGCATCCAGGCCGAAGGCGGTGCCCAGGTCGGCCGGGTCCGGCTCGCTGCGAACGGCAGCGTCACGGCGGAAAAAACGCAGCGCTGGAACGAATCGCATGACGAACCTCTTTGCGTGACGAGCCGACAACCGCATCGACCCAGTGCAGCCAGTGTGAAGGAAGCGTGTGACAACCGGTCACTGCAGGTGTCAGTAAATATTGCCCCAGCTCCAAATACCACACGTTCAGGGTGGGTCCCGGCCCAATGCCCGTCGACATTTGTGGCTCGTTTGCATCACCCCGCGAGCGTTGCGTGATTGCAAATGAAGCGCGCCTTCCCCAACTGTGTCGACCCAAAGCGGTGCCGATGCGCGTAAGCTGCGCGCCTCTTTGGAAGTTCGGGCTTTCCCGCATGACGTTCACTGCCCTGAGATGGATCGCCAACAGCTTGATCGGCCTCGTCGTCGCCGGCACGCTGTGGGTCGCGCATGCCGTGCAACCCGGCGCCATCACGCCCGATGCCCTGCTCGTTTCCCAGGCCGTGGCCGCCCCGGCCGACGGCGCGTCGGCGCCCCAGCGCCGCTGAATCACGCCAGCGCCAGGCGGGCTCCTTCGGCGAGCGCCTGGCCGATCTGGTCCAGCAGGGCGCCCCTGCCCTGCAGCTGCCACTGGTGCCAGTAGAGCGCCACGTCGACGCCGATTTCCGGCTTGAGCACCACCAGGCGACCCGATGCCACCAGCGGGCGCACCTGGATTTCCGGCGCCACGCCGACGCCCCAGCCCATGACGGCGGCACTCACGTAGGCCTCGCTGGACGGCACGAAGCGCTCGCGCAGCCGCGGTGAGCGCACGCCGAACGCCTGAGCCACCCACTGCACCTGGCTGTCGTCCTTGCGGTTGAAGACGAGGAAGGGCGTGTCGGCGAAGTTGCCAGCGTGCAGACCGTCCGGCAGCTGCGCCGCCAGGAACGCCGGGCTCGCCACGGCGACATAGCGCATCACGCCCAGCGGCTGCACGCGGCAGCCCTGCAGCGCCTCGGCCACCGTGGACACGCAGCCCAGCACGGCGCCCTGGCGCAGGCTGTCATGGGTGAAGTCCTGGTCGTCGACGACGATTTCCAGCCCGTAGCCCTCGCGCAGCCCCTGCTGCACCAGCGCGTCCAGCGCCGGCAGCACCCAGGTCGCCAGGCTGTCGGCGTTGACGGCGATGGCCAGCCGCGACTGCGGCGCGACGCGCTCGCCCAGCTCGCGGGCCACGTCCACGCGCAGCGCCTGCAGTTGGCGGGCGAAACGCAGCAGCACCTTGCCGGCCTCGGTCAGCCGCAGCGGCCGGGAACGCACCACCAGCGGCTGCCCCACCTGCGTCTCCAGCGTGCGCAGCCGCTGCGACACGGCGCTCTGCGTGATCGACAGGCGTTGCGCGGCGCGCTCGAAGCCCTGTTCGTCGGCGAGTGCGGCCAGGCAGTCCAGCGCAGCGGGATCGAAGTCGCTCATAAGTTCATCTAATGTAGATCGAATAATATGAATCCAACTTCTTCAATTCAGGGCCGCTCCGCAGAATGGAGCGGATGCCCGCCTCGCTTGCCACCGCCACCGCGCCTGCCGTTTTCGCGCAGGGCTGGGCCATGGGTGCCGGGCTCATCCTGGCCATCGGCGCGCAGAACGCGCTGGTGCTGCGGCAAGGGCTGAAACGCGAGCATGTGGGCGCCGTCGTGGCGGTCTGCACGCTGTCGGACTGGCTGCTGATCGCGCTGGGCGTGTTCGGCCTGGGCGCGCTGATCCAGGGCAGCCCGCTGCTGCTGGAGGCCTTCCGTTTCGGCGGTGCAGCCTTCCTGCTGGGCTATGCCGTGCTGGCTGCCAGGCGCGCCTGGCGGCCCTCCGCGGGCCTGTCGGCGGCGGGCCAGGCCACGAGCCTGGGCGCGACGCTGTCGGCCGCGGTCGCCTTCACCTACCTGAACCCGCATGTCTACCTGGACACCGTCGTGCTGCTGGGCGGCCTGGGCGCGCGCCAGCCGCCGGAGCTGCGCGCCGCGTTCGCGGTGGGTGCCTGCGTCGCGTCGGCGATGTGGTTCGGCCTGCTGGGCTTCGGCGCGGCCGCCGCGGCGCCGAAGCTGCAAAGCGCCCACACCTGGCGCGTGCTCGACGGCCTGGTCGCTTTGCTGATGGCCGGCCTGGGTTTACAACTCCTCCTGCAACCGCTCTAGGCCGCTCATGAAGATCGTTGTTCTCGGCGCCGGCATCATCGGCATCGCCACCGCCTGGTATCTGCTCGACGAGGGTCACGACGTCGTCGTCGTCGACCGTCAGCGCGATGCCGCGCTGGAAACCAGCTTCGCCAACGGCGCGCAGATCTCGGTCAGCTTCTGCGAGCCCTGGGCCAACGCCGGTGCGCCGTTCAAGGTGGCCAAGTGGCTGCTGCGCGACGACTCGCCGCTGCTGTTCCGCCCGCGGCTGGACCCCAACCAGTGGCGCTGGGGCCTGGCCTTCCTGGCGCAGTGCACCACCGCGGCGTTCGAGCGCAACGTCGAGGAGCTGGTGCAGCTGGGCCGCTACTCGCACGAGTCGCTGAAGGCGCTGGTGGCCAGCACCGGCATCGAGTACGACCGGCTGGAGCGCGGCATCCTGCACTTCTTCTCCACCCAGGAAGACTTCGACGCCGGCGCGGCGGGCGCCGAGATCATGCGCCGCCACGGCGTGGACCGCCGCGTGCTGAACCGCGACGAGGTGCTGAAGGTGGAGCCGGCGCTGGCCGCGTTCGGCTCTCGCGTGGCCGGCGGCACGTTCACGCCCAGCGACGAGAGCGGCGACGCCAAGGTCTTCACGCAGAAGCTGGCGGCGCTGTGCGCGGCGCGCGGCGCGCAGTTCCTGTACGAGCACGACATCCTGGCGCTGCAGCGCGCCGGTGACGGCATCGAGGCCGTGCAGATCGCCGACGTGCGCAGCGGCGAGCGCAAGACGGTGAAGGCCGATGCCTTCGTCGCCGCGATGGGCTCCTACACGCCCGAGCTGGTGCGGCCGCTGGGCGAGCACCTGAACATCTACCCGGCCAAGGGCTACTCGGCCACGCTACGGCTCAAGAAGCCCGAAGCCGCCAGCGTCGTCAGCCTGCTGGACGACAGCCGCAAGATCGCGATCTCGCGGCTGGGCGACCACATCCGCATCGCCGGCACGGCCGAGCTGTCGGGGTTCGATCTGAACCTGGATTCGCCGACGGCCCGCGTGCGCTGCGCGGCGCTGGTGAAGCGCTACGAGGAGCTGTTCCCCGGCGTGGCGGACACCCGCGAGCCCAACTACTGGACCGGCCTGCGCCCCAGCACGCCCACCAACATTCCCTACATCGGCCGCAGCAGACGCGCGCGCAACCTGTGGCTGAACGCCGGCCACGGCACGCTGGGCTGGACACACGGCGCCGGCTCGGGCCGGGCGATGGCCGAACTGATCGCGGGCCGCCGGCCCGGGATGCAATTCGGTTTCTACGGATATTGAGCCCCTCATCCAAGGAGTACCTTGGACGGTCCCCCGAGGGGACGGCGATGCTTGCCGGATTGACCGGCAAGCACATCGCCCGACGGGCCGGCTTGGGGCGGCCCGTCGCTCGGCCCGGGTCGGCGACTACAACGTCTTCAGCAGCGCCTCGACCTGCGGCTGCTGCGGGAACTTCTTGCCCAGCTTGGCCAGGCCTTCCAGTTCGGACTTGGCCGCGGCCTTGTCGCCGGACTGGATCAGGATCTGCGCCAGGTTGAGCCGGAACGACGGCTCGTCGGGCTGGTCGGCGATGAGCTGGCGCTGCTGGCTGATGGCCTTGTCGAATTGCTTGTCGCCCGCCAGCACGGTGGCGTAGGTGTCGCGCAGCGCGGCATCGTCCGGCCGCAGCTTCAGGCCGCGCTCGGCCAGCTCGCGGGCGCCGGGCTTGCCGGCCTTGCTGCGCAGCCACGCGACGTTGTTGATCAGCGGCACGGCGTCCGGGTAGCGCTTGAGCAGCGCCTCGTAGCGGGCCAGCGCGCCGTCGAAGTCGCCGCGCGCCAGCGTCACATCGGCCGCCGCGGTCGCGAACGCGTTGTCCTGCGGGTGGGCCGCCAGCCACTGCGTCTCGAAGGCCTGGGCCTCGTCGCGCTTCTTGGTGGCCAGCAGCAGCGCGAACAGGCGCGGCGCGGCGTCCCCCGGGTCGGGCAGCGCGACGGCCTTGCGCAGCAGCGCCAGCGCGGCGTCGGGGCGCTGGCGGTTGAGCTCGATGTCGGACTCGACGACCAGCGAGTACGCCTCCTGCGGGTACTTCTTCTGGCGCTCGCGCAGCGCGGCCTGGGCCTCGTCCAGCCGGCCCTGGCGCATCGCGAGCTGGATCAGCAGCCGCTGCGCCGTGACGGAGCCCGGCTCGGCCTCCAGCGCGCGCTTGACCTCGCGCTCGGCGCCGGCGTAGTCCTTGTCGACGAAGCGCAGCTGCGCCAGGCCCAGGTAGCCGTGCGCGCGCGCGGGCGCCAGCGCGGTCAGGCGCGAGTAGGTCTTGGCGGCCTGGGCCTTGTCGCCCGAGGCCAGCTGCGTGCGGGCCAGGCGCTCCAGCAGGTCGGGGTTCAGCGGCTGCGCGGCCGAGGCCTCCTGCGCGGCCTGGGCCGCGGCGGGGATGTTGCCCAGGCGCAGCTGGTGGTCGATCAACGCCAGGCGCAGCGCCACCTCGTTGGGCTCCTCGCGCACCGCCGTGCTCAGCACCTCGGTCACGCGCTCGGCCGGCGCGCGCGTCTGCAGCAGCAGCTCGGCCAGCGCCAGGCGCGCCTGCGCCGAATGCTGCTGGTTGGCGACGAAGCCCTCCAATCGCTTGACGGCCGCGTCCGTGCGGTTGGCCTGCAGGTCGATGGCCACCAGGCCCAGCGCGGCCGGCAGGTAGCCGGCGTCGGCCTTCAGCGCGGCCTCGAACGCGGCCTGCGCGCCGGCCACGTCCTTGCGCACCAGCAGGATGCGGCCACGCAGCGCCGGCGGCACCGGGCTGTCCTTCATCTTGGGCGCCAGCTTGTCCAGCGCGGCCAGCGCGCCGGGGAAGTCCTGGCGGCGCATCAGCGAGTTGACCAGCATCAGGTCGTAGTTGCTGCCGCTGTCCTTCGCGGCCAGCTCGCGCAGCTGCGCCAGCGCCGCGTCGGCCTTGGCCCGGCCCCCGCCGCCGGGCGACACGGCGTCGCGGGCGATGGCGGTCAGCGCCAGCGCGGCCTGGGTCTTCGCGTCGTCGGGGCGCAGCTTGGCGGCGGCGGCGAAGGCCCGGTCGGCGCCCTCGAAGTTGCCCTGCATCAGCTGCGCCTTGCCGGCCAGCAGCAGCGTCTCGGCATCGGCCTTGCCGCTGTCCAGCACCGGGCGCAGTGTTTCCAGCGTCTTGGCCGGCGAGCGGCCCTGCAGCTGCAGGCCGGCGTACTGGCGGCGCAGGCCGCCATCCTCGGGCGCCAGCTTCAGCGCCTGGTTGAGCAGGTTCTCGGCATCGGCCAGTTCGCCCAGCTGCTGGTGCGCGCCGGCGGCCAGGCGCAGCAGCGGCAGGTAGTTGGGCATCAGCTTGAGCAGCGGCAGCGCCAGCTCGCGGGCCTTGGCGGCATCGTTCTTCGCCAGCGCCAGCTGCGCCTGCAGGAAGCGGCCCTGCGGCTTCTTGGCCAGCGCAGGCGGCATGCCCTCGACGAGCTTGCCGGCCGCGTCCAGCTGCTGGCGGCCGAACGCCAGCCGCACGAGCAGCGAGCGGGCGTCGTAGTTGCCGGGGTCCAGGTCCAGCACGCGCTTGAGCAGCGGCTCGGCCTCGTCCACCTTGCCGCGCGCCAGCAGCACCTCGGCCTTCAGCTGCACGGCCTTGACGACCTTGGGGGAGCGGAACAACAGCTCGTCCAGCTGCGCGACGGCCTCGTCGGGGAAGCCGCCGGCCAGCTTGGTGCGGGCGCTGACGATGACGGCGCCTTCGTCCTCGGGCGCCAGCTGCAGCGCCTTCACGGCGGCAGCCTTGGCCTCGGTCAGGTTGCCCTGCGTCAGGTAGGCCAGCGACAGCTGCTGCAGCAGCGTGGACATGGCCTTGGGGTCGGCCAGGCTCTGCTCGCCGAACTCGGTGATGAGCTTGCGCGCCTGGCCCGACTGCAGCAGCGTCTGCGCCAGCAGCGGCGCCAGCTCGTCGCGCGGCGCGCCCAGGTCCCAGGCGCGGCGCAGCTCGATCTCGGCGCCGGCCATGTCGCCCGCCTCCAGCAGCGACTTGCCCAGCAGGTAACGGCCGGTGGCGTTGTCGGGATTCTTCTGCAGCAGGTTCTTCAGCTCGATGACGGCGCCGGCCGCGTCCTTCTGCTCGATGCGCTTCTGCGCGGCCGCGAGCAATTCCTGTTCGGAGCGTTGGCCGCAGGCGGCAAGAGCGGCGGCCAGCAGGATCGGGGCAAGTGAACGCGTCTTCATCATGTCTTTGCGGAAAAACCGAGCGCGCGATTGTGTTCCTAGAATCCGCGCCCCTTGTCAGGACTGGCCCCAGGGCCGGCAATTCACCATGTCCGCCGCGCCTCCCTTCTGCGCCATCGACTTCGGCACGTCCAATTCCGCGGTCGCCATCCCCGGCGCCGACGGCGCCATGCGCCTCATCGAGCTGGAGCCCGGCCAGCGCACCATGCCCACGGCCGTCTTCTACTTTGCCGAGGGCCGGCACGATGCCGACGGCCCGCCGCGCACCTTCGGCCGCGCCGCCGTGGCCGCCTACGTGGAGGGCCACGACGGCCGGCTGATGCGCTCGATGAAGAGCATCCTCGGCTCGCCGCTGATCGACCAGACCACCGACGTCGGCGGCGGCCGCGGCGCCAAGTACGCCGACATCGTGTCGGGCTACCTGAAGCGGCTGCGCCGCCTGGCGGGCGAGCCCACGCGGGTGGTGCTGGGCCGGCCGGTGTTCTTCGTCGACGGCGAGCCCGAGCGCGACGCGACCGCGCAGGCGCAGCTGGAGGACTGCGCGCGCGCCGTGGGCTTCACGGACGTGCACTTCCAGTACGAGCCCATCGCCGCCGCGTTCGACTTCGAGCAGCAGGCCATCCGCGAGGGCCGCGGCGAGCAGCTCGTGCTGGTGGCCGACATCGGCGGCGGCACCAGCGACTTCTCCCTCGTGCGCGTGGGCCCCGAGCGCATCCAGCGGCTGGCGCGCCGCGACGACATCCTGGCCAGCCACGGCGTGCACATCGCCGGCACGGACTTCGACCGCCACGTCGAGCTGGCCGGCCTGCTGCCCGAGTTCGGCTACCGCGCCACGGGCCCCAGCGGGCGAGAGATCCCCAGCGGCATCTACTTCGACCTCGCCACCTGGCACCTCATCAACACCTGCTACTCGCCGCTGCGCGTGGCCGAGTGGCGCAACATGAAGAGCTGGTTCAGCGACGTGCGCCAGCACGCGCGGCTGATGACGGTGCTGGAGGAGCGCCTGGGCCACGAGCTGGCCGCGCGCGCCGAGGGCGCCAAGATCGCCGTCTCCGGCGGCGCCGACACGACGGTGGACCTGTCCCACGTCGAGGCCGGCCTGGTGCTGCCGCTCAGCGAGAAGACCGCCGTGGACGCGCTGCGCGCCGACCTGGACCGCATCATCGCCACGGCCCACGAGACGGTGGCGCTGGCGGGCCTGAAGCCCGAGCAGGTCGATGCGCTGTACTTCACCGGCGGCTCCACCGGCCTGCGGCTGCTGGTGGACGGCATGGCGGCGGGCTTCCCCGGCGCGGCGCGCGTCACCGGCGACCGCTTCGCGTCGGTGGCGACCGGGCTGGGGCTGCACGCGCAGCGGCTGTTCGGCAGAGCCTGAATCTTTGCGGGACAGACCGATCGAGCGAAGCGAGTAGCTCTGTCCCCAACTGATCAGAGCCGCTGGTAGGCTGCGCGGCTTCGCTTCACCCGAACGCGCACCTCATGTTGAAAGCCCTCACCTGGGCCGCCGCCGCCCTGGCCGCCACCACGGCCCACGCGGCCGAACCCGCCACCTACCAGCAGCCTTCGGCCGAGATCCGCGCCGTGCTGGACGCCCCGCCGCTGCCCGGCCACGCGCTGTCGCCCGACCAGCGCACCCTCGCCAGCATCGGCGTGCGGCGCTACCGCGGCGTGGCCGAGCTGGCGCGGCCCGTGTTGCGCCTGGCCGGCCTGCGCATCGACGCGGCCGCCAGCAGCCCGCAGCTGACCGGTCACATCGAGTCCCTCACGCTGCGCGAGCTGGCCAACCCCGGCGCGCCGGAGCGCGTCGTCAAGCTGCCGGCCGGCGGCAGCTTCTCGGCGCTGCGCTGGTCACCCGACAGCCGGCGCTTCCTGCTGAACCGCCGCACCGCCAGCGCCACCGAGCTGTGGGTGGGGGACGCCGCCACCGGCCAGGTGCGCCCCGTCAAGGGCGTGAAGCTCAACACCGTCCTGAGCACGTCGGTCGCGTGGATCGGCGCTGACGAAATCGTCGCGCTGACCGTGCCCGAACGCCGCGGCCCCGCCCCGGTGTTCGACGCGCCCAGCGGCCCCGCCATCCAGGAGTCCATGGGCCGCACGTCGCCCGAGCGCACGCTGCAGGACCTGCTGAAGAACCCCCAGGACGAGGCGCTGTTCGTGCACCACGCCACGTCCGCGCTGCGCCGCATCCAGCTGGCCACCGGCGCATCGCGCGAGATCGGCACGCCGGGGCTGTACGCCGACCTGGAGGTCGTCGGCCAGCACGGCACGCTGCTGACCGAGCGCCTGGTGCCGCCGTTCAGCTACCAGGTCACCTGGCAGGACTTCGCCCGCCAGGTCGAGCTGCGTGATGCCAAGGGCCAGCTGCTGCGCGACCTGGGCACCGTCAAGCTCAAGGAAGGCGTGCCGGTGGAAGGCGTCATCACCGGCCCGCGCAACTTCAGCAGCTCGCCGCTGGCCGATGGCGCGGTCTACTGGGTGGAAGCACTGGACGGCGGCGACCAGCGCAACAAGGTGCCCCAGCGCGACCGGCTCATGCGCCTGGACCCGCCCTACCAGGGCGAGGCCCGCGAGGTGCACCGCACGGCCGGCCGCCTGAGCAGCCTGCTGTTCGTCGAAGGCAGCGCGCGCGCGCTGGTGACCGACTTCGACCGCGACCGCCTGTGGGTGACGACCGACCTGCTCGCGCTGGACGGCGCCGCCGCCCCGCAGCGGCTGCAGGACCGCTCCTGGCGCGACCGCTACAACGACCCCGGCCAGCCGCTGCTGCGCCTGCTGCCCAACGGCCGCAACGTCGCCCGCGTCGACGGCGGCGACCGCCTGCTGTTCGCCGGCGCCGGCGCCAGCAAGGACGGCGACCTGCCGTTCATCGACAGCGTCAGCCTCAAGGAGGGCAAGCCCACGCGGCTGTTCCGCTCGGGCACCACGCACTACGAGCGCCCGATCACGCTGCTCGCCGACGGCCGGCTGCTGACCAGCCGCGAGAGCGCCACCGAGCCGCCCAACCTCGTGCTGCGCAGCGGCGACGGCTTCGCGCAGATGCAGCCCGTCACGCGCAACACCGACCCCACGCCGCAGCTGCGCACCCTCAAGCGCGAGCTGGTGAAGTTCAAGCGCGCGGACGGCGTGGAGCTGTCGTTCTGGATGTACCTGCCGCCGGACCACCAGCCCGGCCAGCGCCGCCCAACGCTGGTGTGGGCCTACCCGCTGGAATTCACCGACGCGTCCACGGCCGGCCAGGTCAGCGGCTCCGGCAGCCGCTTCGTGCAGCTGGCCGGCACCAGCCCGGTCATGATGGCGCTGGACGGCTACGTGGTGCTGATGGACGCGACCATGCCCGTCGTCGGCGACCCCAAGACCGTCAACGACAGCTTCGTCGAGCAGATCACCGCCAACGCCAAGGCCATCATCGACAAGGCCGCCGAACTGGGCGTCAGCGACCCGCAGCAGATGGTCGTGGGCGGCCACAGCTACGGCGCCTTCATGACGGCCAACCTGCTGGCCCACACCGACCTGTTCAAGGCCGGCATCGCCCGCAGCGGCGCCTACAACCGCACGCTGACGCCGTTCGGCTTCCAGAGCGAGCGCCGCACCTACTGGGAGGCGCAGGACGTCTACCTGAAGCTGTCGCCGTTCAACTACGCCGACAAGCTCAAGGAGCCGCTGCTGCTGATCCACGGCGAGAGCGACGACAACCCGGGCACCTTCCCCATCCAGTCGGCGCGCTTCTACCAGGCACTGGCCGGCACCGGCGGCCAGGTGCGCTACGTCGTGCTGCCGCACGAGTCGCACGGCTACTCGGCGCGCGAGTCCATCGGCCACACGCTGTGGGAGATGAGCACATGGCTCAAGCGCCAGACGCGGGACCCCAGGGCCCCGCAGTGATCAGCGCCGCCGCGGCGGCGGGCCGCGGCGCTGCGGCGCCCGCGCCGGCGGAGCCTTCACCGGCCGCGACACATCGGCCAGCATCAGCACCGCGCTGACAAGGCCTTCCACGGCCTCTTCCAGATCCGCCGGCGGCTCCAGCGACTCGATCTCCTCCAGCAACGCGTCGGCGTCCTCGAGGTCGTCCGGGTCCAGGTGCAGGTAGATGGCCGCCAGCGGCTCCAGCAGCGGCTCCTCGGGCAGGCGCATCAGCGCCGGGTGCGCGTCCAGCGCATGCGCGAAGCCGGCCACCCACGGCAGCACGGTCTCGCTGGGGTCGTCGGTCTCGTCCAGCTCGAAGATCCACGGGTCGAACCACTGCCGGCCGGCAATCGCGACGTTCAGCTCCTTGTGGCGGCGGCGCAGCAGCGCCAGCAGGTCGTCGTCGACACGCCCGGGCGTGGGCCGGCCCTCGGTGTCCAGCAGCGGCGGCAGCCAGGCCGACAGCGGCACCGCCTCGGGCTGCAGCAGCACGCCGCACAGATAGCCGTCGACCATGCTGACGTCCAGCGGGTCCAGCGGTGCGGGCAGCGCGTCCAGCAGGGCCTGCAGGCGCTCCAGGTCGGCTTCGGAGAGGGAGTCGGCGGCGGGTTTCATCGTCGGATTATCGACAGGTCGCCGTGAATAGTGCCCGCCCGCGCGGCGGGGCGGCGCCTACAGTGGACCTTCCCAACGACGCCCTCCCCTCGAGGGCTTGCAGACCCGGCAGCACGGCTGACCGGGTCTTTTTTTCGCCGGAACCGGCCGGGCCGTGAAGGCTGCCGCACCCCCGCCGCGGTGCCGGCGCGCCAGGCTTGCGCTTCGCTTGCATACTGGTTCGATGCCCGTCGCCGACCTCGCGCTGCGCTTCGACCCCGGCGTCGTCGTGCTGTCCTACCTGACCGCCGCCTTCGCCTCCTACGTGGCGCTGGACCTGGCGCAGCGGGTGCGCACGCCGGACGCGCAGACCGCCAAGGTCTGGTGGTTTGCCGGCTCGCTGTCCATGGGCAGCGGCATCTGGGCCATGCACTTCATCGGCATGCTGGCGCTGAAGCTGCCGTTCGCGACCGGCTACGACAAGGCCGTCACGGCGCTGAGCTGGCTGGCGGCCGTGGCCGTGTCGGCCATCGCGCTGCGCGTGGCGGCGCTGGACCGGCTGACGGTGAAGCGGCTCACGCTGGGCGCCGTCAGCATGGGCGCCGGCATCTGCGGCATGCATTACACCGGCATGGCCGCGCTGGTGCTGGCGCCGGGCATCCGCTGGCACTGGGGCCTGGTGGCCGCGTCCGCCGGCGTGGCCACGGGCGCGGCGGCGGCGGCGCTGGTGATCTTCTTCTGGCTGCGCCTGCTGTCGGCCGCGCAGGCCCGCTGGGGCCAGCTGGCCGCGGCGCTGGTCATGGGCGCGGCCGTGGCCGGCATGCACTACACCGGCATGGCCGCCGCCGGCATCGCCGAGGGCAGCGTGTGCCTCAGCGCCGACGGGCTGCGTGGCGACAACCTGGCCGCACTGGTGGCCGGCGCGACGTTGGCGCTGCTGCTGCTGACGCTGTTCACGTCGGTGCTGGATGCAGGGCTGCGCCGCCGCGCCGCCGGGCTGCAGCAGTCGCTGCACGAGGCCAACACCGAGCTGGCCGAGCAGGCGCTGCGCGACGCGCTGACCGGGCTGTCCAACCGCCAGCTGCTGGACGACCGCATCCGCCACGCGATTGCGCGCGGCCGGCGCGACGGCACCGGCGTGGCGGTGCTGATGCTGAACCTGGACGGCTTCAAGCCCGTCAACGAGGCCTTCGGCCACGCCGCCGGCGACGCCGTGCTGCGCGAGGTGGCGGCGCGGCTGCAGGCGCAGTCACGCGGCCACGACACGCTGGCCCGGCTGGGCGCCGACGAGTTCGTCGTGCTGCTGGAGGGCGAGGCCGGCGAGGCGCCGCTGGCGCAGATCGCGCAGCGGCTGCTGGACGCGCTGGCCGAGCCCATGGCCATCGGCACCGGCGAGGCCAGCCAGCCGCTGCGGCTGTCGGCGTCCATCGGCATCGCGGTGCACAGCGGCAGCGACATCGCCAGCCGCATCCTCATCGGCCAGGCCGACTCGGCCGCGCAGTCGGTCAAGCGCAGCGGCGGCAACGGCTTCGCGTTCTTCGAGGCGCACATGCAGGACGGCGTGCGCGACCAGCTGGAGCTGGCCCGCGACCTGCGCGCGGCGCTGGAGGCCGGCGGCGCGGGCCTGGCGCTGCACTACCAGCCCAAGGTGGCCGGCGACACCGCCCGCGTGCTGGGCGTGGAGGCGCTGCTGCGCTGGCAGCACCCGCGGCGCGGGCCGGTCAGCCCCGGCACCTTCATCCCGGTGGCGGAGCGCTTCGGGCTCATCATCCCGTTGGGCGACTGGGTCATCGACGAGGCCTGCCGGCAGATCGCCGAGTGGCGCGACCAGGGCCTCAGGCTGCGCGTCGCCATCAACCTGTCGGTGCAGCAGCTGCGCCAGCCCGAGGCGCTGCTGCAGCGGCTGCAGCAGGCGCTGGCCCACCACCACCTGGACGCGGCGCAGCTGAGCTGCGAGATCACCGAGTCCGTCGCGATGGAGGACGCCGCCGCCACCGAGCGCGTGCTGCAGCGACTGGGCGCGCTGGGCGTCAGCCTGTCCATCGACGACTTCGGCACCGGCTACTCCAGCCTGGCCTACCTGCGCCGGCTGCCGGTGTCGCAGCTGAAGATCGACCGCAGCTTCATCCAGGACCTGGAGACCAGCGCCGACGCACGCGCCATCGTCAACGCCGTCATCGAGCTGGCCCATGCGTTGAGCCTGGAGGTGGTGGCCGAGGGCGTGGAGACCGAGGGCCAGGCCGCCGTGCTGCGCGCCAAGCACTGCGACAAGCTGCAGGGCTTCCTGTTCGCGCGGCCCATGCCGGCGCGGGACCTGGCGCAGTGGGCGCTGCGGTCGCAGGCGCCCGACGCGCGGCAGGACTTCAGCGACTCGGTGTTCGCCGACGGCGAGAACCTGTTCAAGGCGTCCCCATAGCGCCCGTTGCCCCGCATAAACAGTGGGTGCAAGGCGCACACCGCTGCCGGGCTGGGTGCCCGGCGAGGATTTGCAACGCCGCAAACGCTGTTTATGCGGGGCAACCCGAAGGGCAAGGCATCCCGGGGCCGCACTCGTCGTTGCCCACCTGGGCCAGGCAACCAGCCTGGCCGGCGGCGGGCGCCTAGATTGCGGCCCCGGGATGCCTTGCGGGCACTATGGGGACGCCTTGAACAGGTTCTTAGACCGCCATGCGCTCCGGCGCCACGTAGAAGCGCCGGAAGGTCTCGAAGTCCAGCGTGTCGGCCCGCTCGATGCGCGCCTGCTCGGCCAGCGACTCGGCCGCGAGCTTCTCGAAGCGCTGCTGCAGCGCCTCCGGGAACGGCAGTGCCAGCAGCGCGGCACGCGTGGCGTCGCTCTGGCGGCGGATGAAGCTCACATGGCTGTCGCCGAAGTCCTGCGCCATGACGGCCAGCACGCGCGCCGACGGGCACAGCTCGGGCCGCTGCAGCCGCTGGCCCACACGGGCCAGCGCGTCGCGGTAGGCGCTGCCGCCGTGCGCCGCGTCCAGCGCCTCGGCCTGCACCGCGCAGCCGGCCAGGATCTGCGCCGCCCAGTCGGCCAGCGAGCGCTCGCCGCCCTGCCAGTGCTCCAACACCAGGCCCGGCTCGCGGCCGCGCGCGGCCACCGCATGCTGGTTGCGCGCGTTGGCGGCGATCTCGTCCGGCGTGTCGTCGGGGCTGTCGCTGTGCAGGCAGTGCAGCAGGAAGGTGTCCAGCACGCGGATCGCATCGGCGCCGATGCCCACGGGCTCGAACGGGTCCAGGTCCATCAGCCGCACCTCGATGTACTCGACGCCGCGCTCGCGCAGCGCATGCAGCGGCCGCTCGCCGGAGCGGATCACGCGCTTGGCGCGGATGGTGCTGTAGAACTCGTTCTCGATCTGCAGCAGGCTGGTGGAGAGCTGGTTGTAGTCGCCGCCCGGCGTCTGCACGCCGATGGCCTCGTAGGCCGGGTAGGGGCGCGACAGCGCGTCCTGCAGCGAGGCGGCATAGCTCTCCAGGCAGTTGTAGCTGACCGAGATGCTGGCCTGCGCATCGCTCTGGTAGCCCAGCCGCCCCATGCGCAGCGACGTGGCGTGCGGCAGGTACAGCGTGTGCTCGGCCAGGCGCTGCAGGCCGTGATCGCGGCCGTGCACGAAGCTGTCGCACAGCGCCGGGCTGGCGCCGAACAGGTACAGCAGCAGCCAGCCTTCACGGCGGAAATTGCGGATGGCGGCGAAGTAGCCCTCGGTGGACACGCCCGGCAGCGACCAGTTGTAGTGGATGCCCGAGATGGTCTGCATGCGCCGGCCGTAGCGCTGGCCCAGGCCCATGCGGTAGACGCTCTTGGCGCGCCCGACGTTGCTGCTGCCGTAGCGGCCGATGGGGATGGTCTCGTCGGCCGGCAGGCCGCAGGGCATGGAGCTGACCCACAGCCGCTCGTCGGCGAGGGCCCGGTAGACGGCCTGGTGGATCTCGGTGAGCTCGCGCAAGGCATCGTCCACGCCAGCGTGCACGCCGGTGATGAGCTCCAGCTGCGACTCGCTGTAGTCCGTCGTGATGTGCGGGTGCGTGAGCGCCGAGCCCAGTGCGATGGGATGCGGCGTCAGGGCCAGGCCGCCCGCAGGCAGCGCGCGCAGGCTTTCCTTCTCGATGCCACGGCGGATGCCGAGCAGGGTCTCTCTGTTGTTCATGGCGTCTCACGCGCGAATTGGCCCGAGACGGTAGCAGAACGGCGCTACAGCTGCCCCGGGGCGTCGTGGTCGGCCAGACTGGGCCTCAGGTCATGTTGGCCGGCCTGGATGCCCTCATGGTGGCTGAGGTAGAGCGACACGTCGTGCCGCTCCAGCCATCCGATCGCCTTCAGCCGGTCGAGCACGGGGCCCTTGACCTCCGACAGCTCCAGCCGCATGCCCTCGCCCGCGAGCGCCGCGCGCAGCTCCTGCAGCGCCACCAGGCCCGACACGTCGATGTGGTTGACCGGCCCCATCAGCAGCAGCACGCGCGTCGGCGCGCCGACGCGCTCGCGGTGCTCGCGCACGCGCGCCAGCACGGCGTCCACCAGGCCCCGGGCGTTGGTGAACACCAGGCTCTCGTCGATGCGCAGCCCCACCACCTCGGGCTGGCACTCGACGGCGTAGCGCTCCACGTTGCGGTAGTGCTGCGTGCCCGGCACGCGGCCGATGCGCGCCACGTGCGGCTGCGCGGTGCGCTGGATCAGCAGCGCGATGGAGCCCACCACGCCGATGGCCAACGCCGCGCCCACGCTCCACAGCAGCACGGCCGCCGTGACGGCCGCCATCAGCAGCCCCTCGGCGCGCGCATAGCGCCAGGCCTCGCGGTAGTGGCGCGCCGTGAAGCCGCCCAGCACGGCGACGACGATGGTGGCTGCCAGCACCGGCTTGGGCAGGTGCGCCAGCGGCCCGGCCAGCAGCAGCATGGCCAGGCCCATGAAGCCGGCGACGAACACCAGCGTCCAGCGGCTCTGCGAGCCGGCCTCGTGCAGCAGGATGCTGCGCGAGAAGCTGCCCGCCACCGGCATGCCGCCGGTCAGCGACGCGACGACGTTGGCCGCCGCCAGCCCGCGCAGCTCCGCGGCCGGCAGCACCTTCTCGCCGCGCCGCTGCGCCAGCGACTCGGACACCGCCAGGCTGGACACGAACGCCATCAGCGCGATCAGCGCGGCCGACGGCAGCAGCTGCAGCCAGAGCGCCGCATCCAGCGACGGCAGCGCCAGCGGCAGCGCCAGCTGCGGCAGCGCGCCCACCTGGGCCACGCCGTCGGCCGCCGGCGTCAGCGCCGACAGCCCCATCGCCGCCACCAGCAGCAGCAGCGGCGCCAGGCGCGCCAGCGTGCGCGAGCCGGCGCGGCGCGACAGCAGCAGCAGGCCGATGGCGGCAACGCCCCAGGCCAGGCTCAGCGGCTTCACGCCCGCCTGCGCGGTGGCCAGCGCCAGGCCCGGCAGCGTGGCGCCGGTGGCCGCGCTGCCCAGCAGCACCGGCACCTGGCTGGCCGCGATCATCAGCGTGGCACCGTTCTCGAAGCCGCGCAGCGCCGGCACCGACAGCAGGCTGGACAGCGCGTCCAGCCGCAGCAGCGCCGCCAGCGCGAGCAAGCCGCCCACCTCGGCCGCCAGCACCAGCGCGCCGGCTTCGGCGCTGACGCCGGCCGGCAGCCCGGCCAGCGCCTGGGCGATCATCAGCGCCAGCACCGCCACCGGCCCCAGGCCCAGCACGGGGCTGGAGCCTAAAGCGGCGTAGGCCAGCAGCGGCAGCAGGCTGGCGTACAGCCCGGTCTGCGGCGGCAGGCCGGCCAGCATCGCGTAGGCCAGGCTCTGCGGGATCAGCAGCACGGCGACAACGGCGCCGGCGATCAGGTCCGCGCGCCAGGTCGCTCTCATGTCAAGCATTTCCTGCAGGCCGAGCGCCGGGCCGCTCCCAAGCCGGCCCGCGCCGGCGATGTGCTCGCGGCTCGATGCCGCGGGCATCGCCGCCCCCTCGGGGGGCCGACCAGACTCGCTCGCGTTCAGCGACGCGAGGTTGGGCGAGGGGCATCTTCATCGGTCGACCTTGACGCCGGAGACCTGGATGACGCGCGCCCACTTGGTGGTCTCCGCCGAGATCAGCGCCGCGAACTCCGCGCCGCCGCTGCCATGCACCAGCATGCCGCGCGCGGTCAGCCGCTCGCGCAGCGCGGGCGCGGCCAGCGCGGCCACGCAGTCACGCTGCAGCCGCGCCAGCGGTTCGGCGGCCAGGCTGCCGGGCGCGAACAGGCCGATCCAGGCGCTGGCCTCGTAGCCCTTCAGCGACAGGCCGCCGGCCTCGTCGATGGTGGGCAGGTCCGGCAGGCTGGGGCTGCGGCGCGCGCTGGTGACGGCCAGCGGCAGCAGCCGGCCGGCGCGGATCTGCGGCAGCGCCGACGGCAGCACGTCGAACATCAGGTCCATGTTGCCGGCGATGACGTCCTGCTGCGCCGACGCCGCGCTGCGGTACGGGAAGTGCAGCATGTAGGTCTGCGTCAGCCGCTTGAACAGCTCGCCGGCCAGGTGCGTGGGATTGCCGTTGCCGCTGGACGCGATGTGCAGCCGCCCGGGCTGGGACGTGGCGGCGTGCACCAGGTCGGTCAGGCGGCGCACGCCCAGCGACTGCGCGACGGCCGGGTTCATCACCAGCACCAGCGGCACCGTCGCGACCAGGCACACGGGCGCGAAGTCCTTCACCGCGTCATAGGGCAGCCGGCGCGACAGCAGCGGGTTCAGCACATGCGTGCCCAGGCTGCCCATCAGCAGCGTGTGGCTGTCGCCGGCCGCCGCCACGGCGGCGGTGCCGATGTTGCCGTCCGCGCCGGGGCGGTTGTCGACGGTGATGGGCTGGCCCAGGCTTCTCTGCAGGTCGGGCGCCAGCAGCCGCGAGGCCTGGTCCGCCGCGCCGCCCGCCGGGTAGGGCACGACGATGCGCAGCGGCCGGGACGGCCAGGCTGGCGGCGCCGGCTGGGCCCACGCGCCGGGGCTGGCGAGGCAGAGCAGCAACGCGCGCCGTTGCAACTGCGGGCCGAGCGCCGGGCCGCCCCAAGCCGGCCCGGCCCGGCGATGTGCTTGCGGCTCGATGCCGCAAGCATCGCCGTCCCCTCGGGGGCTGAGGCCGGACACGACGAGTCCTGTGGACTTGTCGTGCCTGCCGAAGCTCTGCGGCCGGCGGCCGCAGAGCGGTGCCGGCCAAGGTACGCCTTGGACGAGGGGCTTCTTCATGCCGGTCCGACCAGGACGTTGAGCTTGACCTGCCCCTGCAGGCAGGCCGCGTCGAAGTCCTGCAGGATGGCCGCCAGCGTGTCCGCATCCGGGGCCTCGACGGCGGCGATGCCGACACCGCGGTTGCGGCCTTCGGCCTTGGCCTTGTAGAGCACCATGTCGGCCCAGTTGACGGCCTGCTCCCAGTGCAGGCGCAGCGCGGCGCCACCCAGGCCGCCCAGCGGGAAGCTGGCGAAGCCGATGCTGGCCGTGATGCGCAGCGGGCCGTCGGGCGTCGCGATGGGCGTGCCGCCGATGCCGTGCAGGATGCGCGCGGCCATCTGCGCCAGGTCGTCGGCCGCGAGCTCGGGCGCGTAGACGAGGAACTCCTCGCCGCCCCAGCGCACGACGAGGTCGGTGTCACGCACCGCGGCGCGGATGCGCCGGCCCACCTCGACGATGACGGCGTCGCCGGCCGCGTGGCCGTGCTGGTCGTTGACGTTCTTGAAGTGGTCGATGTCGATCATCATCAGCACGCCGCGGAAGCCCTGGTCGCCGACCTCCCGCGCGCGGGCGTCCATGACGGCCAGGAAGTGGCGGCGGTTGGACAGGTCGGTCAGCGGGTCGCGCTCGCTCTGCGCGCGCAGCAGGTGCTGGTTGGCCGTCAGGCGCGCCTGCGCGCGGCGCATGCGCAGCAGCGTGACGCCCACCAGCGCCAGGGACAGCAGCAGCAGCACGCCGATGGCCAGGCCCAGCTGCTGCACGAGGCGCCCGTTGGCCAGCTGCTGGTCCTTCAGCTGGCCGTCGCGGGCCAGCAGTGCCAGGTCGCGCTGCTTGGCCGCCGTGTCGTACTTGCGGCGCAGCTCCTCCAGCGCGCTGGCGCGGTTGCGCTCGTTGGTGCGCGCGGTCAGCTCGCGCTCGCCGTGGTAGGCGGCCAGCGCCTCCTTGAACTGCCCGGCCTCGGCCCAGCTGTCGCCCAGCTCGCGCAGCTCGCGGGCACGCGGCACGAGGTCGGCCGGGTCCGCCGCGAACTCGGCCACCTTGGCCAGCTCCTGGCGGGCGGCGTCGAACTGTCGCAGCTTGATGTGCGTGACGGCCAAGTTGTGGTGCAGGTTGCGCTGCTGCGGCTTGTCGTGGAAGTGCTGCAGCACCGGCAGCGCACGCTGGGCGGCGGCCAGTGCCTCCTTCAGCAGGCCCAGGTGCATGTAGATGTCGACGAGGTTGGTGCGCAGCTGCGCCGCCAGGTGAGGCGCCTCGGCCTGCTCGGCGAGCTGCAGCCCGGCCTCCAGCGCGGCGCGGGCGGCCGGCACGTCGCGCGAGCGGCGCTCCACGACGGCCTCGTAGTTGCGCACCCGCGCCCCGGCCACCAGATCGCCCTGCGCCTCGGCATGCGCGGCACGGATCTCGGCGCGGGCCGCGTCGAGCTGGTCCTGCTGCTGCAGCACGGTGGCCAGCAGGCCCAGGCTGAGCGCGGCGAGGTGGCGGTCGCCGCCCAGCCGGGCCAGCGCCAGTGCGCGGCGGGCGCCGTTCTCGGCGTCGATGAACGCCCCCTGGCCGGCCTGTTCGCGCTGCTGCAGCCGCAGCGCCTCCCAGGTGGCGGCGATGTCGCACTCGGCGTCGCGCTGCGCGCGGCCCGCGTCGCCGTCCGGGCAGTGCTTCTCCAGGCCGGCGAGTGCCCGGGCGGCCAGCGCGCCGGCGGGCCGCCCGGCGCGTTCCTGGATCAGCGCGCGCAGCAGCCAGCTGCGGTCGGCACCGCCCTCGCGCGCGGCCAGCTGCACGGCGATCGCGTCGGCCGCCTCGGCCTGGCCGGCGGCCAGCAGCACGCGGCCACGCGCGAACAGCCAGGCCAGCTCGCGCGCCGGCTCGGCGTCGGCAGGCCAGCGCTTGTCCAGCTCGGCCAGCATGGCGGCGGGCTCGTCGTAGGCCCGCCGCGCCAGCTCGGCCAGCTGGGCGCGCTCGGCCACCAGGTCGGGCGCGGCCTGCGCCGCGGCGGCAGCCAGCATCAGCGACAGCAGCCAGGCCTTCATGCGTGGGCCGGCCGGGCGCCGTCGTGAGGGGAGCTGCCGTGCAGGACCGTCAGGCCCACGCGGCCTTCGCTCCAGGCCGCCTCCAGCCGCGCCGTCAGCTGGGCCGCGGCGGCGGCATCGGTGGCATGGATGCGCTCCACGCCGTAGGCCTTGTTGCGGCCATGCGCCTTGGCGAGGTACATGACGGTGTCGACGAGGTCGATGGCCCGCTCCCACGGCAGGCGCAGGCCGTGCGGCGGCACCGGCAGGCTGACGAAGCCGATGGACGCCGTGACCGGGATGGGCCGGCCGTCATGCACGACGGGCTGGCCGGCAATCAGGTCCAGCAGCCGCTGGGCCAGCTGCGGCGCGGCCAGGCCTTCGCGGGTGCGCGCGACGATGAGGAACTCCTCGCCGCCCCAGCGCACGACGAGGTCGTCGTCGCGCACCGCCTCGCGCAGCCGGCGGGCCAGCTCGGTCAGCACGGCGTCGCCGGCGGCATGGCCGAAGCCGTCGTTGATGCGCTTGAAGTGGTCCACGTCGATGAGGAAGACGGCGCCGGCCAGGCCGTCGGGGCCGCTCAGCGTCTTGATGGCGGCCTGGAAGTGGCGGCGGTTGGCGAGGCCGGTCAGCGGGTCGGTCTCGCTCTGGCGCTGCAGCGATGCGTTGCTGTGCGCCAGCTGCTCGTTGGTGCGGCGCACGCGCCGGAACGCCTGCCACAGCAGGCCCAGCGACACCGCGACGCAGCCGCCCAGGGCGGCCCACAGCATCAGCCCGAGGTTGCGCTGGTGCACCTGCTCGGCCTTGAGCGCGTTGTCGCGGTTCAGCAGCTCGATGTCGCGGGCGCGCTGCTCGGCGTCCTGGCGCTCCTGCGCCTCCAGCAGCAGCTTGCGGGTCTCGTCGCGCAGCACGCGGTCCACCAGCCGGCGGTGCTCGCGCCAGGCAGCGACGGCGCCGCCCAGGTCGCCGGCGCGCTCCAGGTAGACGGCCAGTTCCTTCCAGCCGTCGGACGCGTAGGAGACGGCGCCCTGCTGCTCGTCCAGCGCGATGGCCGCGCGCGCCTCGGCACGGCCTTCGGCCAGGCGGCCCAGCGCGATCTTGGCCAGGCCGATGTTGGAGCGGGCCACGCTCTCGGCGCTGACGTTGCGCGTCGCGTGCGCCAGCGGCAGCGCCTGCTCGGCCAGCTCCAGCGCGCGGGCGTAGCGCCCCTGGCGCAGGTGGTAGTCGGCGAAGTTGGCCAGGCCCAGCGCGCGCACGGAATCGGCGCCGGCCAGTGCGGCCTGCTCCAGCGCGTCGGCGTTGGCCTGCAGCGTGATGCTGGTGTCGGCGTCATCGGCGTGCACGATGCCGCGCGTCGTGTGCACGGCGTTCAGCGTCATGGGGTCGGGGTCCTTCTGCGCCTCGGCCAGCGCCTGCGCGGCAAGCTGGCGGGCGCGGGCCGGCGTGTCGGCGCGCAGCGTCGTGAAGGACAGGTCGGCCAGCGACAGCGCCACGCGCCAGGGCTGGCCGATCTGCTGCGCCAGCCGCAGCGCCTGGTGGCCCTCGGTGAGCGCGGCATCCAGCTCGCCGACGTCGCTGCTGAGGCCGGCCACCATGCGGTGGTAGCGCCACCGGTGCAGCGCACCGGCGGCCGCCAGCTGCGCGGCGTCCACGGCGGTCAGCAGTTTGCGGGCCTCGCGCAGGTCGCCCTGGGTGCGCAGGTACTCGGCGCCGATGAGCGCCGCGGCGACGCGGGCGTCGGCACGCTGCTCGGCCACCGGCCAGTCGCGCAGCCGCTGCGCGAGGCGGTCGCTGAGCACGCGGTCGCGGGCCAGCGACGCGAGCAGGCCGCGCAGCGCGACGACGTCCAGCCGCGCCTCGCCGCCCGGCTGCGCGGCGGCACGCTGGCGCAGCTCCAGCTCGTACTGCGCCGGCTTGGCGCGCGCGGCGCGCTCGACGCGGTCCAGCTCACGCGACAGGCTGTCGTCGGCCGCCACGGCCGAAGTCGCCGCGGACGACGCCGGCGCCGTGCCGGAGGAGCCGCCCGGCGAGCAGGCAGCCAGCAGCAGCAGCGCGGCGACTGTCGCGCACTGCGTCCTGAGCTGGGCCTGAAGGGGTTGCATCACGGCGGCAAAACGGGGGCTTGTGGTCCCGAACCGCCCATTTCAGCGCGGTTGCAGCACAGCATCGCACGGCAGGCGCAGCAGAGCGTTCAAATTCCACGTGCCGCGCCGCATCTCGCTCAGGCGCGCGCGCCCTGGTAGCCGCGCGGCACGGCGCCCAGCAGCCGGCGCGTGTAGTCCTCACGCGGCGCGGCGATGAGGGCCTGCGTGGGCGCCTGCTCGACGACGTCGCCGTTCTGCATGACCAGCACCTCGTCGGAGATGAACTTGACGACGGCCAGGTCATGGCTGATGAAGATGTAGCTCAGGCCGAACTCGTCCTGCAGGTCCTTCAGCAGGTTCAGCACCTGGGCCTGCACCGACACGTCCAGCGCCGACACGGCCTCGTCCAGCACCAGCACCTCGGGCTGCAGCGTCAGGCAGCGCGCGATGGCGATGCGCTGGCGCTGGCCGCCGGAGAACTCGTGCGGGTACTTGGGCAGCGCCGAGTCGTCCAGGCCCACCTTCTTCAGCAGGCTCGCGGCGATCTCCAGGCGCTCCTCGTGATCCGCGCCGATGTCGTGGATCTCCATGGGCTCGATCAGCGTCTGGGCGATGGTGAAGCGCGGGTTGAGCGAGGCATAGGGGTTCTGGAACACGACCTGGATGCGGCGGCGCATCTGCTGCCAGTCGGCGGCGCCCATCTTGAGCAGGTCGCGGCCCTCGAAGAGCACCTCGCCGCCGGTGGGCTCGTGCAGGCGCAGCAGCGTGAGGCCCATGGTCGTCTTGCCGGAGCCGGACTCGCCCACCACGCCCAGCGTGTGGCCCTTGCGCAGGCGGAAGCTGACGTCCTTGACCGCCTGGAACTCCTTGCGGCCGAACAGGCCCTCGCGGAAGAAGAAGCTCTTGCGCAGGCCGCGCGCCTCGAGGATGACGGGGGCGTCCGGGTCCTTGACGGAGGCCGCCTGGCGGGCCGCGCGGCCGGCGATGTGGTCGTCGATCACCGTCAGCCGCGCCGGGTTGTCCTGCAGCGACGGGCGGCAGGCCAGCAGCGCGCGGGTGTAGGCGTCCTGGGGCGACTGGAAGATCTGGGCCACCGGCGCCTGCTCGCGCACGAGGCCGTGGCGCATCACGACCACGTGGTCCGCGATCTCGCCCACGACGCCGAGGTCATGCGAGATGAAGAGCAGGCTCATGCGATGAGCCTCCTTCAGCTTCGCCAGCAGCTCCATCACCTGGCGCTGGATGGTGACGTCCAGCGCGGTGGTGGGCTCGTCGGCGATCAGCAGCTTGGGGCCGCAGGACAGCGCCAGCGCGATCATCACGCGCTGCTGCTGGCCGCCGGACATCTCGTGCGGGTAGGAACGCAGGCGGCGCTTCGGGTCGGGAATGCCCACCTCGTGCAGCAGCTCCTCGGCGCGGGCCAGGGCCTGCTTGCGGCTCATCCCCAGGTGCAGCATGAGCGGCTCCATGATCTGGTCGCCCACCGTGAAGACGGGGTTCAGCGAGCTCATGGGGTCCTGGAACACGCAGGCGATCTCGCGGCCGCGCAGGGCCTGCAGCTCGCGCGGCGCGCTCTGCAGCAGGTCCCGCCCCTGGAAGAGGATGCGGCCGCTGCGCTCGGCGTTCTCCGGCAGCAGGTTGAGGATGGACATGGCCGTGACGCTCTTGCCCGAGCCCGACTCGCCCACCAGCGCCACGGTGCTGTTCTGCGGCACATCGAAGCTGATGCCCTTGACGGCCAGCTGGCGCTGCGTGACGCCGCCCGTCTTGCCCATGCGGAAGGCGACCTGCAGGTCCTGGATGCTGAGCAGCGTGGTCACTCCAGCCCCCTGAGTTTTGGATCAAGCGCATCCCGCAGCGCGTCGGTGAACAGTGCGAATGCGGTGACGAAGACGGCCATGAAGGCGGCCACGGCGGCCAGCTGCCACCAGTAGCCCAGGATCAGCTCGTTCTGCGCCTCGGCCAGCATGGTGCCCCAGGAGACCTGGTCCACGCTGACGCCCAGGCCCAGGTAGCTGAGGATGACCTCGCTCTTGATGAAGCTGACGACGTGCAGCGACAGCTGCACCAGCGCCACGTGCGACACGTTGGGCAGGATGTGCCGGAACATGCGCGACGCCTGCGACGCGCCGATGGCCTCGGCCGAGCGCACGTACTCGCGCACGCGGTGCTTCATGAACTCCGCGCGGATGAGGCGGTAGATGCCGGTCCAGCCGGTCAGCGCCAGGATGGCGACCACCGAGCCCATGCCGCGGTGGAAGATGGCCGCGAACGCGAAGATCAGCAGGATGCTGGGGATGGCCGTGAAGACGTTGTAGACCCACTCCAGGAAATCGCCCACCTTGCCGCCGAAGAAGCCCGAGACGGCGCCCAGCACGGTGCCGATCAGCGTGGCCACCACCGCCGCGGCCAGGCCCACGAAGATGGACACCTCGGCGCCCTTGACGACCTTGGCCAGCACGTCGCGGCCCAGCCGGTCGCCGCCCAGCGGCAGCGTCTCGGCGCGCACGATCTCGTCGGTCTTGAACGCCTTGGCGCGCTCGGCCCACTCGGCGTAGCGGGGCGCCAGCGGGTCGATGTCGGACAGGTCGACATTGGGGCCGGTGGGCGCGGCGATGGTGCCGGTGTCCTCGGCGGGCTGCGGGCCCAGCAGCGTGGGCGGCGCGTTGGGCACGCCGATCTCCCGCTGCCAGCCGGCGGCGACGAGGTCGGTGGCCGCCAGCAGCACGAGCACAAGGAAGACACCGACGATGCCCATGGACACGACGCCGACGCGATCGGTCTTCAGGCGCCGCCAGGCGGCGGCCCAGACGCCGCCGGAAGAGGAAGTCAGCACGGCGCTCATTTCAGGACAACGCGGGGATCGACGAGCTTGTAGAGGATGTCGACGACGAGGTTGACCGTCATCGTCAGCGCCGCCAGGTAGATGGCGAAGGCCTGGATGACGGGGTAGTCACCGCGGTTCACGGCCAGGTACAGCTCGCGGCCCAGGCCCGGGATGGAGAAGAACACCTCGATGAGGAAGCTGCCCACCAGCACGCCGGGCAGCAGCACCGACACGTTGGTCAGGATGGGGATCATCGCGTTGCGCAGCACGTGCTTGAGCAGCACGGTGCCCTCGGTCATGCCCTTGGCGCGCGCGGTACGCACGTAGTCGTGGCCCAGCTCGTCGAGGAAGAAGCTGCGGTACAGCCGGATCTGCGGCGCCAGCGACACGGCCACGGCGACGAGGATGGGCAGCGGGGCGTAGGTGGTCAGGTTGGTCCAGTGGTCGCCCGTCCAGCCCTGCACCGGGAACCAGCCGAGGCGAAACGCGAAGAAGTACTGCGACAGGATGACGTAGACCAGCAGCGAGATGGACACCGCCACGGTCGTGCAGACCATCACGGCGCGGTCGGTCAGGCTGCCGCGCACGGTGGCCACGGCCAGCGCGAACGGGATGGCCAGCAGCACCTCCAGCACCAGGATGGGCACGGTCACCGTCAGCGTGGCCGGCAGCCGCGTCGCGAACAGGTGGGCCACGGCCTCCTTGGTGGCCCAGCTGCGGCCCCAGTCGAAGGTGACGATCTGCTTCAGGAAGATCAGCAGTTGCTCCCAGACCGGCTTGTTCAGCCCGAGCTGGTCGCGGATGGCCTCGATCTGCTCGGGGCTGGCGTTCATGCCGCCCAGGATGATGGCGGGGTCGCTGCCGAAGTACTTGAACAGGAAGAACACCAGCAGCACGACGCCCAGCAAGGTGGGGATCATCTGCCACAGGCGTCGAATCAGATAGGCCGCCATCGGGGCTCCCAGAAACCACAAACCCCGCGGCAGGCGCGGGGTTACACCAGAGAACGGGGCGGAGTCTATGCGAGCGCGCCGCCCGCCCACCCTGACGGTTTCACTAGACTCCGCGCTTTTCCAAGCGCACCTCCCGCGATGAAGCCTTCCCTCCTGCTGACCGGCCTGCTGCTGGCCTGCACGCTGACCCTTGCACAGGCCCAGGACAAGGTGCTGCGCTACGCCTTCCGGGTGGCCGAGACCGGCTTCGACCCGGCGCAGATCAGCGACAGCTACTCCAAGGCGGTTGCGGCGGGCATCTTCGATGCGCCGCTGGAGTACGACTTCGGCGCCCGCCCGTTCAAGCTGCGGCCCAACACGCTGGCCGCGATGCCCGAGATCAGCGCCGACTTCAAGACCATCACGATGCGGGTCCGGCCCGGCACCCACTTCGCCGACGACCCGGCATTCAAGGGCAGGAAGCGCGAGCTGACCGCGGCCGACTACGTCTACAGCGTCAAGCGCCACTACGACCCGCGCTGGAACAGCGCCAACCTCTACCTGCTGGAGAACCCCAGGATCCTGGGCCTGTCGGAGCTGCGCCGCGAACTGATGGCGGCCAAGAAGCCGTTCGACTACGACCGCGAGGTGGCAGGCCTGAAGGTGCTGGACCGCTACACCTTCCAGATCAAGCTGGGCGTGCCCGACCCGCGCTTCGTCTACCAGTTCGCCGACGCCGGCTTCCTGGGTGCCGTCGCGCGCGAGGTCGTCGAGTACTACGGCGAGAAGATCATGGAGCACCCGGTGGGCACCAACGCCTTCCGGCTGGCCGAGTGGCGGCGCAACTCGCGCATCGTGCTGGAGAAGAACCCCAACTACCGCGACGTGCGCTACGCCGAGGTGGCGCCGCCCGACGCCCCCGATAGGCTCAAGGCCGAGGTGGCCGCGCTGCAGGGCCGCCGGCTGCCGCTGGTGGACCGCGTGGTGATCGACATCGTCGAGGAGAACCAGCCGCGCTGGCTGTCCTTCCTGCGCGGCGAGGCCGACGTCATCGAGGAGGTGCCCATCGACTTCGCCGGCGTCGCGATGCCCGGCAACAAGCTCGCGCCCAACCTTGCCAAGCAGGGCCTCACGATGACGCGCTACCCGCGCGCCGACGTGTCCTTCAGCTACTACAACATGGAGGACCCGGTCATCGGCGGCTACACGCCGGCGCGCATCGCGCTGCGCCGCGCGATCAACCTGGCGGTGGACCTGGACAAGGAGGTCAGCCTCGTGCGCCGCGGCCAGGCGGTGAAGAGCCAGGGGCCCATCCCGGCCGTCGCCTTCGGGCACGACCCGGCGTTCAAGTCCGAAATGTCCGAGTTCAACCTCGCCAAGGCACGCGCGCTGCTGGACATGTACGGCTACAAGGACCGCGACGGCGACGGCTGGCGCGAGCAGCCCGATGGCCAGCCGCTGCTCATCGAGTACGCGACGCTGGCCGACGGCGAGCGCCGCCAGCTGGCCGAGCTGTGGCAGAAGAACATGGCGCAGCTGGGCGTGCGCTTCAAGTTCAAGATCGGCAAGTTCCCCGAACAGCTCAAGGCCGCCAACGCCGGCAAGCTGCAGATGTGGCAGGCCGGCTGGGTGGGCACCACACCCGACGGCGACACCTTCGTCGCGATGGGCTCCAGCGCGTCCAAGGGCAAGGCCAACAAGCCGCGCTTCGACCTGCCGGCCTTCGAGGCGATCTACGAACAGCAGAAGGCGCTGCCCGACGGCCCCGAGCGCGCCGCGCTGCTGACCGAGCTGCAGCGCCTGCTGGTGGCCTACGCGCCGTACAAGTTCCACGTGCACAAGATCTGGACCGACATGGCCCAGCCCTGGGTGCGCGGCTACAGCCGCAACATCTTCGTGCGCGACTTCTGGAAGTACGTGGACATCGACCTCGCCGCACTGCCCAAGGAGCCCTGATGAAGCCCCTGTTCGCCGCGCTGGCGACCTGCCTCGCGCTGGCCGCACCGGCCCGCGCGGCCGAGCCCGCCAAGCCCACCAAGACGCTGCGTTACGCCTTCCGCATCGCGGAGACCGGGTTCGACCCGGCGCGCATCTCCGACATCTACTCGCGCACCGTCACGGCGCACATCTTCGAGACGCTGTACGCGTTCGACCCGCTGGCGCGCCCGCCGCGCCTGGTGCCGCTGCTGGCCGCCGGCGAGCCCGAGGTCAGCGCCGACTACAAGACCTTCACGATCAAGGTCCGCCCGGGCATCTACTTCGCCGACGACCCGGCCTTCCAGGGCCGCAGGCGCGAGGTCACCGCGGCCGACTTCGTCTACAGCATCAAGCGCTTCGCCGACCCCGCCACCAACGCCCAGGCCTGGGTGGCGTACGAGGAAAACGGCATCGCCGGCCTGAACGAGCTGCGCGAGCAGGTGCTGAAGTCGAAGAAGCCGTTCCCCTATGACACCGAGATCGAGGGCCTGAAGGCGCTGGACCGCTACACGCTGCAGGTGAAAACGCGTGCCCCGCGGCCGCGCCTCGTCGAGTCCATCTTCAGCGGCAACGACATCTACGGCGTCGTCGCGCGCGAGGTCGTCGAGTTCTACGGTGACAAGGTCATGGAGCACCCGGTGGGCACCGGGCCCTTCGTGCTGAAGGAGTGGCGACGCAGCTCGCAGATGGTGTTCGAGCGCAACCCGACCTACCGCGAGCGCCACTACGAGGCGCAGCCCGCGCCGGGCGACCACGAGGCCGAGGCCATCTACGCGAAGTTCAAGGGCCGGCGCCTCCCGATGGTGGACCGCGTCGTCGTCGACGTCATCGTGGAGAACCAGCCACGCTGGCTGGCCTTCCTGAACAACGAGCACGACTTCATGGAGCGCGTGCCCGAGGAGTTCATCACCCAGGCCGCGCCGGGCGGGCGCATCGCGCCCAGCCTCGCCAAGCGCGGCATGCAGGCGGTGTTCACGCTGGCGCCGGACATGACCGTGACGTCCTTCAACCTCGACGACCCCGTCGTCGGCGGCGTCACGCCGGACAAGGTCGCGCTGCGCCGGGCCATCTCGCTGGCCTACGACGTGCGCAAGGAGATCACGATCGCGCGCCGCGGCCAGGGCGTGCCGGCGCAGTCACCCATCGTGCCCAACACCAGCGGCTACGACCCGGCCTTCAAGAGCGAGATGAGCGACTACGACCCGCCGCGCGCCAAGGCGCTGCTGGACATGTACGGCTACATCGACCGCGACGGCGACGGCTGGCGCGACCTGCCCGACGGCAGCCCGCTGGTCATCACGCGCAACACCGAACCCAACTCGCTGAGCCGCGCCATCGACGAGCTGTGGGAGAAGGCGATGCGGGCCGTCGGCATCCGGCTGCAGATCAAGATCCAGCAGTGGCCCGAGAACCTGAAGGCCGTGCAGGCTGGCAACTACCAGACGTGGCAGGTCGGCTCGACCGCCTCGTCGCCCGACGGCCAGGAAGCCCTGCAGCGCTACTACGGCCCCGGCGCCGGCACGCAGAACCTGCCGCGCTTTCGCGACGCGCGCTTCGACGCGCTGTACGACCGCATGCAGGCCCTGCCCGACGGCCCCGAGCGCGACGCGCTGTTCAAGGAGGCCAAGCGCTACGCGGTGACCTACATGCCCTACAAGGTGCATGTGCATCGCATGCTGACCGACATCGAGCAGCCGTGGATGAGCGGCTTCCGCCGGCCGCTGTTCTGGAACGATTTCTGGCAGTACGTCGACATCGACGCAGCAAGATCCCGGGCGCGCCCGTAGGCTGCCCATCCGCTGATTTCCGCGGCTGCATCCCACCGTTTCGACGGCCTGTCGCAAGCCGCTGGCAGGCACGCCGCGTGCCGATAGGCTTCAGCCCATCAACACCGACAGGAGCTCGAGATGAACGACGCGGAAGAACTCAACAAGCTGGCCGACCTGCACGCCCGCGGCGTGCTCAGCGACGCGGAGTTCGCGCAGGCCAAGGCCCGGGTGCTGGGGGGCCACGCCACCGCCGGCCACGGCCCGGCAGCCGGCCCCAACGTCGGCGCCGTCAACGGCCTGCGCCGCGCCCGCGTGGACCGCTGGCTGGGCGGCGTCTGCGGCGGCATCGCCCGCGCGACGGGGCTGGACTCCTGGGTCTGGCGCCTGATCTTCACGGTGCTGTTCCTGGCCTTCGGCAGCGGCATACTCCTCTACATCCTCCTCTGGATCTTCGTTCCGGAGGAGTAAGCCCACCCCCGAGGCGCTGACGCGCCTCCCCCTCAAGGGGGCGCCGCTGGCGGCCCGGCAAAGCCGGTTCCGCGGCGGCTGCTGGAGGGGTCGGCCCGGAGGGCCTCCACTGGTTTCATCGGTATGCTGGCTCGACAACGCCGGAGACCGCCGATGAAACAGCTCCCAGGCCTCGACGCCAGCTTCCTGTACCTGGAGACGCCGCAGATGCCGATGCACGTCGGCGCGCTGCACCTGCTGGAGCTGCCGGCCGGCTACGACGGCGACTACGTCGAGGACCTGCGCGAGCACATGCGCACCCGGCTGCCGCTGCTGCCGGCGCTGCGGCGCAAGCTGCTGACGATGCCGCTGGGCCTGTCCAACCCCGGGTGGGTGGACGCCGAGCCCGACCTCGAGGAGCACATCGTCGAGATCCCGCTGCCCGAGGGCAGCGGCATGGCCGAGCTGGAGGCGCAGGTGGGCGCGCTGCACCCCGTGCTGCTGGACCGCAGCCGCCCGCTGTGGAAGTTCCACGTCTTCACCGGCCTGGAGCCCGGCCCCGACGGCCAGGTGCGCGTGGCCCTCTACACGCAGCTGCACCACGCCGCCGTGGATGGCCAGGCCGCCGTCGCGCTGGCGCAGGTCATCCTCGACCTCAGCCCCGAGCCGCGCGCCATCGAGACGCTGCCCGGGCGCGGCAGGAAGCGCGGCCAGCTGGGCACCGTGGGCCTGCTGCGCACCGCTGTCTCGCAGCAGTGGCAGCAGACCGTCAAGCTGGCGCGCGCGCTGCCCGGCGCGGCCGGCGTCCTCGGCAACATGGCCGCCGGCTATGTCGGCGGCGCCGCGGCCGGCAGCGCGGTCGACAAGCTGCGCGCGCTGCTGGCCGCCGTGTCCGACGCAGCGGCGCAGACGACCGCCGTCGTGCGCGGCAAGACGGCCGTCTCCAGCCTGGGCCCGGCGCCACGCACGCGCTTCAACGTGAGCCTGTCCGACACGCGCTCGTTCGCCGGCGTCACGCTGCCGCTGGCCGAGCTGAACCGCGCCCGCAAGCGCCACGGCGCCAGCCTCAACGACGCGGTGCTGTTCGTCATCGGCGGCGCGCTGCGGCGCTACTTCGCCAAGCACGGCCCGCAGCCGCGCAAGAGCCTCATCGCCGCCGTGCCCGTGTCCACGCGCGCGGCCGGCGACACCACGTCCAACAACCAGGCCACGATGAGCTTCATGAGCCTGGGCACCCACCTCGCCAACCCGGCCGACCGGCTGGCCCACGTGATGGCCTCCAGCCACGCGATGAAGGCGCAGATGACCCAGCTCAAGAGCCTGATGCCCACCGACTTCCCCAGCCTGGGCATCCCGTGGCTGATGCAGGCCGGCGCCATGCTGTACGGCCGCGCCAAGGTGGCCGAGAAGCTGCCCGTCATCGCCAACGTCGTCATCTCCAACGTGCCGGGCCCGCAGGTGCCGCTGTACCTGGCCGGTGCGCTGATGCTGAGCAACTACCCCACCTCCATCGCCGTGCACGGCCTGGCACTGAACGTGACGGTGCAGACCTACCACCAGTCGCTGGACATCGGCCTGATGGCCTGCGGCGAGGCGCTGCCCGAGACCGCCGAGCTGGCGGCCTATGTCGAGGCGGCCTTCATGGAGCTGCAGGCGCTGCCGGTGGCCGAGGTGGCGGCCGAGCCGGCGCCGGCCGTGAAGAAGCGCGCACCGGCGAAGAAGGCCGCGGCCAAGCCGGCAGCCGCCAAGAAGGCGCCGGCCAGGCGCCGCGTGGCCAAGGCGGCGTGAACGTCATGGACGATTTCCAAGGCGACCTGGTCTTCTGGGGCTGCGTGCTGCTGGGCGTCATCGCGCTCATCGTGGCCGTCTTCAAGGCCGACCGGGGCGACGCCGAGTCGATCCTGCAGAAGCGGCTGGCCGCCTACCCCGCCAGCGCCCGCGCCGTCATCCTGCGGGGCAAGCGGCCCGCGGGCTGGAAGTTGGCGCTGCAAATTTTCGTGATGGTGGCGATCGCGCTCGGCATGCCCAAGCTCCAGACATCCGGCACGCTGTCGCTACTGTGCGAACGCTTCGGTGCGGCGCAGACCTCACAGCTGCTGTTGCTGCTGGTCTATCCGGGCCTGCCCATCGGGCTGCTGCTGGCGCTGTCCCCGCTGCTCCTGCAGTCCGTGCGCATCCTCCGCGGCGGATACGCGCCGCCGCTGGACAGCGTACCGACGCACGACACCATCGCCGTGGCCGGCTGGCGGGCCACGCTGCGCGGCGTGGTGGGTCTGGTGCTGTTTCCCGTGCTGATCGGGGCGCTTGGCTACAACGCTGCCAGCCTGCGTCAGAGCTTCGACGCCCGCCCCTTGAACGCCGACGCCCGGTGCCCCGTGGGCAAGCCGCCGGCGGCAGCCCCGCGCCCATGAGCCCGCGGCCCCGCCGCTGGCGTCGCCCATGCGACACCAGCGCCACGCACCGGCCAGCGGACAATCGCGACGCTTGAGTTCCCTTTCCCGCCTGCATGCCCGCCTCCCGCTCGCCGCGCGCCCCGCGCCGGCCCACGCCGCCTGACCACGCCCCCGCAGCAGCGCACGACCTGCGCGCCCCCAATGCCTGGCTGCTGATGCTGGAAGGCCGCGCGCCGTGGGAATACGCCGCGCTGCTGGCCACGCTGCCTTGGATGAAGAAGCTCCCCCAGGGCGACGGCCACCCCGTGCTCGTGTTCCCCGGCCTGGGCGCCAACGACCTGACCACCGCGCCGCTGCGCGCGCTGCTCGATTCGCTGGGCTACGCCACGCAGCCCTGGCAGCAGGGCTTCAACTTCGGCCCGCGCGCCGGCGTGCTGGAGCAGTGCCGCGCCCACCTGCAAGACCTGCACCGCCGCCATCACCGCAAGGTCAGCCTCATCGGCTGGAGCCTGGGCGGCATCTACGCCCGCGAGCTGGCCAAGGAATGCCCCGAACTGACGCGCTGCGTCGTCACGCTGGGCACGCCGTTCACCGGCCACCCGCGCGCCACCAACGCGTGGCGCTTCTTCGAGATGGTCAGCGGCCAGACCGTGGCCGACGACCACGACCTGCTGGCGCAGATCCGCCAGGCGCCGCCGGTGCCCACCACGTCCATCTACTCCAAGACCGACGGCGTCGTCGCCTGGCGCTGCAGCGTCAACGAGCCGTCACCGCTGGCGGAGAACATCGAGGTCCAGGCCAGCCACATCGGCCTGGGCGTCAACCCCATCGCGCTGTACGCGCTGGCCGACCGGCTGGCGCAGCCCGAGGGGCAGTGGCAGCCTTTCGAGCCCAAGGGCGCGCGGCGCTGGTTCTACAAGACCTGACCCCGCCACCGGGCCCGCCGCCCATGGCGCAGGACTTGCTGCACCCGCCCTGCCCTTTCGTTTGAAGACCCACCCATGCCCTGGACCTTTGCCCACCCGGCGGCCATCCTGCCGCTGCGGCGGCTGTGCCCCCGCTGGCTCTCGCTGCCGGCCCTGACCCTCGGCGCCATGGCGCCCGACATGAGCTACTACATCGGCATGCACGGCAAGTGGCGCGCGTTCTGCCACACGCCCGAGGGCATCCTCACCGCCTGCCTGCCGGTGTGCCTGGTGCTGCTGGCGCTGCTGCTGCGCTTTGCGAAGCCCCTGACCGTGCTGCTGGTCGAGCCGCACCGCGGCCTGGTGCGCGCGCAGCTGCAGCCGCCACCGCACCCGGTGTGGCGGGCGCTCGCGGTAGCCGTGCTGTCGGTGCTGATCGGTGCGGCCACGCACCTGCTGTGGGACTCGTTCACGCACGAGGGCCGCTGGGGCGCCGAGCTGCTGCCCGATCTGGAGGAGCCGCTGCTGGAGGGGCTGGACCGGCAGTTCCAGCTCACGCACCTGCTGCAGCACCTGAGCACCGCCGTGGGCGTGGCGGCGCTGGCCGTCGTGTACCGGCGCGCGCTGCGCCGCCTGCCGCCGGCCGCGCCCGTGCCGCTGGACACGCAGCGCCGCCGCCTGCTGCTGGCCTGCGCAGCTGTGGCCCTGGCCATCGGGGGCGCCAGCGCCTGGGCGCTGACGCCGGCCACGCTGCCCGCCTACCTGTCGCACCGCCTGGTGCGCAGCGTCGTCTGGAGCACCAGCTGCTTCACGGCGGTGCTTGCGATTGCCAGCGCGGTCTGGTGGCGCCGCCACGGCGACGCCTGACCCCGCTTCCACGCCGCCGCGCTTCTCGCGGTAAGGTATCGCCCTCAACCGGACCCATGCCCATGCAACACCACACCCTCGCCGCCGCCGACGACAAGGCCGCCAAGAAAGAAGCCCCCGAGAAGCAGGAAGAGCAGCTGCTCTTCAAGGGCCGCTACGTGATGATCTTCGGCGAGATCGACGACAAGATGGCCCACGCCACCTGCCGCCGCCTGCTGGCGCTGAGCCAGGAATCGGACGCCCCCATCACGCTGCTGATCTCCAGCCCCGGCGGCCACGTCGAGAGCGGCGACGCCATCCACGACATGATCCGCTTCGTGCGCGCCCCGGTCACGGTGGTGGGCACGGGCTGGGTGGCCAGCGCCGGCACGCACATCTACCTGGCCGTGCCCAAGGAGCGCCGCGTCGCGCTGCCCAACACGCGCTTCATGATCCACCAGCCGGCCGGTGGCGCCGGCGGCCAGGCCAGCGACATCGCCATCCAGGCCAAGGAAATCATCCGCACCCGCGAGCGCATCGCCGCCGTCATCGCCCGCGAGACCGGCCAGCCGCTGGAACGCGTGCGCGTGGACATCGAGCGCGACTTCTGGATGGGCACCGACGAGGCCATCGCCTACGGCCTGGTGTCGCGCGTCATCGAGCGCCAGGTCGACCTGGGCTGACCCCGCGCCCGCCCGCATGCAGCTCAGCGCCAACGGCGTCCGCATCGAGGTCGACATCCGCGGCCCGGCGGACGGCGAGCCGCTGCTGATGATCATGGGCCTGGGCATGCAGCTCATCGCCTGGCCCGACGGCCTGGTGGACGAGCTGGTGGCCCGCGGCTTTCGCGTCATCCGCTTCGACAACCGCGACGTGGGCCTGTCCCAGCCCTTCGACGAGCTGGGCCCGCCCAACGTGCCGCTGGCGGCGCTGCTGCACCTGTTCCACCTGCCCATCAAGGCACCCTACCAGCTGGCCGACCTGGCGCGCGACGCCGTCGGCGTGCTGGACGCGCTGGGCATCCCGGCGGCGCATGTCTGCGGCGCGTCCATGGGCGGCATGATCGCCCAGCACCTGGGCTTCGCGCATGCGCAGCGCGTGAAGAGCCTGACGCTGATGATGACCACCAGCGGCGACCGCAGCCTGCCCAAGGAGAGCCTCAAGGTGCGCCGCGCGCTGCTGTCCCGGCCCCGGCCGGGCAGCACGCCCGAGCAGAAGCTGCAGAACGTGCTGGACCACTTCGTGGGCCTGTACGGCATCATCGGCAGCCCCGGCTACCCGGCCGACCCCGCGGTGCTGCGCGAGCGCATCGCGCAGGGCGTGAAGCGCTCGTTCCGGCCGCAGGCGGTGGCGCGCCAGTTGGTGGCCATCGCGGCCGATACCCACCGCGCCGAGCGCGTGTCGCGCATCGCCGCGCCCACGCTGGTGCTGCATGGCGAGCACGATGCGCTGATCCCCGTCGCCGCGGCACGCGACCTGGCGCGGCGCATCCCGGATGCCAGGCTGGAGATCATTCCCGGCTGGGGCCACGACCTGCCCGAGCCGCTGTGGCCGCGGCTGGCCGCCGACATCGCCGCCAACGCGGCGCGTGCCTGAGCGTCAGCGCTGCACGTCCGCCAGCGACGCGACGGACTGGTAGGCCTCCAGCGCCTCGCCGAGGTTGGGGCCGCCTTCCATCAGCGCGCGCTTCAGCGCCAACTGCGCGGTCTCGGTCTGCTGCTCCTGATCCGACACCGTGCCGTCATGGTTGACGTCGGCCGTCACGTGGACGACGCCGGTGGCCACCTTGGCCGTGTCCTGCGAGGCCGCCGCCCGCGCACCGGCGGCGGACACCGTCACCACGGCGGACGCGACCTCCGGCGCCGCGCGCCGCGCCGGCACGGGCGCCGCAGCCACCCCGGACGGGGAAGCACTGGCGGTGGCGGTGACGGGAGGCAGCACGGCAGGCAGTGAGAGCAGCGTCAGGTGTTGATCGGCCGCCACGCGGCGAACTTGAGCAGTTTTTTCTGCACGGCGGCGTCAGCGCGCCTTCGCCTTGACCTCGACGTCCGTGCGCTTGCCGTCCGCACCCTCGACGGTCAGCGTCAGCGGCACGACCTCGCCGGCCTTGATCGGGCGTTGAAGGCCCATCAGCATGACGTGGTAGCTGCCCGGCTTCAGCGCCACGGCCTGGCCCGCCGGCAGCGGCAGCGCGTCGACGGGGCGCATCTTCATGACGCCGTCGTCCATCTTCATCTCGTGGATCTCCACCATGCCCGCCACCGGCGAGCTGGCGGCCACCACCTTGGCCGCCTGGGCCGACGTCAGCTGCATGAAGGCGCCGGTGGCCTTCTGCGGCGCGACGGTGGCGCGCACCCAGGGGTCGTCCACCTTCACGGCGGGGCTCTGGGCCTGGGCGGCCAGGGACAGCAACAGGGCGGGAACAAGCAGCAGACGACGCATGGCAAGGGGGGTACAACGGTGAAGCCGCCATTGTGCGACCGCGGGGCTTGACCTCATCTGTCCGCGTGTACTATCGTACTAGTACACATAGCCAGCACCCATGGACCCCGCCCACTTCGTCCACATCAACACCGGCTCGCCCGAGCCCATCTACCGCCAGCTCATCGAGCAGGTGAAGCGCCGCGTGGCGGCCGGGCAGCTGAAAGCGGGCGACGAGATCCCGTCGGTGCGCGAGCTGGCGCAGGCGCTGGCCGTGCACCCCATGACCATCTCCAAGGCCTATTCCCTGCTGGAGATGGACGGCGTGCTGGAGCGCCGCCGCGGGCTGTCCATGGTGGTGGCGGCCCAGCACCAGCGGGCCCAGCCCGCCGCCCACCGCGGGGAGCTGCTGCGCCCCACGCTGGAGAAGGCCGCCGCCGAAGCGCGGCAGCTGGAGCTGTCCGCGGCCCAGGCCCTGCAGCTGTTCAAGACCATCCTCGACGAGCAAGCCCCATGACGAGCCCGCATTTCCCTCCCTCCGACACCGCCGTCGCCGAGCTCAGCGGGCTGTCCCTGGCCTACCCCAAGGGCCCCGCGGTGCTCGCCGGCCTGGACTGGCGGCTGCTGCCCGGCCAGGTGGTGGGCCTGCTGGGCCGCAACGGCGCCGGCAAGACGACGCTGCTGGAGACGCTGCTGGGCCTGCGCGAACCCGACGCCGGCACCGTGCAGCTGTTCGGCCAGGACGCTCAGCGGTTGGACGACGCGGCCCGCGCCCGCATCGGCTACGTGCCGCAGCACAGCGAGCTGTTCGAGGGCTTCACGCCGGCGCAGCTGCTGGGCTACTTCAAGAGCTTCTACCCGCGCTGGAACGAGGCCAGGACCGAGGGCCTGATGTCGCGCTGGGACATCCGGCCCGACCAGCCCATCCGCAAGCTCTCCGGCGGCCAGAAGCAGCGCCTGTCCATCATCCGCGCGCTGGCCCATGAGCCCGACCTGCTGGTGCTGGACGAGCCCGTCGCCAGCCTGGACCCGGCCGGCCGGCGCGACTTCCTGCGCGAGCTGGTGGGCGAGGTGCTGGACCGCGGCGCCACCGTCGTGTTCTCCACCCACATCCTGTCGGACCTGGAGCGCGTGGCCTTCAACATCGCCTTCCTGGCGCAAGGCCGCATCGCGCTGCAGGCACCGCTGGACGAGCTGCTGGACCAGGTGCGCGCCTTCACCGGCAGCGTCACCGAGATGGCCACGCTGATGGGGCGCCTGGGCGCGCAGCCGCTCAAGCGCACGCCGCTGGAGGCGGGCCGCGAGCGCGTGCTGGCGCGGCTGCCGGCCGGCGGCGCGCTGCCCGGCGGCGTGGCGGCCGAGCGCCTGAACCTGGACGACCTGTTCACGGAGCTGACCTGATGCGCGCCGCCACCCGCTACTCGCAGGTGCTGCTGGCCGTCTGGCGGCAGCGCGACCGCAGCGCGCCGTGGGGGCGCCGCGCCTTCGCCGCGCTGCTGGCGACGGGCGCCGCCGCCGCGCTGGTGGGGCTGCCCGCCCCGGTCGGCTGGCGGGTGGTGGCCGGACTGCTGCTGCTGATGGGCCTGGGCGTCTGGCTGGCCCTGTGCGGCAGCCTGCAGGAGCAGAACCACCCGACCGCCGCCCGCACCGTGCCGGGCCACCTGCGCACGATCAGGCGCGCCGCGCTGCTGGGCTGGGCGCTGTGCACCAGCCTCACGACGCTGCTGCTGTGGGCCATCATCGCGACCGCCGAAGCCTGGCCCCTGCTGCTGCTGAGCTGCGGCTTCATCGCCGTGTTCCTGCTGTGGTCGTCGCGCATGGTGTGGCTGTGGCTGCTGCTCACGCTGCTGTCGCCGCTGCTGGGCGCGCTGGGTGGCTCGCTGGCACCTGTCAGACGCGCACTGACCTCACTCTGGAGCGAACACACTGCCGGCCTGTTGCTGGCCTGCCTGTTGGCCCAGGCCGCGCTTGTCATGCTGGCCTTCGGCGCCGGCGGTGCACGCCACACCGCCCGCCACGCCCGCCAGATGCTGATGCGCAACGCCATGCGCATGCAGCTGGATGGCCGGCAGGCCAACGCGGCGGCCTGGGGGCGGCCCATCCAGTGGCTGACGCGCCCGTTCGGTCGGGCGCTCGACGCCTGGCAGCGCCGGCTGCTGGCCCGCGCCGACAACGGCGACCCGCGCAACGTGATGGCCCGCGCGGCCATCGTGCTGCACGGCGGGCAGCATTGGATGTATCAGCTGATGGGCATCGCCGTGCTGGCCGCCATCGTGCTCGTCGCGTTCGCGGCGGTGTCCAGCGTCGCGCAGGTGCCGCTGAAGACCTTCCTGCCCGGCGCCTTCGGCATGGGCATCGCCATCGCCAGCATGGGCTTCAACCCCGGCTTCGCGCTGCCCATGGCGCTGTGGCAGAGCCGGCGCGAGCAGGCGCTGCTGTGCCTGCTGCCCGGCATGCCGCGCGGCGCCGCGCTGAGCGAGGCGGTGGCAGCGGGCCACCTGCGCAACGCCGCGACGGCCTGGCTGGCCACCAGCCTCGTGCTGCTGGCCCTGGGCCTGGCGGCCGGCAACGATTGGCTGCTGTGCCTGCCGCTGGCGGCGCTGCCGGTGATGGCGGTGAACCTCACGCGCGGCCCTGCCCGCATGCGACCGCCACAGGTGCTGACGGCGATGTGGCCCTCGCTGGCGTTCTTCGCCCTGGCGGGGCTGGTGTATGGGCTGGCGCAGCTGGGCGTGCCGCTGGCGCTGCTGGGCGTCACGGTGCCGGCGCTGTCGGCGGCGCTGCTGGCCTGGCGCTGGCGCGGGCTGGGCCGGGGGCCCGTCGCGCTGCCTGCGGGCCGCCTGGGCTGATCGGCGCGCTGGCTCAGGCCGGCGGGCTCAGATCGGCAACTCGGTGAAGTAGCGCCCGCCGTGGAAGATCAGCGGCTGCGCGCCGGGCCGCGACGTGCAGCGCTCCACCTCGCCGACGAAGATGACGTGGTCGCCCTCCTCGTAGCGGCTGCGGTTGGCGCACTCGAACACGGCCACGGCGCCGTCCAGCACCGGCGCGCCGCCGGCGCCCTCGCGCCAGGCCACGCCGGCGAAACGGTCGATGTCGCGCGTCGCGAAGCGCTGCGCCAGTTCCTTCTGGTCGGCCGCGAGGATGTTGATCGCATAGTGCGAGCCGTGCGTGAACGTCGGCAGCGAGCCGGCGCGGCGCGCCAGGCTCCACAGCACCAGCGGCGGGTCCAGCGACACGGAGTTGAACGAATTGGCCGTCAGGCCCACAAGGCCGCCGTCCGCCGAGCGCACGGTGATGACGGTCACGCCGGTGGCGAACATGCCGAGGGCGGCGCGGAATTGCTGGGAGTCCATATCAATGGCGCCCGGCCGCCCGAAGGCAGGGATGCGCCCCCTGGGAGGGCAGCGGGCGGCGCGGGCGTCGGGGCAATGTCATGCGCGCGATTGTCGCCAGTCCTACGACAGGCGACATGCCGCCATCGCACAATGCCCCCATGCAAGCCGACGACTTCCAGGTCCACGACGACCTGCAACTCAGCCACCTGCCGCAGCGGATGTTCGGCGCCTGTGCCGACTGCGCCGCCGGCCGCTGCACGCCGCCCCGGCGCGGGCGCCGCCTCTTCACGGGCCTGCTGGCCGCCACCGGCGTGCCCGCCGCGCTGCCCGCCTGGGCCCGCGAGGGCGTGGACGTGGGGCCCAAGAGCAAGTTCACCGGCTTCGTGTCGGCCGACCAGCTGGAGCAGGCCGGCGGCCAGCAGTACGCGCAGATGATGGCCCAGGCCAACCAGCAGCGCGCGCTGGCCTCGATGCAGCATCCGCAGCTGCAGCGGCTGCGCTACATCGCCCAGCGCATCATCCCGTACAGCTACGAATGGAACGACCGCGCGCGGCGCTGGAAGTGGGAGGTCAACCTGCTGGGCGATGCGCAGCTGAACGCCTTCTGCATGCCGGGCGGCAAGATCGCGTTCTATTACGGCATCCTCGACAAGCTCAAGCTGGAGGACGACGAGGTCGCCGCCATCATGGGCCACGAGGTGGCGCATGCGCTGCGCGAGCACGCGCGCGAGCGGGTCGGCAAGTCGGCCGTCACCAACGGCGTCATCGAACTGGGCTCGGCGCTGCTGGGCCTGGGCAACCTGGGCCGCGGCCTGGCCGGCATGGGCGGCCAGCTGCTGAGCCTGCGCTTCAGCCGCGACGACGAGACCGAGGCCGACCTGGTGGGCATCGAGCTGTCGGCCCGCGCCGGCTACGACCCGTCCGCCGCCGTGCGGCTGTGGGAAAAGATGATGGCCGCCAACAAGGGCGCGCCGCCGCAATGGCTGTCCACCCACCCGGCCAGCGGCACGCGCATCCGCGACATCCAGGCCAACCTGCCCAAGGTGGAGGGGCTGTACGCGCGTGCGCCCAAGCCGGATCAGCGCTTTCCGGTGGCGCCGCCGCTGGCGGCCCGGCAGTCCTGAGTCAGCCGGTCACCAGCGCGCGGGCAGGTTCTTGAGGCGCTGGTACTCGCCGGCCGCGACGCGGCGCAGGTAGCCGCCCAGCTCCAGGTCCTTGACCAGCTTGGACACCATCTCGCGCGAGCAGCCCAGGCGCTGCGCCATGCCCTGGTGCGTCAGCGCGAGGTGGCGGCCGTCCTGCGTCAGCTCGTCGACGAGGTTCTTCAGCCGGCCGTAGACGTCGTTCAGCGCCAGCTGCTTGGTCGACAGCGTGGCCGCGCGCGCGCGGCGGATCACCTTGGTCAGCAGCTCGAACGCGAACTCCGGGTGCTCGCTGATGTGCGTCAGCAGGCTGGCGCGCGTGACCATGACGAGCCGGCTGGCCTCCTCGGTGATGACGCTGGCCGAGCGCGGCCCGCCGTCCAGGCTCATCTCGCCGACGTACTCGCCGGGGCCGTAGACGCCGTAGGTGATCTCGCGGCCGCGCGCGTCGCTGCTGTAGGCCCGCAGCGAGCCGGACAGCACCACGTAGAGGTTGTCGCCGACCGAGCCCTCCTCGATCAGCACCACGCCCTTGCGGTGGCTGCGCGAAATGCCGCGCGCCGCGAGCAGGCGCAGCGAGGTGGGCAGGGCAAGGAGTTCAGCGTCGGTGGAATCGTCAGGCATCCGGAAGGCGCCGCGGGCATCGGGCCGCCCGGCGCGCCGGGGATGTTAGTTCACCGCGTGAAATGAGCCACCGCGGGCGGCCGGGGCGTCAGTTGACCAGCTTGGCCGGCCGCAGCGACGACACCAGCGGCGGCAGCAGCGCCAGCTGGCGCATCAGTTCGCCGATGCTGTCGGCGCCGCTCTTGGCGCGGATGCTCTGGATCTGGCTGCGCACCGTCGAGATCGCGACACCCTGGCGCTGCGCCACCTCGGTGGGCTTGACGCCGTTGGACAGCGCTTTCAGCACCTCGGTCTCGGCCGGCGTGAGCTGGTAGCGCAGCGCGAACCACTGCGCGGCCAGGTCGCCGCACAGCTGGCGGCGCTCCAGGATCAGCAGCACGGCCGCCTGGCTGACATCGCGGTTCAGCGGCACGACGACGACATTGGCCCGGCCGCATTCGGCGCGGTCGTCGCCCAGGCGCAGCAGGCAGCGGCGGCCGCTGGCCTCGGCGCCTTCCAGCGCCTCGGCGAACGGCACCGCATCGGTCAGCAGCCGAGCACGCAGGTGCGGGCCCACGATCTCCAGCGGGTGGTTGTCTCCCAGCGTGGCCCGCGCCGCGAGGTTGGCGTGCAGCATGCGACCGGCACCGTTGAGCAGCACGACGCCGTGGTCGAGCTCTTCCAGCACCAACCCCATCCACTGGCTGGACAGCGACGCCGCCTGGCGACGCTCCTGAGGGCGACCGGGCGCCTGGCCCGGCTGAACAAACTCATTCATCCACATGGCAGCACTCCTCGGCCCACCCGCTGCGAGCCATCCTCAAAGCGTAGGAGAGCACGTTTGGACCCGGGCGTAAATGTTGCTGGATGTGTTTGTGAACGAATACCCGGCGTGCGTCATTTCGGCGAAACGCATTTCAAACCTAGGGGTTGCCGCTGCCCGGCCGCCGTTTGTGAACAACGCACGACGGCATGAGCTCATGACGGAAGATTCGTTGGCGTTTCTGTCATCGCGCTTCAGACTGGCGGCGTTGTCACCTCGATCCGCCACTGCCTGTACCGCCGATGTGTGAGCTTTTCGCCCTCAACAGCCGCCTGGCCGCCGCCGCGAATTTCTCGCTGAGCGGCTTTGCCGCCCGCGGTGGCCGCACAGCGGACCATGTCGACGGCTGGGGCGTGGCCTTCCACGGCGGCGAGCGCTGCGAGGTGGTCGTCGAGGACCGCCCCGCCGCCGAGTCGGACCTGGCCTCCCACTATGGCCGCCACCCGGTGCAGGCGCGCAACATCATTGCCCACATCCGCAAGGCCACGCAGGGGGTGCGCGCGGTGGAGAACTGCCACCCGTTCCGCCGCGACTGGGCGGGGCGCACCTGGGTCTTCGCCCACAATGGCGACCTGAAGGACTTCCACCCCGACCTGGACGGCAGCTTCACGCCCGCCGGCCAGACCGACAGCGAGCGCGCCTTCTGCTGGCTGATGCAGCGGCTGCAGCAGCGTTTCGGCGATGCGCTGCCCGCCTGGCCGGAACTGGCCGCCACGCTGACGCCCTGGCTGCACGAGATCGCCGAGCACGGCCGCTTCAACCTGCTGCTGACCGACGGCCGCGCGATGCTGGCGCACGCGTCCACCAAGCTGCACTGGCTGCGCCGCCAGGCGCCGTTCGGGCATGTGCGGCTGCGCGACGGCGACCTGAGCGTGGACCTGTCCCTGCTGAACGGCCCGCGCGACCGCATGACGCTGGTGGCCACCGAGCCGCTGACGCACGACGAGGCCTGGCAGGCGTTCCAGCCGGGCGAGGTGCGCGTGTTCGAGCAGGGCGATTGCATCTACCTGAGCGAGGGCATCGCCGCGCAAGTGGCCGCCTGAACTGCCGCTTAAGCTGCGGGGCATGCCTGCCCTCCTGTTCCGACTGACCGCCGCGGCGGTCCTCCTCCTTCATCTCGCCGCCCACGCGGGCACCGCCATCGTCATCGGCGGTGCCACCAAGAGCGACAACGACGCCGTCTGGCAACGCATCGTCGACGAGGCCGGCGGCCCGGGCGCGCGCATCGCCGTGTTCGCGACCGCCGCCGCCAACCCCGAGCGCAGCGCCGGGCTCATCGTCGCGTCGCTGAACCGGCGCGGCGCCAACGCCGAGGCCATCCCCGTCGCGCCGCGGCAGAAGGACGTGGACTGGCAGGCCAACCTGAACGACCCGGGGCTGATCGCCAAGGTCGCCGCGTCCAAGGCGGTGTTCTTCTCGGGCGGCGCGCAGGAGTACATCGTCGACACGCTGCAGCCCGGCGGCGAACCGACGGCGATGCTGAAGGCCATCCGCCAGGTGTTCGACGACGGCGGCGTCGTGGCCGGCACCAGCGCGGGCGCGGCCATCATGAGCCGCATCATGTTCCGCGACGCGCCGGACAACCTGCAGATCCTCAAGGGCCAGTGGCGCGACAAGCGAGAGTACGACCAGGGCCTGGGCTTCGTCATGCCGGGCCTGTTCGTGGACCAGCACTTCCTCAAGCGCGGCCGCATCGGCCGCATGCTGCCGGCGATGCAGGCGCTGGGCTACAAGCTGGGCCTGGGCGTGGAGGAGAACACGGCGGCCGTCGTCAAGGGCCACGAGGTGGAGATCGTCGGCGCGCGCGGCGCGATGCTGGTGGACCTGTCCGAAGCCTCGTCAGACGCGAAGCTGCCGGCCTTCAACGTGCGCGGCGCCGTCATCAGCTACCTGGACCGCGGCGACCGGCACGACCTCAAGACCGGCCTCACCACGCCCGCGGCCCACAAGCTGCGCGACCAGAAGCTCGACCCCGCCGCGGCGGACTACCGCCCCTACCTGCAGTTCGACCACTACTTCCTCGACATCCTGGCCGACAACATGATCGTGACGGCCATGTCGCAGCTGCTGGACAGCCGACAGCCCGAGGTGCGCGGCCTGGCCTACCGTGTGCGGCCGCGGCCGGGCGACCTGGCGCCGGAACTGGGCTTCGAGTTCCGGCTCTACAAGGGGCCGGGCACGGTCGGCTGGTTCAGCAACGCGCTGGGCGGCGACGACTACACGGTGCTGAAGGTGCGGCTGGACGTGACGCCCGTGCGCATGGCCGCGCCGCTGTTCACGCCGGTGCTGCCGAACTGACGGCCGGGCCGGCCGGCCGCGGCCGGCGCTGGATGCCCAGCAGCAGCGCCAGCCCCGGCACGCGCCGTGCGCCCAGGTAGGCCAGCGCGCAGACCGCGAAGGTCAGCACGATCAGCAGCACGGCTTCCAGGCCCCAGGGCAGCGCCAGCGGCTTCAGCGCCTGCGTCAGCAGCACGATGACGCTCTGGTGCAGGATGTAGAGGCAGAACACCGCCGCGGCCGCCTGGCGCAGCCCCGGTGTCTCGCGCGGGAAGGCGCGCTGTGCCCAGCCACAGCAGGCGACGATGGACCACCACGTCAGCGCGCCGCGCAGCGTGCGGGCGGCCACCAGCACGGCGTCGGGCGGCGACGCGTCCGCGTAGCGGGCATTGAACACCAGCAACGCGGCCCAGGTCGCCAGCGACACGCCCAGCGCCACCCAGCGCAGCCGCAGCGCGGCCGGCCACAGGCCCTGCGCCAGCGGCGTGCGGCTGGCCCAGCCGATGGCGAACACGTAGCCGTACTGCAGGTGGTTGTAGAGGTCGTGCACCAGGTCGTGCGTCGATGGCCAGTGCGGCATGACGAAGATTCGCAGCAGCGCCAGCGGCACCGCGGGCGCCAGCAGCCAGGCCCAGGCAGGCAGCTCGACGGCGCGCGGCTTCAGCCGCAGCGATGCAAGCGCCGCCCCCGCCACCGCGTAGACCCACAGGTAGGGCAGGAACCACAGGTGGTTCCAGGTCGGCACGACCATGCAGTCGTCGCCGCGGCAGTAGCGGCCGCTGCGCAGGTAGGCGGCCCAGAAGTCCAGATAGCCGCCGTCGCCGGGCAGCTGCGCGGGCACCTTGGTCAGCACCTCGAAGTAGGCCTGCGGCGTGACGATGACGGCCATGCCGAACAGCAGCGGCAGCAGCAGGCGCCGCGAGCGGTCCTTCAGCGTGCCAAGCGCGCCGCGCTTCGCGAACAGGCCGTGGCAGGCCGCGCCGGCGATGAGGAACAGCAGCGACAGCCGCCACGGCGAACTGAGCTGCATGAAGGGCTCCAGCGCGGCGCTGGCGGCGGGGCTTTTCACGTGCCAGTCCCAGGTCACGTAGTACATGCCGACGTGGTACGGGATCAGCAGCGCGAAGGCAGCGACGCGCAGGCCGTCGAGAAAAGGCAGGCGTGGTGTGTTCATGGCCCGCAGCTTCGCCGGCCCGGCCGCGCCGCGCGACGGCGGCGGGGCGAGTTGCGGGCGCTATGGGGCGAACGCGTCCAGCACGTCGCGGTAGCCGCGCGACACGCGCAGCACCTCGCCGCAGGCGAGCGTCAGCAGCGCCTCGCCGCTGCCCAGCCGTTCGATGCGCTGCACATGCGCCGGGTTGACGGCATGGCTGCGGTGCACGCGCAGGAAGCGCGCGGCCCAGCCTGGCCGGGCCAGCGCGTCGGCCAGCGTGGCGCGCTCCAGCAGGCAGCGCGGCGGCAGATGCAGCTCGATGTAGTTGTCGGCCGCAGAGATCCACGGCACGTCGGCCAGCGTCACGCGCTCGCCGCCCACCCACCATTCGCCCACCGGCGCGCTCGGCTGCGCCAGGCGCTCGCGCACGCGGGCCAGCGCGGCGGCCAGGCGTTCGGGCGTGTAGGGCTTGAGCAGGTAGTCCAGCGCCGCCAGCTCGAAAGCCTGCAGCGCGTGCTCGGCGTGCGCGGTCGAGAAGATGACGCTGCGCACGCCCCGCTCGCGCAGCGCGGCGGCCAGCTGCACGCCGTTGCCGCCGGGCATCTCGATGTCCAGCAGCGCGAGGTCGGGCGGCGCGGCGAGCGTCTGCACCAGGGCCAGCGCGGCCGGGGCGTCGGGGGCCTCCAGCAGTTCGGCCACGTCGGGCTCGGCGGCCAGCAGCCGGCGCAGCCGGGCGCGCGCGGCGGGCTCGTCGTCGACGATCAGGATGCGCACGGCAGCTCCACGACCAAGCTCATGCCACGGCCATCGGGCCCGAACCGAACGCTGGCTGCTGCACCGTAGCGCGCCGCCAACCGCTCGCGCACGTTGCGCAGGCCCAGGCCGCCGTCGGGGTCGGGCGGCGACTCGGGCACGGGCGTGTCGCCGTGGTTGCTGACCCGCAGCGTCAGGCGCTCGCCGTCACGCGCCGCCGCCACGACGACCTCGACGCGGCCGCGGTGCCGCGCCACATCGTGCTTGACGGCGTTCTCCACTGGCGCCAGCAGCAGCAGCGCCGGCAGCCGGCAGGCCAGCGCCGCATCATCGGCGTCGAGGCGCACCACCAGCCGCTCGGGGCCGAAGCGCGCCTGCATCAGCGCGAGGAAGGGCTCGACCAGCGCCAGCTCCTCGCGCAGCGTGTGCTCGGCGCGCTGCTGCGCGGCCAGCGTCTGGCGCAGCAGGTCGGCCAGCTGGCACAGCAGCCGGTCGGCGCGGGGCACGTCCTCGTACATGACCGACGAGATCAGGTTCAGCGTGTTGAACAGGAAGTGCGGCTGCACCTGGTCGGCCAGGCGCGCCAGGCGCACCTCGGCCAGCTCGCGGCGCGCACGCTCGGCCGCCTGGGCCATCCAGACGCCGCGCGAGATCAGGCAGAAGCTGAGGTAGCTCACCGCGTCCTTGCCGCCCTCGTAGACCAGCAGCGTGGGGATGTCGTCGGGGTGGTAGCCCGCGCCCACGAGGGCATAGACCAGCAGCCGCAGGCCGAACATGCCGGCGATGTGCAGCACGCTGAAGACCGGCAGCGCCACCGCGTGCGCCAGCAGCTGCCGCGGCCAGGGCTGCCCCTGCAGCCGGCCGACGAGGGCGTGCACGCACAAGGCCAGCGCGCCGATGACGAAGACCGAGCTGTACTCCCACAGGAAGGGCTCCCACGGCTGCGTGCCGCCGCCCAAGCGGTAGGCCTCCAGCGCCGACGCGCTGAGCAGCCCGCCGACGACGGTCAGCAGCGCGATGTAGGGCAGGCGCCAGCGGCGCGGCAGGATGGGCATGCCGCAGTGTGCCCCGCCGCCGCGCCGCCGCCGGTGTCGTTCACCCCGGCAGCGGCGCCATTCGCCCCCGGCCGCCCGTGGCTCCTAGACTCCGCATGCCGGCGCGCCTGCGCCGGCAGGAGGCCAGACCGTGCTGGACATGCTGGAGTTGCGCACCATCAGCGGCGTCACCGGGGTGATGGGCTGTCTGATGGCGCTGGTGATGTTCTTCCAGCGCCGCAGCTATCCGCCGTCCATCCGCGGCCTGGGCCACTGGACGGTGGCGCCGCTGCTGGCGTTCGCGTCGGCGCTGCTGTTCACGCTGCGGGGTGCGGTGCCGGCCCTGCTCTCCACCGGCCTGGCCAACGCGCTGATGTTCGCGGCGGCGGCGACCTTCCTGGCCGGCAGCTGCCGCTTCTTCGGGCAGCCGCTGTCCGCGCGGGCGACGGGACTGCTGTGGCTGGCCGGCGCGGCGGCGCTGCTGTTCATGAGCCTGTTCACCGGCGGCTACGGCTGGCGCGTGCTGTTCATGGGGGTGCTGCTGGGCGGCGTGGGCGCCTGGCATGCGGCCGTCGTCTGGCGCCAGCCGGTGCACAGCTTCGCGACGCGCTTCACCGGCACCGTGCTGGCGCTGACCAGCGCCATCATCCTGGCCCGCGCCGCCAGCGCGCCGTTCGCGCCGCCGCAGGAGGGCCTGTTCACGCCGGCACCGATGCAGGTCGTCTACTTGCTGGGCCTGGCCTTCGGCACGCTGCTGACCAGCATCGGCACGGTGCTGATGGCGTCGGAGCACCTGCGCCGGGAGCTGGAACGCCTCATCACGCACGACAGCCTGACGGGCGCGCTGACGCGCCGCGCGCTGTTCACGACGGGAGAGGCCGAGCTGGCGCGCGCACGGCGGCAGGGCCGGCCGCTGTCGGTGCTGATGCTGGACCTGGACCACTTCAAGCAGATCAACGACGAGCACGGCCACCGCGTGGGCGACCAGGTGCTGGTGGACTTCGTCGCCCGCGCGCTTGCGGTGCTGCGCCGCCCGGCCGTGCTGGGCCGCTACGGCGGCGAGGAGTTCGTCGCGCTGCTGCCGGACACCGACACGGCGCAGGCGCTGGCCGTGGCCGAGCGCATCCGCGCGAGCGCCGGCACCGACCCGGGCCTGCCGGCCTGCGCGGTCAGCATCGGCGTCGCGGGTGCGTTGCCGCAGGACTCGCTGGAAGCCCTCATCAACCGCGCCGACGCCGGCCTGTACGACGCCAAGGCCCAGGGGCGCAACCGCGTGGTGCAGCGCCCCGCCCCGGCAGGCTAGCGCCTGGCCCGCGGCGGCTGCGACGCGGCGTGCTCGCCGCCGTCCACCAGGCTGCCGCGGCGCCCGGCGTCCAGCCCCGGCGTAGCGCGCAGGTCGGTGTCCACCTGGCCCTGGGCGAGATCGCGCGCGGCACGCCGGATGTGCGGGTCGGGCTGGGGATGCGTCGCGTCGGTCTGCTGGTCGCGCTCGTGCGGCAGTGACGGGCCGTCGGGCGCCACGGCGCCGCGTTGCGTGGTGGATTCCGGGCGGGAGGTGTGCGGCTTCATGGGGTTCTCCTGAGCTGGCATGGGCCGCACTGTGGGCGCGGCGCCGCGGCGCGCGTGTAGTCGCAGGCCGGCTCGCGGCGTGCGGCGGGGCGCCGTCCTACAGCGGGCGAAGACGGCGTCCGGGCCGGCACTGCGCCGCCGCCGCCTATCATTGGCAGCCATGACCGACACGCTCGCTTCCCCTGCCCCGCCCCGCGCCCCGACGCGCGGCGGCGATGCGCAGTGGGAGGGCGGCGGCCACCGCTGGCGGCTGGTGCTGAGCGGCGACTGGCGCGACGAGGCCCTCCCCGGCCCGCCGGCCGGCCTCACCGTGGCGGCGGGCACGCAGGTCGGCTTCGACGGGTCACGCCTGGCGCACTGGCAGCCGGCATTCGCCGCCTCGCTGTGGCAGCTGCTGGCGCCGCTGGCGCGGGGGGGCGTGACGCTGGACCTTGCCGGCCTGCCGCGCGGCCTGCAGCCGCTGCTGGGCCTGAGCCTGCCGCAGCCGGCGCCCGCCGCGCAGCCGGCGGCCGGCCCCGCCGACGACGGCCCGCCCCCGCCGTCCGACTCGCGCAAGACGCTGGTGTTCGTGGGCGAGCTGCTCGCCGCACTGGGCCGACTGGCGCGCGGCCGCACCGCGATGCGGCTGAGCGACTGGCTGTGGCAGGTCGAGCAGACCGGGCCGCGCAGCCTGCCCATCGTGCTGCTGGTGGCCACGCTGGTGGGCCTCATCGTCGCCTACATGGGCGCGGAGCAGCTGCAGCGCTTCGGTGCGCAGAGCTTCATCGCCAACCTCGTCACCATCGGCGTGGTGCGCGAGATCGCGGCGCTGGTGGTGGGCATCGTGCTGGCGGGGCGCGTCGGCGCGGCCTTCGCGGCGCAGATCGGCAGCATGCGCGCCGGCGAGGAGATCGATGCGCTGACGACGCTGGGCGTGGACCCGGTGGAGCACCTGGTGCTGCCGCGCATGCTGGCGCTGCTGGTCACGGGCCCGCTGCTGACGCTGTGCGCCGGCCTGGCCGGGCTGGCCGTGGGCGGCGCGGTGGCCGTGGGCCTGTACGACGTACCGGCGATGGCCTACCTGAGCACGACGCGCGAGGCGCTGTCGGGCTGGGACCTGTTCGTCGGGCTGCTCAAGGGCAGCGTGTACGCGGTGCTCGTCGCGCTGGCCGGCTGCCGCCAGGGCCTGAACGCGGGCCGCAGCGCGCAGGCGGTGGGCGAGGCGACGACCGCGGCCGTCGTGCAGGCCATCGTGTGGATGGTGGTGGCCGCCTCGGCGCTCACCGTGATCTTCCAGCGGCTGGGACTATGAGCCCCGTGTCCGATCGAGCGCCACTGGACGCGGGCCGGCCTGCGAACGGCCCGCAGGCGCACGAGGTGCTGATGCGCGTGGACAACCTCAGCCTGCATGCCGGCGGCCGCGAGCTGCAGCACGGCCTGACGTTCGACGTGCGCGCCGGCGAGGTGCTCGCCATCTGCGGCGCCAGCGGCTGCGGCAAGAGCACGCTGCTGCGTCACATGATCGGGCTGCAGACGCCCGAGGTGGGCACCGTCACCTGGGTGGCCGGCGGCGAGGCGCGTGATGTGCACGGCGACGACCCGCCGCGGCGCGAGATCGGCGTGGCCTTCCAGGCTGGTGCGCTCTGGAGCAGCATGAGCGTCGGCGAGAACCTGATGCTGCCGCTGGAGCTCTACACCGAGCTGGACGAGGCGCAGCGCGAGCAGCAGGCCCGCTTCAAGCTGGCACTGGCCGGGCTGGCCGACCCGGCCACCTTCGACGCCGAGCCGTCGTCGCTGTCGGGCGGCATGAGGAAGCGCGCGGCCATCGCGCGCGCGCTGATGCTGGACCCGCCGCTGCTGTGCCTGGACGAGCCCTCCGCCGGCCTGGACCCGCTGACGTCGGCGCGGCTGGACGACCTCATCAAGCGGCTGAAGACCGACGTCGGCACCGCCATCGTGCTCGTGACCCACGAGCTGGACAGCCTGTTCGCAGTGGCCGACCGGCTGCTGTTCCTGGACGTGCAGGCCCGCACCGCGACCGCGCTGGGCCCGCCGGCCGAGCTGCGCGACCACGGGCCCGACGCCGTCCGCGAGTTCCTCAACCGTGGCGAGGTCCCGGCATGAAGCGCCATCGCGCCAACCCCCTGTTCATCGGCGGCTTCGTCGTCGCCGCGCTGGCCATCCTGGCCGTGGCCCTCATCGCGCTGCCCGGCCTGCACTGGTTCAAGCGCCCCGAGCGCGTGGTGATGTTCTTCTCCGGCTCCGTGTTCGGGCTGCAGAAGGGCGCGCCGGTGGTGTTCCGCGGCGTGCGCATCGGCGACGTGACCGATATCAGCGTGCACTACGACAGCACGCGGGACAGCTTCGCCATCCCCGTCGTCGCGCAGCTGGACGCCGACGCCGTGCGCGGCCTGGACGGCCGCATGGGCAACGACGACATCGCCCATGCGCTGCCCACGCTGATCGCGCGCGGCCTCAGCGCGCAGCTGGGCACGCAGAGCCTGGTGACCGGCCAGCTCTACGTGGACCTGGACTTCCGCACCAAGCCGCGCGGCACGCTGCACGGCGGCTACAAGGGCGAGGCCACGGAGATCCCGACCAGCGCCACCGCCTTCCAGGCGCTGAAGAACCAGCTGGAAAGCGTGGACCTGCGCAAGATCCTGGACGACCTCAGCCAGATCGCTGCATCGGCCAAGTCGCTGGTGGCCGCGCCGGAGCTCAAGCAGGGCATGCAGGACTTCGCCGCCACGGCGGCCCACGCGCGGCGGCTGGCCGCCGAGCTGGACCGCCGGGCCGTGCCGCTGACGCGCGGCGCCGAGTCGGCACTGGCCAGCGTGGACCGGGCCGGCGGCAAGGTCTCCACCGCCGCCGACAAGCTGGGCGACGGTGCCGACAAGGCCGGCGCGCTGCTGGACCCGAAGGGCGCCGTCGTGCGCGACCTGCAGCACGCCATGAACGAGCTGGCCCAGGCCAGCAGCGCGCTGCGCGAGGCCGCCGACACCGACGGCCCGCTGCTGCAGCAGACCGAACGCACGCTGCGCGAGCTGTCGCAGGCTGCCCGCACGCTGCGGCAGCTGGCCCGGTCGCTGGACGCCCAGCCGCAGCAGCTGCTGCTGGGCCGCCAGCCGGACGCCGGCCTGCCGGCCACCGCGCCGCCACCCGCCAAGGACCTCGCCCAGGATCTCGCCAAGGAGCCCGCACGATGACCGCTTCCCTGTCCACCCTGCCGCGCCGCGGCCTGCTGCTGGGCCTGGCCGCCGCCGCGCTGGCCGGCTGCGCGCACCGCGGCGCACCGGCCCGCCGCCTGTACGGCCTGACCGGGCTGCCGCCGCTGCCCGACGACGCCCGCCCCGGCCGCGACAACCGCGCCTGGGTGCTGGGCCCGCAGGTGGCCCTGCCCGAGCTGCTGGACCGCGACGAGATCCTCGTGGCCTCGGGCAGCGCCGGCCTGGCGCCATTGCCCGAGGCCCGCTGGGCCGAACCGCTGCGCGACGCGCTGCCCCGGCTGCTGGCGGAAGACCTGGCGCGGCTGCGCCAGCCCTACCCCGTGGCGCTGGGCAAGCCGCAGGCCCCGGCCGGCGAGTCGCTGCGACTGGTGGTGCGCGTGGACGAATGGCTGGCCCGGCCGGACGCCGCCGGCCTGCGGCTGGCGCTGCGCGCACGCTGGCACTGGCTGCCGCTGCAGGCCCCGGCCGACACGCCGCTGCCCGCCCCCGGCAGCGCCGACCTGGCGCTGCCCTGCGCCGCGCAGGCGGATGCGCTGGCCGAGGCCTACCGGCGCAGCGTGACCGCGCTGGCGGCGCGTATCGTCGCGTCGTCCTGACCCCTTCGCCGAAACCGCCATGCACCGCCTGACCCGCCTGCTCCTCCTCGCCGCCACCGCGGCCTGCACCGCCTGCGGCACGCCCGGCGCCGGCCAGCCGCCGCTGCCCACCGTGCCCCGGGTGGACCTGGCCCGCTACGCCGGCAGCTGGTACGAGATCGCGCTGCTGCCCAACCGCTTCCAGAAGCAGTGCGTGGCCGACACGCAGGCCACCTACCGGCTCGACGGCGACCGCGTGGCGGTGCTGAACCGCTGCCGCACCGCCGACGGCCGCGTGGAGGACATCCAGGGCCACGCCAAGGTCGTGCCCGACAGCGGCAACGCCAAGCTGCGCGTGAGCTTCTTCTGGCCCATCTACGGCGACTACTGGATCGTGGCGCTGGACCCGGACTACCGCCACGTGCTGGTGGGCACCCCGGACCGCGGCTACGCCTGGGTGCTGTCGCGCACGCCGCAGCTGGACGAGACGGTGTTGAACGGGCTGCTGGACCGCGCCGCGGCGCTGGGCTTCGATCGCGGCGCGTTCAGGCGGACGCCGCAGACCCGCCCCCTGCCCGCGGCCTCCTAGACCGGCAGCCAGCGGCCCGCGTCGCGCCGCGCCAGGCCGGCTTCGCCGAAGCGCCACAGGTGCAGCCAGCCGTGGCCCAGCAGCTGCTGCAGCACCGCGTGCTTTGCGATGACCGCCTCGATCGCGGCCTCGCGGGCGTCGATGACCACCGTCAGCCGCAGGGGCTCGTGCACCCAGCGCCGGCCGTCGTGCAGCGACTGGCGCGACAGGCCGATGCGCAGGTCGCCGCCGTTGCCCTCGAACACGCCGAGGTGGCCGCCCACGACGTTGTGCAGCAGCTTGTTGCCGCTGCCCAGCCGCCCGGGGTCGCAGGTGGAGGCGTGGTACTGCCAGTTGATCCAGTGCGTGACCAGCAGGGGCGCCGTCATCAGCAGCTCCAGCAGGCTGCCGTCGGCGTCCTGCGTGGCGTCGTAGTCGTGCAGGAAGGCGCGGCCCTGCAGCACCGTGCCCCAGGTGCGCGCGCGCGGCGCGATGACGAAGGCGGCGTTGCCCGCCAGCCCCCATTCGGGCCGCGTCTGCGCGCCGTCGTTGGCGCGCCGGCGCAGCTGGGCCAGCAGCTCGCCGGCGGCGCCGCGTGCCTGCAGGCCCAGTGACGCGGCGCGCTCGCGGCGCACGCGGTCGCCGGCCGCGGCGAACACCGGCTGCCAGCGGGCCCAGCGCTGGCGCGCCTCGGGCGGCAGCAGGTCGAGGTCGAAGCCCTCGATCTCGTCGGTGGTGGTGTTGTGCAGCGCGGCCACGAAGCGGGTCTCGGCCGGCACGGCCAGGCCCAGCGCCGGCAGCGCGGCACGCACGTCGGCATCGTTGAGCAGCAGGGCCAGGCTGCGTGCGTTGACCTCGCCGGTCTGGCCGCAGCAGGCGCCGCAGTCCAGCGCCGCGGCCTGGGCGTTGTTGGCGGACTGGCTGCCATGGCCCACCAGCATCACCAGCGGCGCGGCGCCGCGGGCCAGGCCCAGGCCTTTCAGCACGCGGGCGGCGAGCTGGGCACGCTCGTCCCCGCTCAACCCCGTGAGCATGGGCCGGCAGACGGGACGGTAGCGCGCCGGCAGGCCGGCCTGGTCGCCGCTGTCGCGCGCCTGCTCGCGCGGCCACAGCCAGCCGCCCAGCTTGCCCAGGTAGCCCACGCCCAGCGATTCGACGAAGGAGAAGGCGGCGCCGGGCCAGCGCGTGGTGGCCTCCCACTGCGCGGCCCAGGCCAGGCGCTGGCGGCGTGCGGCGGCAGCCGTGGCGGCCGCGGCGGCGCCGGGCAGCTGGTCGGTCACCTCCACGGTGGGCTGCAGCAGGCCGGGCAGCTGCGGCCGGCGCGCCCCCGTCCCCAGCGGCGTGTAGGCCGCCGGCACGCCGAAGAAACCGGCGAAGCCCAGCGTCTGCAGCGCGGGCGCGGTGGCCTCCAGCGCGCGGCGCAGCGGCTCGCTGCGCACGTCGATGCAGAACACCGCCTGCGCCTCGGGCTCGGCGGGCTGGAAGCCGGGCGCCTGCTGCAGCCGCTGGGCCAGCTCGCGCTGGTAACCCAGCTCCAGCGCGAGCTGCCAGACCTCGTCGACGACCAGCGCCTGTTCGGCCTGGCGCAGCCGCTCGGGCGCGCGGCGCCATTCGGCCTGCAGCGCCGCGAAGGCCTGGCGGGCGGCCACGTCGTCCTTGACCTCCAGCAGCACGGCGCCCCACGCCAGGCGGATGGCCAGCAGGTCGCGCAGGTGCTCGTGCGCGGGCGCACCCGCCGGCGCCTGCCAGGCCAGGTAGGCGCACCATGACGCCCAGCCCTGCACGGTGAGCAGCACGGCCTCCAGGTAGTCCGCCCAGGCGTCGTCGGGCAGCTGCAGGTGGCGCAGCGCCCAGGCTTCGGCGTCCTCGCGCGTGGCCGGCAGCGCCTGCAGGCCACGTTGCAGCCCTGGCAGGCCCATCAGCGTGCCGATGCCGTGGTCATGCGTCAGCGTGTCGCGCCAGAACGCGTACAGGCCGGAGCCGCGCTCGGGCTGCCAGTCGGCCTGCGCGCGGTCGAAGAAGGCGGCACAGGTCTGGCTGACCTGGTGGGTGATGGCCTGGCGCCAGGTCAGGCGGGTGTCGCGGGCGGGGTCGTTGTCGAGCACGTCGATGAGCAGCGGCAGCGGCTGCAGGCCCGGGATCGGCTCGGGCGCGTCCAGCGCGGCGACGCAGTGCGCCTCGGTGAGGCCGGCGGCGTCGGGCACGCGCTGCAGCGCCAGCGCCAGGTCCTGCGGCGCCATGCGGCCGCTGCGCCAGGCCTCGCGCTGCCGCGCCCGCGGCGGGAAGACCTGGATGCCGCCCAGCAGCGCCATGCGCGCGGCCACGCGCCGCAGCGGCAGACCGATGCGCTGCCAGTGCGGGTTGACGGCGATGGCGCGGTCCAGCGGCCAGGTGGGCGCGATCGCGCCGCAGGCCTGGGCGCAGGCGGCCTGGATGCGGGTGTGCATCTCGGCCCGGCCGAGGGCGTCGTGTTCGAGGGCGTCGGTGTGCATGGCGGGTCCGGTCAGGTCGTGGCGGGGCGGGGCTGCGGCGGCGGTGCGGGCGTCCAGCGGCGTGGCCACAGGCGCAGGCTCCAGCGGGTGGTGAACTCGTCGAGGTAGAAGCCGGCATAGCTCCAGCGGCGCGCGGCCAGCAGCGCGGCGGGGCGCAGCTGCAGCGCGGCCAGCACGGCATGCAGCCCGGCCATGCCGGCCAGGGCCAGCAGGCCGAGCGCGTCGTGCGGTGCGTCGTGCAGGCCCAGCGGCAGCGCATGGGCGGCGCGGGCCACGGCGGTCAGCAGCGCCGTGGCGGCCAGGCCGGTGGCCAGCGCCGGCAGCGACGCCACCCACAGCAGCGGCGCCCACGCCAGCGCCAGCAGGCCCGTCCACCACCACGGCCAGGCGCCGCCCACGGCCAGCACGACGGCCAGCGACAGCAGCGGCGCGGCCAGCAGGCTCGCACGCGCCGGCGGCGGCGGGGTGTGCAGCGCGCGTGCCCGTGTCTGCCGCACCGCGTCGGAGGCCGCCAGGAAGGCGTGCGCCTTGTAGATGGAGTGCCCCAGCAGGTGCAGCGCGGCCAGCGTGTACAGCCCCAGGCCGCACTCCAGCACCATGAAGCCCATCTGCGCCACGGTGCTCCAGGCCAGGCGCACCTTGATGCTGATGCGGGTGAGCATGACGAGGCCGGCACCCAGCGCCGTCAGCAGGCCCAGCACGACGAGCGCCGTGCGCGCCGGCATGGCCGCCTCCAGCAGCGGCGCGCAGCGGATCAGCACGACACCGCCGAGGTTGACCACGCCCGCATGCAGCAGCGCAGACACCGGCGTGGGGGCCTCCATGACCTGGATCAGCCAGCCATGCACAGGCATCAGCGCGGTACGCAGCACGACGGCGGCCACCAGCAGCGCGGCCGCCGCCTGCAGCGGCATGGACAGGCCCTGGGCCTGCACATGGGCGGCCAGGTCGCTCAGCGAACCGCTGCCCACCTCGTGCCAGCTCAGGCCGGCGGCGGCCAACAGCGCGACGTCGGCCGCGCGGTCGGCCACACGCTTCTTGTGCGCGGCCAGCAGCGCGAACGGGCGGTCGGGGTAGAAGCACAGCAGCCGCTCCAGCGCCAGGCCCACGCCGGCCCAGGCGGCGATCAGCACGCCCCAGTGGTCGGCCAGCAGCAGCAGTTGCACGCTGCCCAGCACGCCCGCCAGCGCCGCGGCATAGCGGGCCTGGCGGGCCTCGCCGTCGAGGTAGCGGGCCGAGAACACGGCCACGACGACGCCCAGCCCCTGCACCAGCACGGCGACGGTGGCACCGAACAGCGTCGGGCGCAGCGCCGGCAGCAGCGGCGCGGGGGCGGCCAGGGCCTGGCCCGCCAGCGCGGCGATGGCGGCCAGCAGCGCCAGCGTCGCGCTGGTGCGCAACACCGCCCAGGCGCGGCGGTCAGGGCCCGCGTGGACGGCCAGGCCGGCCATGGCCAGCAGCATCAGTGCGGCCGGCAGCAGCGCGGCGCCGGCGAGGAGGAGGTCGAGAGGTTCCATGGCCTGGCATGGTGGCGATGCGCTTCCGTTCTGTAAAATTCAATAAACAAAACGAATTCATCGATCAAACAGAACGATGCGCCTGGAACAGCTCAACTTCCACCACCTCTTCTACTTCTGGCGGGTGGCCAGGCTGGGCCACCTGACGCGGGCCGCCGAGGAGGTGCACACCTCGCAGTCGGCGCTGTCGGCGCAGATCCGGCAATTGGAGGAGCGGCTGGGCGAGGCGCTGTTCACGCGCGAGAACCGGCGCCTGGTGCTGACCGAGGCGGGCCAGGTGGTGCTGGACTACGCCGAGGACATCTTCGGCCTGGGCCAGGAGCTGCTGGGGCGGCTGCAGGGCCGCAGCCAGGGGCTCGCGCGGCTGCGCGTGGGCAGCGTGGCGACCATGTCGCGCAACTACCAGGAGAACCTGCTGCGGCCGCTGCTGGCCGACCCCGACCTGGTGCTGACGCTGGAGTCCGGCCTGCTGGACGGGCTGCTGCAGCGGCTGGCCGAGCACCAGCTCGACGTGGTGCTGGCCAACCAGAGCGTGCCGGCCGACCCCGAGCGGCCGCTGCACTGCCGCTTCCTGGCCAGCCAGGCGATCTCCATCGTCGGCCCGGCGAGCCGCTGGCCGGCCGGCGCCCTGCGCGTGCCGCAGGATCTGCACGGCGTGGACATCGCGCTGCCCGGCCCGCGCCACGCGGTGCGCGGCCAGTTCGACGCGCTGTGCGCCTCGGCCGGCGTGACGCCGCGGCTGCGGGCCGAGGTGGATGACATGGCGCTGCTGCGCCTGATCGCCCGCGACAGCGGCTGGCTGGCGCTGCTGCCGGAGGTGGTGGTGCAGGACGAGCTCAAGCACGGCCAGCTCGTCATCGCCGGGCAGTCGGCGGAGCTGACCGAGAGCTTCTACGCCATCACGGCGCCGCGCCGGCACCGCGTGCAGGCGCTGGAGAAGCTGCTGGCGCCGGCGGGGTGACGGCTACGGCGCCGTCAACCGCGCCGCAAACGCCTTGTGCACGCCCAGCAGCGCGGTGGCGCGCGCCGTCTGCACCTGGATCAGCGCGTCGGCCGCGGCCAGGCGTTCCTGTTCGGCGTCGAGCAGCGCGTAGAAGTCGGTCACGCCGGCGTCGTAGCGCTTGAAGGCGAGGTCGCGCGCGCGCACGGTGGCGTCCGCCGCCTGCGCCTGGGCCACGGCCTGCAGCTCGGTCTCGCGCAGCGTCGACAGGCTGCCCTGTGCGTCCTGCAGCGCGGTGAGCTGCGCCTGCTCGGCGGCGGCCACGGCCGCGTCGAAGCCGGCGCGGGCGGCCGTCTCCTCGGCCTTGCGGGCGCCGAAGTCCAGGAAGTTCCAGTTCAGCGCGGCGGCCAGGCTGTGGATCTGCGTGCCGCTCTTGAACAGGTCACCCGCCTTGCCGGCGCTCCAGCCGATCTGGCCGGTCAGGCCCAGCGTGGGCCAGCGCGCGGCCCAGGCGACCTGGGCCCGCGCGGCGGCGGCCTGCGCGCGCACGGTGGCGGCCTTCACGTCCGGGCGCGCGGCCAGCAGGCCGGCGGGATCGGGCAGCGTGCCCAGGCTGACGAGGCGCGGCTCGGGCATCGCGGGCAGCGGGTCGGTGTCGGCCTTGTCGCAGTCGGCCGGCGGCTGGCCGCGCAGCACGTCCAGCTGCAGGCGGGTCAGGCACGCCGCGTTGCGCAGCGCGGGCACGCTGGCGGAGGTCTGCGCGACGAGCGCTTCGGCGCGGGCCTGGTCCAGCGCGGTGTTGCGGCCGGCGCCGACGCGGGCCTTCACGAGGTCCAGCAGCTGGTTCTGCACGACCAGCGTTTCCTTCGCGAGCTTGAGGCGATGGCCCAGGCCGATGAGCTGGGCCTGCAGGTTCAGCGCGGTGCCGGCCAGGCTGAGCTGGGCGGCGTCGCGGTCCAGCGCGGCGCCCTGGGCGTCATAACCGGCCGCCTGCGCGGTGGCCGACACGCGGCCCCACAGGTCGATCTCCCAGGCCGCCGTCGCGTTGACGCCGTAGCTGTTGAAGTTGTTGTACTGGCCCTGGTCGTTGGCGGCGCGCTGGCGGCTGGCGTTGGCGCCCACGCCCACCGACGGCAGGCGGCGCGCGCCGGCTGCGTCGGCCAGCGCTTCGGCCTGCTTGAGCCGCGCGGCGGCGGCGCGCAGGTCGCGGTTGTTGGCCAGCACGTCGTCGACGACGCGCTGCAGCTGTGCGCTGTCGACGAAGGCGGCGGTCATCTGCGCGGCGCCGTTGCTGGCGGGCGGCAGTTGCGTGAAGCTCGCCGGGGCCAGGTTTTGCGGACCTTGTGACAGGCCGGGTGCGGCGCAGCCGGCCAGCAGCAGGGCGGCCGCGGCAAGGGGGGTCAGGCGGATGAGCATGTCAGTGGCCCTCCTTCTTGGGGGCGGCATCGTCGATGCCCGGGTGGAAGGCGTGGGCCGAGGCCTCGACCTGGGCGCGCAGCGCGGCGGCGCGGGCGCGGCGCTTCTCGGTGCCCTTGCGCAGCAGCGCGTAGAACACCGGCGTCAGGAAGATGCCGAAGAAGGTCACGCCGAGCATGCCGGCGAACACGGCGATGCCCATCGCGCGGCGCATCTCGCTGCCGGCGCCACTGCCCAGGATCAGCGGGATGACACCGGCGCAGAACGCGATGGACGTCATCAGGATGGGGCGCAGCCGCAGGCGGCAGGCCTCGATGACGGCGTCCGCCACCGAGCGGCCGTGCTCCTCCAGCTCCTTGGCGAACTCGACGATCAGGATGGCGTTCTTGCACGCCAGCCCCACCAGCACCACCAGCGCCACCTGCGTGAAGATGTTCAGGTCCCCCGCCTGCATGAACGGCGGGAAGTGCGACAGCCACACGCCGAACAGCGCCGACAGGATGCACATCGGCACGATCAGGATGATGGCCAGCGGCAGGCTCCAGCTTTCGTACTGCGCGGCCAGCACGAGGATGACCAGCAGCACCGAGAACGCGAGCACGGCGGCCAGCGTGGGCACCTTGATGCCGGTGCCGGGCAGTTCGACGTCGCGGGTCAGGCGGTCCTGGTAGCTGAGGTCGGTGAACTCGTAGCTGAAGCCGCGCGGCAGCGTCTTCAGGATGCGCTCGATCTCGGCCTCGGCCTGGCCCGACGAGAAGCCGGGCTTGGGCGCGCCGTTGATGTCGGCGGCGGGGAAGCCGTTGTAGCGCGTCACGCGCGTGGGGCCGAAGGTGGGCTCCACGCTCATCAGCGAACCCAGCGGCACCATGTCGCCGCCCTCGTTGCGGGTCTTGAGCTGCACGACGTCCTCGGCCTTGGCGCGGAACGGCGCGTCGGCCTGCACGATGACCTGGTAGGTCTTGCCGAACTTGGTGAAGTCGTTGACGTACAGCGAGCCGAGGTTGATCTGCAGCGTGTCGTAGATGGAGGCCAGCGGCACGCCCATCTGCTTGGCCTTCACGCGGTCGACGTTGGCGAACAGCTGCGGCACGTTGATGTCGTAGTTGGAGTACGGCGTGCCGATGCTGGTGTTGGGGTTGCCGTAGATCTGGCCCAGCGAGCCCCAGGTGGCGCCGTACAGCGCCTGCTCACCCTGGCTGCTGCGGTCCTGCACCTGGATCTTGAAGCCGCCCGCGATGCCCAGGCCGTCCACCGGCGGCGGCGGCACGACGAACATGCGCGCACCCTGGATCTGCTGGATGGCGCCGTTGACCTGGCCGAGGATGGCCTCCTTGCTCAGCTCGCGCGAGGTGCGCTTGTCGAAACCGTCCAGGCCGAAGAACACGATGCCTTCGTTGGGCGAGGCCGAGAAGCCGGCCACCGACAGGCCGGGGAAGGCCACCGAGTCGACGATGCCCGGCACCTTGAGCGCGATGGCGCTCATCTGGCGGATCACCTCCTCGGTGCGGTCCAGGCTGGAGCCGGCGGGCAGCTGCGCCACGCCGATCAGGTACTGCTTGTCCGGCGCGGGCACGAAGCCGCTGGGAATGCGCGTGAACAGCAGCGCCGTGGCGCCCAGCAGCAGCGCGTAGACCACCAGCGCGGCGCCCTTGCGCTTGAGGATGCCGGTGACGCCGCGTCCGTAGTCGCTGGAGCGGCGCTGGAAGAAGCAGTTGAACCAGTGGAAGAAGCGGCCGAACAGCTTGTCCATGACCACCATCAGGCGGTCCTTGGGCGCGTCATGCGGGCGCAGCAGGATGGCCGCGAGCGCCGGCGACAGCGTCAGCGAGTTGAACGCCGAGATCACCGTGGAGATGGCGATGGTGACGGCGAACTGCTTGTAGAACTGGCCCGACAGGCCCGGCACCAGCGTCAGCGGAATGAACACCGCGCACAGCACCAGCGCGATGGCGATGATGGGGCCCGAGACCTCCTGCATCGCCTTCACGGTCGCCGCATGCGGCGTGAGGCCGTCCTGGATGTTGCGCTCGACGTTCTCGACGACCACGATGGCGTCGTCCACGACGATGCCGATGGCCAGCACGAGGCCGAACAGCGTCAGCGTGTTGATGGAGAAGCCCAGCAGCAGCAGCACGGCGAACGTGCCGACGATGGACACCGGCACGGCCACCAGCGGGATGATGGACGCGCGCCAGGTCTGCAGGAAGATGATGACGACCAGCACCACCAGCGCGACGGCCTCGAACAGCGTGTGCACGACCTTCTCGATGGAGGTCTGCACGAAGCGCGTCGGGTCGTAGACGATGGCGTAGTCCACACCCTTGGGGAAGCTGGGCTTGAGCTTCTCCATCGTCTTGCGGACGTTGTCAGAGATGGCCAGCGCGTTGGAGCCCGGCGCCTGGAACACGGCGATGGCGGCGGCCTCCTTGTTGTTCAGCAGGCTGCGCAGCGCGTAGGTGTTGGCGCTGATCTCGACGCGGCCCACGTCCTTCACGCGGACGAAGGCGCCGGTGCGCGGGTCGGTGCGGACGATGATGTTGCCGAACTCCTCCTCGCTGGCCAGGCGACCCTGGGCGTTGATGGAGAGCTGGAAGTCCGTGCCCTGCGGCGACGGCGACGCGCCGACGACGCCGGCGGCCACCTGCGTGTTCTGCTCGCGGATGGCGCCGACGACGTCGCCCGCCGTCAGGTTGCGGCCGGCGAGCTTCTGCGGGTCCAGCCAGATGCGCATCGCGTAGTCGCCCGCGCCGAAGCTCTGCACCGAGCCCATGCCGGGGATGCGCAGCAGGTCGTCACGCACGTTCAGCGTCGCGTAGTTGCGCAGGTAGAGCGCGTCGCGCGAGTTGTCCGGACTCACCAGGTGCACCACCATGGTGAGGTTGGGGCTGGACTTCTCGGTCGTCACGCCGATGGTGCGCACGATGTCGGGCAGGCGGGGTAGCGCGCGGTTGATGCGGTTCTGCACCGCCGTCTCGGCGGCCTCGGGGTGGGTGCCGATCTTGAACGTGACGGTCAGCGTCATGCCGCCATCACCGGTGGCCTGGCTCTCGAAGTAGAGGACGTTCTCCAGGCCGTTGATCTGCTCTTCCAGCGGCGTGGCCACCGTCTCGGAGATCACGCGCGGGTTGGCGCCGGGGTACTGGGCGCGCACGACGACCTGCGGCGGCGCGACCTCGGGGTATTCCGAGATCGGCAGCAGCGGGATGGCCAGCGCACCGATCAGGAAGACGAAGAGGGACAACACGGTCGCGAAACGCGGCCGGTCGATGAAGAAGCGTGAGATGTCCATGGGGCGTCCGCCTTGGGATTACTTCGAGGCGGCGGAGGCCGGGGCGGGCGCCGGTGCCGGCGCGGCGCCGGGTTGGACGGCCGGGATGGGCATGCCCTTGTCATCCACCTTCAGCACCTGCGGCGTGACCGGTGCGCCGGGGAAGGCCCGCAGCAGGCCGTCGACGATGACCAGCTCGCCGGCCTTGACGCCTTCGACGACGCGCATGCCGTCGATCAGCGCGCCGGGCTTCACGGGCCGCGGCTGCACGATGTTGTTGGGGCCGACGATGAGGACCAGCTTCTGGGTCTGGTCGGTCGTGATCGCGCGGTCCGGCACGACGACGCCAGGGTAGGTGCCGCCGCCGCCCAGCTTCACGCGGGCGTACAGGCCCGGCGTGAACAGGCCGCCCTTGTTGTCGAACACGGCGCGGGCGCGGATGGACGCGGTGGCCGGGTTCAGCCGGTTGTCGACGAAGTCCAGCTTGCCGGTGTGCGGGAAGCCCTGTTCGTTGGACAGGCCCATCTGCACCGCCGTCTGCACCGGCTTGGCCGAGCGCATGTACTTGAGATAGGTCGCCTCGCTGGCATCGAAGTAGGCATAGACCTTGTCGCTTGAGACGACGGTGGTCAGCACCGGGTCGCCCACGCCGACGAGGTTGCCCGGCGTCACGTTGGCGCGCGACGTGCGGCCGCTGACGGGCGCCGTCACGCTGGCGTACTCCACGTTCAGCCGGGCCTGCACCAGCGCGGCCTCGGCGCTCTTCTGGTTGGCCTCGGCGCTGCGCAGCGCGGCGCGCAGCTGGTCGATCTCCTGCTGGCTGACCGCGTTGGCGCTGATCAGTTTCTCGGCACGGGCGAGGTCCGCCCTGGCCAGCTCGGCCTGGGTCTTGGCGGCGGCGATCTGCGCCTCGGCGCGCGCCACCTCGGCCTTGAAGGCGCGGGCGTCGATGGTGAACAGCGGCTCGCCCTTCTTCACCAGCTGGCCTTCCTTGAAGCGCACGGCCTCGACCGTGCCGGCCACGCGGGCGCGCACCTCGACGGTGTCGGGCGCCTCCAGGCGGGCGGTGAACTCGTCGAACTCCTGCACCTCGCGCTGGGTGGCGGGCGCCACCGACACGGGCGGCGGGCCGCCGGCTCCGCCGTGGGCGCCGGCGCCATCCTGCTTCTGGCCGCAGGCGGCAAGGAGGGCAGCGGCAAGGAGGGGAGTGAGGGTCAGCGCCAGGCTGTGCTTCGTCATGGGGGGCTCCGGGTGCAAGGCGGCGACTGTAAGCAAATCACACGTTTTGCTGCAACCCCAGAACCTAAAGCCCGACCATGCTGCTGACATTCTTTGTCAACAGCAAAGAACTGTGAAATCGGCATAGGGGACCTCCATCAGGAGGCGCCCCTGCCACACCACCCGGCATGCGGATCCGCACCGGGCGGTTCGAGAGCTTGAGGTCATGAGAGTCTGGGCAACCCCAGTCGGTCGAACCAGACGATGGTGAGCACTTGGTTGAGGGCTTTGCCGCTGTTGCGCCACCAGCGGCGGCCGTTGGCCGCCACCCGTCCCGCAACCTGCGGCGTCGCCCCCAGCCGGAGTAACTCCCGATGGATGGTAGTTCCGCGTTTCCACTGTTTGAGCTGGGCGGCTCGCAGACGGTGACGCAGCCATTCGTCCAGCTCGCGCCAGACTCCCGGTGTTTGCGCCATGCCGAAGTACGCCTTCCAGCCCAGCAGGTAAGGCCGCAGCCCTTGCACCACCTGCTCCATGCTGCGTCCGCCTGAGCGCCTTGTGAGCTGCCGCACGCACACCTTGAAGTTGTCCAGCGCCTTGTAGGCCACCGCACATTTCACATCGCGCCCTTTGGCCAGCCACAGCTCGTAGCCCAGGAATTTGCGCCCGAGGGCGCTGCACACCGCACTCTTGGCTTCGTTGATCTGAAGCTTCAGCTTGCCGTACAGCTTCCTGAGCCACGCCATCACCCGCTCACCAGCCTTGGTGCTGCCCACGTAGACGTTGCAGTCATCAGCGTAGCGCGCGAAGCAGTAGCCCCGCGCCTGCAGCGCCTTGTCCACCTCGTCGAGCAGTACGTTGGCCAGCAGCGGGCTCAGCGGCCCGCCTTGCGGCGTGCCCTGGGCGCGCTCCACCACCAACCCGCCATCCATGATCCCGGCGTTCAGGTACGCGCGGATAAGCCGCACGACGGCTGCATCCGGGATGCGTCTCCTGAGCCGGTCCATCAGGATGTCGTGGTTGACCCGGTCGAAGAACTTCGCCAGGTCCACGTCCACCACCACGCGCTTGCCGGACTGGACGTACGCCCGCGCGGCTTTCACCGCGTTGTGCGCTCGCCTGCCCGGCCGGAACCCGTGGCTGTGGTCGCTGAAGGTGGGATCAATCCGCGGTTGCAGCACTTGCAGCAGTGCCTGCTGGATCAACCGATCCGTCACCGTCGGGATGCCCAGCTCGCGCTGGCTTCCGTCCGGCTTGGGGATCATCACCCTGCGCACCGGCGTCGGCCGGTACGTCCCCGCCAGCAGCGCTTGGCGGATCTGCGGCCACTTCGTTTGCAGCAGGCGGTGGGTGTGCTCGATGTCGAGCCCGTCCACGCCTGCGGCGCCCTTGTTGGCCTTGACCCGCTTCCAGGCCGCTTGCAGGTTCTCTCTCGTCAACGCCGCCTCCAGCAGGGAGCCAGCCCCTGCCGTCGGCATTGCTGACCCTGTGCCCTGGTGTTCATGGGGCGGGCCGCAGGCTTCGTCGCTGGCAGGATCACGCCCGGCTTCACCGTGCGCTACGCCTGCCCGCCCGGATCGCTCCGGCATCTGACGCATGGCCTTTGACATTCCCAGGTCCTCGGTCACTTGCTCTCGTTCGGTCCTTCGCCTCTCGCTGGCGGCCTCGGCGGCCCCGCTGCCCGGCTACTACGACCTCTGCTGAGACCTCGCTCCGGCAATGCCGTCGGCCTTTCAGCCGCAAGGCGAGGCGTCCCCAGGTAAGAACGCACTCCTTCACTGCACCGCACGCCGGATCTACACCGCTTCGCCTTGATCACGAGAGCTTCGCGGTCTTTGGCCCGCTCGCCCTGCTCGGCAGTGCCTTCTATCCGGTTCTTGTTCATCGGCTCGCAGCTTCGCTCCACGCTTCCTTCCCACACTCAGTCACCCTCATGCAGTTGCGCTTCGCTTCGTTCGCTGTGATCAACTTACGGCGGGACTTGCACCCGCAAGAGTGCGCCCATGCTGGGCGCACCAAAAGAAAACCGCCCGAGGGCGGTTTCGTCAGGCCGGCCAAGCCGGTGCAGGGCGGATCAGTGAACGCCGTGCATCCACTTCTTCATCAGCGGCGTCATCGCCATCAGCACGACACCGGCGCCGATGGGAATGATCGTGAAGATCAGGAAGAACACGGACATCGAGTACGTCGACGAGATCTGGTCGATGTAGGAGCCCGTGGAGCCGGCGATCTTGTTGGCGATGGCGGAGTTCAGGAACCAGACGCCGAACATCAGGCCCAGCAGGCGCGTCGGCGCCAGCTTGGAGATGTAGGACAGCCCCACCGGCGACAGGCACAGCTCGCCCATGGTGTGGAACAGGTAGGCCAGCGTCAGGAACATCATGCTGACCTGCGCCGTCTTGGCGCCCTGCGGGATGCCGGCCGAGCCGTACGACAGCACGGCGAAACCCAGGCCCAGCAGCACCAGGCCGACGCCGAACTTGACCGGGCCGGACGGGTTCCAGTGCTTCTCCCACATCTTGGAGAACATCGGCGCCAGCACGACGATGAAGAAGCTGTTCAGCACGCCGAACCACGTGGCGGGCACCTCGCTCTGGTCCATCGCGAACTCGCGGCCCAGCATCCACAGGCACAGGCCCCAGATGATGGCGAAGGCGACGGCCAGCGACACGTTGGCCAGCGCGTACTGGCCGCCGGTGGAGCGGTAGAGCTTGAACAGCAGCCAGGTCAGGATGGCCGCGGGCACCAGCGTCATCGCGGTGTTGACGATCTTGAACGCGAGGCCGGCCGTGCCGACCAGCGTGCGGTCGGTGTAGTCGGCCGCGAAGATGGTCATGGAGCCGCCGGCCTGCTCGAAGGCGAACCAGAAGAAGATCGTGAAGAACGAGAACACGAAGATGGCCTTGAGCCGGTCGGCCACGACGTGCGCCGGCGTGTCGTCCAGCTTCTGCTCGACGACCTTCTTGGCGGCGTCGATCTTGTCGCCGATGGTCCCGAACAGGCCCTGGCTGAGCCAGAACTGGATGGCACCCAGGATCATGAAGATGCCGGCCAGCCCGAAGCCGAGGTTCCAGGAGATCTTCTCGCCGATGTAGCCGCACAGCGAGATGCCGAAAAAGGCACCGGCGTTCACGCCCATGTAGAACAGCGTGTAGCCGCCGTCACGGGCGCCCTCGTTGTCCTTGCCGTACAGCTGGCCGACGATGGCCGAGATGTTGGGCTTGAACAGGCCCGTGCCCAGCACCACGAGGCCCAGGCCGGTGTAGAACATCGGCACCGTCTCCATGAACAGCGCGATGTGGCCCGCCGCGATGATGAAGCCCCCCAGCAGCACCGAGCGCCGCGTGCCCAGCAGACGGTCGGCCACGTAGCCGCCGAGGATGGGCGTGAAGTACACGAACATCGTGTACCAGCCGTACAGGTTGGTCGCATCCGCCCGGCTCCAGCCCCAGCCGCCCTTGCTGGCCTCGGTGACCAGGAACAGCACGAGCAGCGCGCGCATGCCGTAGTAGGAGAAGCGTTCCCACATCTCCGTGAAGAAGAGGACGAAGAGCTGGTTGGGCTGGCCGAGGATGGTGGTGGCCGGCGTCGCGGCTGCCGCGCGGCCGGCCGGATGGGCCGTGGTGGTGGGGGTGGTCACGTCTGTCGTTCCAAGTGAAACCGGGGGCGCGGGCGGTAACCCGCTGGAAAGGGCGGAATTGTCCGGTCTGGCGCCCGTAAACCCGGGGCCGGCCACCCAGGGATTGCCCTTGGTTCCTGGCGGCCGCGCCGCCCCGTTCAGGCGCTCAAAGCGCCGCGGCGCGTGACTTGCCGCCGCCGGACACCATCGCCTCGTCGCGCTCCGGCAGGATGTAGACCAGGCTGGGGCCGCGGCCCAGTGTGGGCAGCACGACGGCGTCGAAGAACGCCGGGTCGACGACCACGCAGCCCAGCGTGATGCGGCGCTCCTGCAGGTTGGCCGACGCCAGCCGCTCGGGCCGGCGCTCGCTCGCGGGCGCCGGGCGCAGGCGATGGATGGCGAGGTTGGCCGCGTAGTCGAACCAGACGACGCGTTCGCCGCTGAGGTTGCGCCCGGGAACGGCCTCGAAGCGGCCGGCCGGCGTCACCCGCTCGGCGGGGCCCAGGGCGCTGGGGGCCTTGCCGCGCGCGCTGGCGGGCTCGCGGTCGCCGGGCGTCAGACCCAGCAGCGTGCCGGTGCGGCCAACGAGGCGACCGTCGGCCGTGTAGACGGCCAGCGTCGCCCGGCGCTTGTCGACGACGGCGAACGGGCGGGCATCCGCGGCGTCATGCGCAACGGGCCGCGGCGACACCTCGGCCATGCCGGGCGCGGCCGACATGGCGCCCCACGCGATCACGATGCCCGTGACACCGCCCCTGAACCGGCTTGCCCACCTGCTGCCCACCTGCTACCCCATTCATGAAGGCAGGCGCGACCACGCGCCTGCCCGGCGGGCAGTCTAGGAAGGCGGGACCGCGGCGCACAGCCGAGGACTTCACGGTTTGGCGTTGTTACCTTTTTGGGGCAGCCAGCTGGGCCAGTTGCGGCGCCGCGGCGGCGGCAGGAAAGAAGGCGGCCAGCGGCTCGCGCTCGGGCAGCACGTAGACGATGCCGCGCCCCTTGCCGATGTGGGGCCAGACGGCCTCGTCGAAGAACGCGACCGGCACGTTGATGCACCCCCAGCTGATGCGGTTGTCCGCAGCGGTCTGGGTCGCCAGGCGCTCCAGACGGCGCTCGGCCGGGTTGGTCGCACGCACGCGGTGCATGGAGACGGCGGCGTCGTAGTCGACCCAGACGACGTCCTCGCGCAGCGCATTGCGCCCGGGAGTCGACTCGAAACGCCCGGCAGGCGTGGTGCGTTCGTGAGGCTGGATCTGATTGATCGCCTTGTTGCCAATGCCCTCGACGCTGCGGTCACCGGCCGCGTAGCCCAGCAGCACCGGGCTGGTGCCGAGCAGCCGGCCGCCGGGTGCGAACACGTAGACCTGCGCACGGCGCTTGTCGACGATGGCGAAGGGGCGGTTGCCGTTGTCGGCCTCGCGCACGGCCCAGGCAGCCACCTGCGTCACGTCGCGCGGCGCGCTGACGCCGGCCAGGTCCAGTTGCCGCGGCAGGGCCGCACTGGCTGCACTGGCTGCACTGGCTGCACTGGCTGCACCGGCTGCCCGCAGCGCTGGCGCCGCGGCGACGGGCGGCGTGGGTGCTGGCGCTGGCGCGCTGCGCCGGAAGCGGTCGCCGGCGACGAGGTACAGCACGGCCATGGCGAGGGCGGCGAACAGCACGCCCTGCCCCAGACCGGTGAGCACGTCGCGCCGCCGGCGGGCGGCGGCGTCGTGCTCAGGAGGCGCGTCGGATGGCATGGTGGTCAGCGCAGACGTCGCGCCAGGTCAGCCGATCAGTTGCGGTCGGCGCGGGGGGCCGGTTCCGGCGCCGGCTCGGACATGGGCGCCGGCTGGCTGCTGCTGTCCTGCGGCAGCGGCGTGGTGGTGGTGTCGGCCGGGGGCGTCGTGCGCGACGGGTCGTCGGCCTGCTGTTGCTGCTGCAGGGTGTTGGCTGTCGTGTTGTCGACGGGCGGCAGCGCGTTCGGGTCGGCCGGCGTTTCCTCGCTGGGCATGACAGCGGCAGGCGTGTCGACAGGCTGCACGGGTTGCTCGTCGGACTGGGCCCAGGCGAAGCTGATGCCGGACACGAGGGCGACGGCGGTGAGCGCGGAGGTGGCGGTCTTGAGGGCAGACATGGGGGACTCCTTTCAAAGCGGTGAACCGGCCATGGAGCGCCGGCTGGCGGGGCCGGGATTTCCACCGGCTGGAATCCACTCTAGGAGGGTCGCCCCGCCGCCGGGGTCGGCACCCCGCCAGACGCGCTGTAGGAGTTGCCGCCACCCCGTAGCGGCTCGTTACCCCGCGTTAAAGGCTGAAGGCCGCGCTCAGAGCGCGAAGTCGTAGTCGATGGTCAGCGGCGCGTGGTCGCTGAACAGCTGGCCCGTGTAGATGGACTCGGCGCGGGCCAGCGCGGCGATGCCGGGCGTGGCGAGGTGGTAGTCCAGCCGCCACCCGACGTTGTTGGCGCGCGCGTTGCCGCGGTTGCTCCACCAGGTGTACTGCTCGGCCTTCTGGTTCAGCGTGCGGAACACGTCCACCACGCCGCCCTCGTCCAGCAGCTTGGTCATCCAGGCCCGCTCCTCCGGCAGGAAGCCGCTGTTCTTCTGGTTGCCGCGCCAGTTCTTCAGGTCGATCTCCTTGTGCGCGATGTTCACGTCGGCCACGAGGATGAATTCGCGCTCGCGTTTGAGCGCCTGCAGGTGCGGGAACATGGCGTCCAGGAAGCGGTACTTGACCGCCTGGCGCTCCTCGCCACTGGTGCCACTGGGGAAGTAGACGCTGATGAGGCTGAGCTTGCGGCCGGGCTTGTCAAAGCGCTTTTCCACCCAGCGGCCCTCGCTGTCGAACTCGGCAATCCCTAACCCGGTGACCAGCTCGCTGGGCTCCTCACGCGTGTACAGCCCCACCCCGGAGTAACCCTTCTTCTCGGCATAGTGGAAGTGGCCTTCGAGCTTGTCGCAGCTGCGGAACTTGCTCTCCACGACGTCGGCCTGCGCCTTGAGCTCCTGCACGCCGACGGCGTCGGCCTGCTGCTGGGCCAGCCAGTCGAAGAAGCCCTTGCTGGCGGCGGAGCGGACGCCGTTGAGGTTCGCGGTGATGAAGCGCATCGGGACGTGTCGGGGCGGCAAAACCCCAGTATCGCAGTGCAGCAAATGCACAACAGCGCCCGGCCTGCGTCATCACGAAACCGTCACGTGATCTTTACTATCCCGTAGCAATCAAGAGGCACCGAGTGCCCGCGTTCTCTCCCTGCCGTCTGCCCATCAACCCCGAGGATTTCCCATGCCCAAGATCCTGACCACCCCGACCCTGCTCGCGCTGGCGCTGGGTGCGGCCTTTCCGCTGCAGTCCGCCGTCGCCCAGGCCGCGCCGGAGCCCGAAGCCAAGAAGGAGGTGAACCAGCTGCAGGCCGTCATCGTCACCGGCAGCCGCCGGGCCGAGAACCTGAAGGACGTGCCGCTGTCGATCTCGGCGATCAAGTCCGAGGAACTGGACACCTACAACGCCAGCGGCCAGGACATCCGCGCGCTGTCGGGCAAGGTGCCCAGCCTGAACATCGAGTCCGACTACGGCCGCACCTTCCCGCGCTTTTACGTGCGCGGCCTGGGCAACACCGATTTCGACATGAACGCGTCCCAGCCGGTGGGCCTGGTCTATGACGACGTCGTGCAGGAAAGCATCGCGCTGAAGGGCTTCCCGGTCTTCGACATGGCGCAGGTGGAACTGCTGCGCGGCCCGCAGGGCACGCTGTTCGGCCGCAACTCGCCGGCCGGCGTCATGAAGTTCGACTCGGCCAAGCCGGGCAAGAAGTTCGAGGGCTACGCCAACATCGGCTTCGGCCGCTGGAACGCGGTCAACCTGGAGACTGCCGTCAACCTGCCGGTCAGCAGCGACCTGCAACTGCGCGTGGCCGGCCTGGTGCAGCGCCAGGATGACCGGGTGCACAACCCGCTGGCCGCCAGCGGCAGCGCGACGGCCGACCTCGAGGGCTACAACGACAAGGCACTGCGCCTGCAGGCGCTCTACAAGAGCGGCGGCTTCGAGGGCCTGTTCAAGGTCCAGGCCCGTGACTACAAGGGCACGGCCACGACCTTCCGCGCCAACATCATCAAGCGCGGCACCAACGACCTGGTCGATGGCTACGACGACAGCTACTACCCCACCGACGGCTACAACTCGCAGACGCTGAAGTCCAGCGAGGTCAGTGCCCGCCTGCGCTGGGACTTCGACGGCGTGTCGCTGTACTCGATCACTGCGCACGACCGCGCCAAGTTCTACAGCCGCGGCGACGTGGATGGCGGCTTCGGCAGCGACGCCATCTTCGGCGGGCCCAAACATCTGCCGATGGGGCCCGACTACCCGGGACAGGCCGCGTACATCCCGTTCGACTCCCAGACCGCGGACGGCATTCCCTATCTGCGCCAGACCACGCAAGAGTTCCGCCTGCAATCGACCACCGCGGATGCGCTGCAGTGGATCCTGGGCCTGTACTACTTCAATGAGAAGCTGCAGGTAGACACATTCAACTTCGACACCTTTAGCGTCGGCGATCCGCAGATCGGCTACGCCGTGCAGCACCAGCAGGCCAAGTCGTGGGCCGCGTTCGGCAACGTGAAATACACGGTCACGCCGGCACTGAAGCTCACCGCCGGCCTGCGCTACACCAACGACAAGAAGGACTTCGACGCCGCCCGCACCCAGGGATTCACCACCATCGGCCCGCTGCTCGCCAGCCCGAAGTCCACCAACTGGAGCTGGGACCTGGGTGCCAACTACGCGCTGAGCAGCAGCACCAGCCTGTTCACGCGTGTGGCCACGGGCTACCGCGCCCCCAGCATCCAGGGCCGCGTGATGTTCGGCGACACCATCTCGGTGGCCAACGCCGAAAAGGTGCTGTCCGTCGAAGCCGGCCTCAAGGCCGACCTGCTGGACAACACCGCCCGCATCACCGGCACGGTGTTCAAGTACCGCGTGAAGGACATGCAGCTGACCGCGGGCAGCGGCGGCGTCAACCAGAACCGCCTCATCAACGCCGCCAAGGCGGAAGGACAGGGCTTCGAGATCGACGCCCAGGCCATCATCGCGCGCGATTGGCGCACGACGCTGGGCTTCTCGTACAACGACACGCAGATCAAGGATCCCAACCTCTTCGTGCGCGCCTGCGGCGCAAACTGCACGGTGCTGGATCCGCTGGTGCCGGGCTTCCCGGCAGCCGACAAGATCGTCAGTATCAACGGCAACGACCTGCCGCGCGCGCCCAAGCTCGTCTGGAACTGGACGCTCAAGTACAGCACCGAGCTGGCCGGCGGCGAGCTGACCGTGCTGACCGACTGGGCCTACAAGGACAAGTACAACATGTTCCTGTACGAGGCCGTCGAGTACCGCGCCAAGTCGGCGCTCGAAGGCGGCCTGCGCGTGGGCTACGGCTGGGCCGACGGCAAGTACGAAGTCGCCGCGTTCGGCCGCAACATCACCAACCACCGCCAGGTCGTCGCCGCCATCGACTTCAACAACCTGACCGGCATCGTCAACGAGCCGCGCAGCTACGGCGTGCAGTTCAAGGCCTCGTTCTGAGCGCCGCCTGACGACACGCGGGCCCGGCCCGCGACTCAGTACAAACCAGCTCACGGCTCGGCCTCTTCTAGGGGTCGAGCCTGTTTTTTGACCCCTAGAATCCCGCGGACATGTCCGCCGCGCCCACCGATTCCCTCGCCCAGTCCTTTGTTGCCTTTGCCGTCGAGGCGGGCGTATTGCGCTTTGGCGAGTTCAAGACGAAAGCCGGGCGCCTGAGCCCGTACTTCTTCAACGCCGGCCTGTTCGACGACGGCGCCAAGCTGGGCCGCCTGGCCGGCTTCTACGCCGAGCGGCTGATCGCGTCGGGCCTGGCCTTCGACATGATCTTCGGCCCCGCCTACAAGGGCATCACGCTGGCCGCCGCCGTCTCCATGGAGCTGGCCCGCCGCGGCCACAACCTGCCGTTCGCCTACAACCGCAAGGAAGCCAAGGACCACGGCGAAGGCGGCACCCTCGTCGGCGCACCGGTCAAGGGCCGCGTGCTCATCATCGACGACGTCATCTCCGCCGGCACTTCGGTGCGCGAGTCCATCCAGATGATCGAGGCCGCCGGCGCCACGCCCTGCGGCGTCGCCATCGCGCTGGACCGCCAGGAGAAGGCCGCCGAGGGCGGCGTCGACAGCCCGCACTCCGCGGTGCAGCAGGTGCAGCAGCGCTACGGCCTGCCGGTCATCGCGGTGGCCGGCCTGGCCGACCTGCTGGCCTACCTGGACGGCGCGCCGGACCTGGCCGCCCACCGCCCGGCCGTGCAGGCCTACCGAGAGCGTTACGGGGTCTGACCCGCCGATGCGCACGCCGATCATCGCTGCCGCCCTGCTGATCGCCGCGCTGGCCGCCCAGGCCCAGGAGGCCGTGGGCAAGGGCATCTACACCTGCACGACGGCCGACGGCCGGCGGCTGACCAGCGACCGGCCCATTCCCGAATGCACGTCGCGCGAGCAGCGTGTGCTCAACGCCGACGGCTCGCAGCGCGCGACGCTGCCGCCCTTCCTCAGCCCCGAGGAGCGCGCCGCCAAGGAGGCCGCCGACCGCCGCGCCGCGGCCGAGCGGCTGGCCCAGCTGGACGCCATCCGCCGCGACCGCACGCTGGTGCAGCGCTACCCCACCGAGGCGGCCCACCAGCGCGCGCGCAATGCCGCGCTGGACGATGCCAACAAGGCCATGCGCATCTCCGAGCGCCGCATCAAGGACCTGGGCGCAGAGCGCAAGCCGCTGCTGGACGAGGCCGAGTTCTACAAGGGCCGGCCGCTGCCCGCCAAGCTCAAGCAGCAGCTGGACGCCAACGACGCCAGCGTCGAGGCGCAGCAGGTGCTCATCGAGAACCAGAAGGCCGAGATCGTGCGCATCAACACGCGCTTCGATGCCGAGCTGGCACGGCTGAAGAAGCTGTGGGCCGGCGCGGCGCCCGGCTCCATGCCGCCGCTGGGCGAGCTGCCCAAGGCGGCGCCGCCGGCCACAGCCTCCGCGCCCAAGCGCTGAGGCCGCCCGGCGCGCTGCGCGCCGGGCTCCCCCATCACCCGAGCTTTTTCTTCAGCAGCTCGTTGACCAGCGCCGGATTGGCCTTGCCCTTGGTGGCCTTCATGGCCTGGCCGACCAGCGCGTTGAACGCCTTGTCCTTGCCGGCGCGGAATTCGTCGACCGACTTCTGGTTGGCGGCCAGCACCTCGTCGAGGATGGCCTCGATGGCGCCGGTGTCACTGACCTGCTTCAGGCCCTTGGCGTCGATGACGGCGTCCACATCGCTCGCCTCGCCGGTCCACAGCACCTCGAACACCTGCTTGGCGGCGTTGTTGGAGATGGTGCCGTCCGAGATGCGCGCGATCAGCCTGGCCAGCAGCTCGGGGCCGACCGGCGCGGCGGCGATCTCGCCACCGCTCGCATTCAGCCGCTTGCTGATCTCGCCCATGACCCAGTTCGCCACCAGCTTCGGCGTCGCGCCCGCGGCCTTGGCGGCCTCGTAGTAGCGGGCTGTCGCCAGGCTCTGCGTCATCATCGTCGCGTCGTACTCAGGCAGGCCGTCGACCTCGATGAAGCGCGCGGCCATCACGGCCGGCAGCTCCGGCATCTCGCCCTTCACGCGCTCCACCCATTCCGGCGCGATCACCAGCGGCGGCAGGTCGGGGTCGGGGAAGTAGCGGTAGTCGG